>CALJMB010000326.1 GCA_937982515.1 uncultured Balneolaceae bacterium
CTTGGGCGGATGAACCCGGGTTGCCGGTTCACACGTTCACACGTTGTTCCGAAGACGGGTTCACCCCTAAATCCCCTATAGGGGATTTATTGAATGGCGCAGACAGGAGCACGAACGGACGTTCGCGCTATACCTAAGAAGAACGTAACCGCTCTGCACGGCCTTCCGGCCTCTGCTCAAGACACAACCGCTATCTGTAACAGAGAACCCTTTATACTTCGGAACAAAATCTCTTAGAGAGGTTAGAATGATCGCTTAGTATAAAAACAGTCAAGAACATCATCTTACAGTCAGGTTAAACTAAAAGCACAACAGTTATATAAGGTTGATCAAAAAGTTGCAGGGTACGGTACTGCCTGAGTGAATTTTGAAGGCGCTCTTCGCCGTAAAGTCTGCCCCGGCGCATCGAATTAGGAAACGTATGGTGAGTACGTTCTGAAATATTTGGGTGTGCTGTGCGTTTTGTTCCGGTGCAGACAAGAGATTTTTTAATAATCGTTCTTATATATGAGTACAGAAGAAACTCCGGAAGAACATAATCAGACAGGGTTCAGAAGCTACAGACTTAATCTCATAGAGGAGTTATTCGACAATACACCCATGCCAACATGTATACTGGAAGGGCCCGATCACCGGTTGCGCTACATGAATCAGAGGTTCCGCCAGTTATATGGAAATCGTCTGCTTCGTCCCGGAGTGCAGGCAAAGGATATTCTATCTTACTTTAAAGGCTATAAAGGAGAGGCAGGCAACGGGTTGAAAATACTGAATCGCATCTATACCACAGGCGAGCCTTTTTTCGCCAACGAATTCAAAGCTTCTATAGATTCTAAAGGCACAGGAGAGCTCGAAGAAAGGTATTTCAACTTGATCTGCCAGCCCTTAAAAGATATAAAAGAAGAAGTATACGGACTTTTTATTATCGGTTATGAGGTTACGGGGCAGGTAGAGTACCGCCAGGAGATAGTAGAGCAGGAGCGGAAGCTTAAAATAGCCCTTGAAGGCGCGAATATCGGTTTTTGGGAGGTAGATGCCAAAAACAAGGTATTTAATTTCGTGTCCGATGAATTTAAAGAACAGCTCGGTTACCCGCCCGAGGCCTCTCTCAGCTACCAGGATTTTCTGGAGGCCGTACATCCGGATGATATTGAGAAAGTGAGAAATAAATATAAACAGGCAGCAGATGCCGACAGATTGTACGAGGTCGAATATCGGGTAGTATGGCCGGATGGATCCCTGCACTGGATATTAGATCGCGGGCAAATTATTTTCGATGAAAACGGGGTTCAGGACCGCCGTATTGGCGTAAGCATCGATATCACCCAAAGTAAACAGGTTGAACAGCAACTGAAAGAAACCCTTCGGCTGCGGGATAACTTCCTGTCCATAGCTTCCCACGAACTGCAAACTCCGGTTACCAGTATGAAAGTACAGGCTGAACTGTTTGAACGCCAGTTGAGTGAAGCAGGAGATCAGGCTTATGCCGAGCAAGCCAGAAAAATCAGTGAGAGGGTAGATGAACTATCCCGGCTAACGGGAGAGCTGCTTGATATCTCCCGCATAGAAGAGGGGAAGCTGCAGTTGGAAAAAGAACTATTCCCTATCTCCGGGCTGATAGAAGATTCTGCCAATACATTCAGGCACGTTTCCCATCACGATATTGAAATAAGAGGCAGCGGCACTCAATATGTCTATGCCGACAGGTTCCGCATAGGGCAGGTGTTGATGAACCTGCTGGAAAATGCCATTAAGTACTCGCCTGATGAGAATAAAATCATTATACGCTACCGGGTGGATGCAGGAAAAGTAGTGGTATCGGTCACTGATTTCGGCATTGGAGTATCCAGGGAGGATCAACAGAAAGTGTTCCAGCGGTTCTTTAAGGGGAAGGACAAGATAAAGGAAACCTATCCTGGATTTGGGGTGGGGCTTTACATCTCTCTAAAGATCGTTGAACGACACGGCGGAGGTATTTGGGTAGAAGATAACAAGGGAAAAGGCTCGGTTTTCTCCTTCAGCCTGCCTCTGGCAGATGCCGGTAATTGATTTACGGATTCGGTTTATCCCTCCTGAATTCCCTAAAGGGGGCTTTGGGCACCCTTAACCTGCACTAAAGCATATTTAGCAGCCGGCCCGATAACGTTCCCCTTCCCGGGCGTTGCCAGAAAAAAATACAGGATATCCGCCGACTGGCGGATATCCTGTACATGATTGATTTCGGCGTATAATTTCATGCAGAATTACAGCATCCTGCAACTGCATCAGTCCGCCCAGGCTTCGGCATCGCTGAATACCTCGGCAAACTCAATGGTTTCGCCATCCGGGCTGAGTGTGGCCTCGAACTCTGCCGGGCCTTCATCATCACGCTTGATTAAATGCGTAGCCAGTTTGTTGACGATCTGGGTCTGTATAAGGCGCTTCAGAGGCCGCGCACCATACACAGGATCGTATCCACGGACCGCCAGCCAGTCTTTTACGCCGTCGGTAATGTTCACTTTCACACCGCGCTTTTCCAGCATCTGATCTACCCGCTTAAGCTGTATCTCCACAATCATACGGATGTGTTCTTTACTGAGCGGATGGAACACGATGATGTCATCCACCCGATTCAGAAACTCCGGCCGGATCGTTTTCCTGAGCTGATCCAGCAGCTTATCCTGCAGTTCATGGTACACTTCCTCGCTGAAGCGGCCACCCGTCTCCTCAATCTTATCCTGGATCAGGTGAGAGCCGATGTTGCTGGTCATAATGATGATGGTGTTGGTAAAGTTTACGGTAACACCTTTATTATCCGTCAGGCGGCCCTCATCCAGTACCTGCAGCAGGATGTTGAATACATCCGGGTGCGCCTTTTCAACCTCATCCAGCAGTACGACAGAATAGGGGTGGCGGCGTACAGCTTCGGTGAGCTGGCCGCCTTCCTCATAGCCTACATAGCCCGGAGGGGCACCGACCAGGCGGCTCACACTGTGGCGCTCCATGTATTCACTCATGTCTATGCGCACCATCGCGTGCTCGTCATCAAACAGAAAGTCGGCCAGTGAGCGCGCCAATTCCGTCTTACCCACGCCTGTTGAGCCGAGGAAGAAGAAGGAACCGATGGGACGGTTTTCGTCCTGGAGTCCGGCACGCGCCCGGCGAACGGCGTTGGATACCGCTTCGATGGCTGCATCCTGGCCGATTACACGTTTGTGGAGCTCTTCTTCCAGCATAACCAGTTTCTGCCGCTCACTCTGCAACATCTTATGAACCGGCACACCCGTCCACCGCGATACAATATCAGCGATTTCTTCGGCTTCTACCTCTTCCTTCAGCATGGCTCTGCCTTCCTGAATTTGGGCCAGCTTTTCGTTGGTCTCTTTCAGGTCATTTTCCAGTTGGATAATGGTACCGTAGCGGAGCTCGGCTACTTTTTCGTAGTTGCCTTCACGTTCCGCCTTCTCGGCCTCATTACGCGTGGTTTCAATGGCTTGCTTTAGTTCGCGCGTCTTCTGTATGAGGTCGCGTTCCATATTCCACTGAGCCCGCATGGAACTGCGCTGCTCCGTCAGGTCGGCCAGCTCCTTGTCTATACTTTGGATTTTGGCTTCTTCGTTTTCGCGCTTCAGTGCCTCACGTTCGATTTCCAGCTGGCGGATCTGCCGCTCTATACTGTCCAGCTCTTCCGGCATAGAATCGATTTCCAGCCGCAGCCGCGAGGCCGCTTCATCGATCAGGTCGATTGCTTTGTCAGGCAGGAAACGGTCTGAAATGTAGCGGTGCGAGAGCTCGGCGGCGGCTACTATAGCGCCGTCGGTAATACGCACCCCGTGGTGCAGCTCGTAGCGTTCCTGCAATCCACGCAGGATAGATACGGTATCCTCAACTGAGGGTTCTCCAATATATACGGTCTGGAGGCGACGCTCCAGCGCTTTGTCTTTTTCAATATACTTGCGGTACTCGTTTGTTGTGGTGGCACCGATGGCGTGCAGCTCTCCCCGCGCCAGTGAAGGTTTAAGGATATTGGCCGCATCCATAGCCCCTTCGCTGGCTCCGGCTCCAACCAGGGTGTGTATTTCGTCTATAAAGAGAATAATCTCTCCATTGGAGTCGTTAACTTCGTTGATTACCGCCTTGAGCCGTTCCTCAAACTCACCGCGGAATTTGGTACCGGCCATAAGGGCTCCCATGTCCAAAGCTACGATACGCTTGGTTTTGAGTCCTTCAGGCACATCGCCCCGGGTGATGCGAAGCGCCATACCCTCGGCAATAGCCGTTTTACCAACGCCGGGTTCACCAATAAGCACTGGGTTGTTCTTGGTACGGCGGGTGAGGATCTGCATGACCCGGCGTATTTCCTGATCGCGCCCGATTACCGGGTCCAGTCTGTTCTTCTCCGCCAGTTCATTCAGGTCACGCGCATACTTTTTCAAGGCATTATAGCGGCTCTCGGCATTGGGATCGTCTACTTTCTGTGAGCCGCGCACATCCTGCAATACTTTAAGAATATCGTTCTTTTTAATACCGTGCTGTTTCAGCAGTCTGGAAACTTCGCCTTTGGCCTCGATCATTCCGATGAGAATATGTTCGGAGCTGATATACTCATCGCCAAGCTCATCGGCCGCTTTCTGCGCACGATCGAAAAGCTCTTTCGAGTCGTTAGAAAGATACTGGCCCGATACGGAAGCGCCTTTAACTACCGGTAACTTGTCTTTAACCTGCTCAAGTTCGCTTCTCAACTGGGGGATATGCACTCCCAGCTTATTCAAAATTGTATTTACAATATTGTCCGCGTCAGAGAGCAGGGCCAGTAATATATGGGCAGGGTCTACCGCCTGATGATTATGGCCCGAAGCAATGTCCAGAGCTGACTGAATGGCCTCCTGTGCTTTTAATGTAAATTTATTGAGGTTCATAATAGTCTTGTGGTTTATTCCTGAAAATCCTTCTGTTTTTGTTTTATATACGAGCCAATACCATACCGGCTGGTAAAGCATGTCTAAATTACAGCCATCCAGTTGTAAACATCTGTCTTTTTTACCTAAAAATCAGATTTCTGTCAAATCGGTACCTATGGATGTGCCTCGACGTATGTTTTGGCAGTATTTGTGGCGCCTCGTGTGATTATGGCCGTAAAATGAGTGCCGGAACCTGCAAGCGGTGCAACAGGTATAGAAAAATAAATTCCAGTTCCGTTTGATTCCCAGGGAGATACTACACGCTTATGGATGTTTACTTCTTAAGTATGCTGGTTATAGGTTTCGCGGCATTGAGTATGGCGTGGGTACCGGAACTGACCCGGAAGATCAATATATCCTATTCCATTGTTTACGTGGCGCTGGGGGTTATAATATACAGCGTATTTGACACGCTTCCCTGGCCCGACCCATTGTGGGAGGAAGATTTTACCGTCCACTTCACCGAACTAGTTGTTATCATTGCGCTGATGGGAACCGGATTGAAAATCGACAATCCATTCTCATTCCGCACATGGCATACACCGCTTCGGCTCATATTCATAACTATGGGGGTATCTATTTTTGCCCTGGCGGCATTGGGGTATTGGTTCTGCGGTTTTGATATCGCTTCGTCCGTACTACTGGGGGCGGTACTGGCACCTACCGATCCGGTCCTGGCATCAGACGTGCAGGTGGGACCTCCAAGCCAAGGTAAGGAAGACGATGATGTACGGTTCACGCTCACGGCGGAGGCAGGTATGAACGACGGGATGGCTTTTCCTTTCACCTGGCTGGCTATTGTACTGGCTATTTCTAATGAAACAGGCGAGCCCTGGCTGGTTGAGTGGTTGGCATATGATGTGGTTTACCGAATTCTGGCGGGGCTGATCATCGGGGTAGGTATGGGGCGAATACTCGCTTATCTGTTTTTCGAACTCCCGGAACGGATGCTGCTTCAGGATGTACGGGCAGGCTTTGTAGCTCTTTCGATGACTCTGTTCGTGTACGGGCTAACTGAACTGGCACATGGATATGGTTTTGTTTCTGTCTTTGTCGCTGCCCTTGCTTTCAGAAGTTTTGAAACGACCCATGAATACCACAAGGAGTTACACGATTTTACCCAACAGATTGAACATATTCTGCTGGCCGTTATTTTGATTCTGTTCGGAGGAAGCCTGGTAAGCGGAGTGCTGGATGAACTGACCTGGAGTATGGTGCTAGGTGGCTTGGTGTATGTGTTCCTGATCCGGCCGGTAGCAGGCCTGATGGGACTGGCCGGAACCCGCCTCAGCCGGAGAGAGAAGGGAGCCATCAGCTTTTTTGGCATCAAAGGAGTGGGGTCGTTCTTTTATCTTGCCTTTGCTCTGGATAATGCCGGCTTTCAGTACGAATCCGAGATATGGGCATTTGTTGCTTTTGTCGTTATGAGTTCAATCCTGGTTCATGGCTTAACCGCGCCGTTTACCATGGAGAAACTGAAACTGAACATGTAAACGGAGAGGAAGGAAACGAATAAGTGTTATAATCGCAGTTGGCGGTCTGTCTATACATGAAGCATATCGGACGGCGTTGAAAAGGAAGTATATTATGTGCTCTGTGCCTTGCCGTACTGCTGTCATGGAGATATCGGTTAAACGTTTAGCTGCACATACAATCCATGTACCACATCCTCGATATATTCTTTCTCATATTCCACAGTACGCTTATTCTGTTCAATCTGTTTGGGTGGATGTGGAAGAAAACCCGGAAGCTGAATTTAGTAACCCTATCTCTGACTGCTTTCTCCTGGATTGTACTTGGTCTTTGGTATGGCTTCGGCTATTGCCCCTGTACCGACTGGCATTGGAGAGTACGAAGGGAGCTGGGGTATAGAGATCTGCCCAACTCCTACATCAAGTTCTTAATTGATGAACTGGCGGGAATTGAAATCGCCGCCTATACCGTTGATCTGTGGACGGCCATTCTGTTTGCTGCTGCGTTTGTAGTATCGATCTGTATAAACCTGAAGAAAGAACAGGGCTTGTAGTCTGAATTCAGAATTCTGAATGGCGTGGTAAAAGGCTGTAGCTGTAGAATTGTAAAATCGTTGAGGAAGCTCTCTACAGTTTTGCAATTCTACAGTTCTACGGTGTCATCACTCATTACTTCTACTAACTGCTGCGTAGCTTAGCCAGTCTCTGGAAAAGCTCTTTTTCCTTTTCGGAGAGTTTTTCGGGAACCTGAATCTGCACGCGGACCAGGAAGTCACCTTTTTGGGAGGGATTCTGGAATTTGGGCATGCCCAGACCCGTTAATCTGAAAAGCTTGCCGCCTGAAGTGCCGGCCGGAATATTAAGTTTTGCTTTTCCGCCTGGGGTCGGCACTACAACCTCGCCTCCCAGTACGGCTGTGTAAAGGTCTACAGGTTGATTGTAGTAAATATTATCACCTTTGCGCTCATACCCTTCCGGTATATTGACGCGGATGGTCAGGTATAAATCTCCCTTAAGCCCACCTGGTATGGACGAGGCCCCTTTGCCACTGAGTTTGAGACGCTGGCCGTCTTTTATTCCCTTGGGTATTTTTACCTTCATTTTTTCATCGCCTACCCGCAGGGTACGGCTGGTGCCTTTATAAGCTTCCTGAAGGGTAATCTCTACTTCTGCTTCAATGTCTCTCTGAGTGGTTCCGGTTGCTTGCTGCCGGGCAGTTCTGGTTCTGAAATCCTGTGCCTGAGAACGCCCTCCGAAGGGACTCCCACCTCCGAACAGCGTTTCAAAAAAGCTGGAGAATGGACGGCCTCCCCCCGTTTGTCCTTCACCAAAAATATCGTTGAAATTCACTTGGTAAGACTGTCCGCCAAAGCCCTGTTGTTGTCCCTGCCGGGCATACCGTGACCAGTCAAAATCGTCAGCGCCTCCACCGGAACGCTGATACTGTTTCCAGTCTTTTCCCACCCTGTCGTATAGTTTTCGTTTTTCAGGGTCTTGTAATACTTCGTAAGCCTCTCCTACTTCTTTAAACTTTTCCTCTGCAGAAGGGTCATCAGGATTTCTGTCCGGATGGTACTTGGCGGCCAGTTTGCGGTAAGCTTTCTTTATCTCATCCTGAGAAGCATTCCTGCCAACCCCTAATATGTTATAGTAGTTTTTGTATTCCATTGTAAACTGCTATGGATAGTATATTAATCAATGTTATAACGCATTGTATACAGAAGCAAATAAGATGCCATCCCCTCAACCCTATCGAATTGGCAAATATACTCATTTATTAAGTCAGGCTGTCATAAAAAAAGCCCTCCGGGTTGCAGAGGGCTTTTTGCTTGAGGTTGCTGCGAGGCCTTTTCTATAATTCGAAAGCGATGAACAAGCCGGTGCCTTGCCTTATAACTCTGAGCAGAACAGCCTGATTGCCTTCTTCAACCAGTTCGTTCATGATATTGTTGAAGTCTCCCACATCTTCTATACGCTGGCGGGCAATACTTACAATGACATCGCCTTGCCTGAGCCCCTGACGATAGGCGTCACTTCCCCTGCTGATGTTTGTAACTACCACACCTTTGGTATTTCGGGAAAGTTTTAGCTGACGCGCAATTTCCGGCGTTACGTTCTGCACTGCAAATCCAAGATTGTCTTCCAGATCTCCACCGCCAGAAGAGTCATTGGAAGAAGCGGTTTGGTCACCGGGTAATTCACCCAGGGATACTTCTATCTTTTGTTGTTCTCCATCGCGAATAATGTCCAGTGTAACCTTTGTTCCTGGTTTTTTGCCGGCCACATCTGTCCGGAATGCGTAGTAGGTTTTCACGCGCTTACCGTTCATGGCTATGATAACATCGCCTTCCTGTAAGCCGGCTTCCTCAGCAGGGGTGCCTTCTTCAACAGTGTTGATAAGAACCCCTTGCGTTTGGTCAATACCTAATGCCTCAGCCATCGTGGCATCTAACGTTTGCCCAAAAATACCAAGGTAGGCCCTGGTAACTTCGCCCGTTTCGATGAGCTGTGTCATTATATTTTTGGCCATATCCACCGGGATAGCGAAACCGATGCCCTGATTCCCCCCCGAACGGGATGCGATGGCCGTATTGATACCGATCAATTCCCCGTCAAGGTTGATTAGCGCCCCGCCGGAGTTCCCCGGGTTGATAGCGGCATCGGTTTGTATAAAGTTTTCATAACCGCCGGTCTGCTGGGCCAACCCTATCGCCCGTCCTTTTCCGGAAACAATACCGAACGAAACAGAATGAGCCAGATTGCCTCCAAAGGGACTGCCTATAGCCAGAACAAACTCTCCGACGCGGACATTATCGCTGGTGCCCAGCTCAATGGCCGGGAGGTTTTTGGCATCTATTTTAAGAACGGCAACATCCGTTTGTGGGTCGGTGCCCACTATTTCCGCGTTCAACTCATTTCCTTCAAATGTACGGACCCGTATTTCGTCAGCGCCCTCCACTACGTGATTGTTGGTCAGGATATATCCATCCTGAGAGACGATTACACCTGAACCCAGCCCGCTTCGTTGAAATTTCTGAGTGTCGTCTTCGCCGGGGAAATTAAAAAACCGGGAAAAAGGGTTTTGTCTTGTAACCGTTTGTGTAGTAAAAACGGTTACCACTGTAGGGGTTGTTTTCTCGGTGATGTTTACAATCGCGTCATTTAAATCCTGCAGTGTATTAACGGGTTGCTGGTCAGACGGTTTTACATCGGTCGTTGAGGTAAAGTCAGGAAGATTGAAGACGGATGCTTTGTTATTTAATGGCTGCAGATCAATAGTATAAAAAGCGATAAGCAAAACAGCCAAAGCCGCCAACAGAGCATGTATAGAGTTAAGTGGTTTCATATTTAGCTCCGAATTTCAAAATTAAATAATAAGTTAAACAGATTGTTTTCTAACGTTAGATAAACACAGGACAAGGCCGCTTTATTGTATTGGGGCGTAATGAGATTCAGCCCGGGAACGTCATTATACTCAGACAACTGCCCTTAAAGCAAACCGGGGGATGCAGGTCTAGTGCACCCCCCGGAAATTAACGCCATGTCGGGGATACAGCCATGGCTTTTCGGAGTAATTAGCTTATTTCAATTTGCTTTTTAACTTTGTCCTCTGATTTTGCTATGGTAATATCGAGAACTCCATCTTTGTATTTAGCTTGTACACTATTTTCATCGACGCTGTCGGGGAGCTGGAAAGAACGGCTGAATGAACCGTATCTGGTTTCTACCCTGTGATAGGTTTCGCCATCTTCCTTTTGTTCAAACTTGCGCTCTCCGCTGATGGTTAACCTCCGGTTTTCCAAGTCAATGTTGATGTCTTCCTTTTTCAGGCCGGGGAGCTCAGCTGAAATGTGGAACTGATCATCAGTTTCCGAAACATCGATACTTGGTACGAATGAGTCTCTGGTGGTACTTACCATATCATTGAAAAATTCATCCATGATATCAGAAAAACGTTTAGGCATTAATCCGAAATCCGGACGGGTATATCTTGTTAAAGCCATAATGTTACCTCTGTTGAGTTTGGGTTTGTGATTAAGGAAACTATACAGTTTTTAGGGCTCGTACATTGTATCTGTTCCAATCTAATTGCAATACCGGCAACACCTATGCCAAGCCTATGGTCATGAGAGAGTTATGACAATCAGCCAGTGGGAATAGATATTTTTACAGGTGGTGGGAAAGGAAGAAGCGAATCTGTCACCTGACAGGCGGTCAAACCGTCAGACGGAACTGCAAAAGTGGCGGGGAAGGAGTGAGGGATCAGGAGTTGGTTAATCAGGAATTAGGAATATAGACAAGGCCAATTCCTAATTCCTGATTTTTAATTTACTTATAGCTTTGTTTCCACTTTTTGGCGATGAGGAAGGCAATTTCGAGACTTTGCTCATAATTGAGCCGGGGGTCGCAGTATGTCTCGTAATTGTTGTGCAGTTCCCGCTCGCTGAGGCCTTTAGCGCCACCTACACATTCGGTGACGTTGTCGCCGGTAAGCTCAAGATGCACACCTCCCAGATAACTGCCCTGGTTTCTGTGGACGTCAAAGGTTTTACGTATCTCATCCACAATATTGTCGAAGTTCCGGGTCTTGATATTATCTTCTGTAGCGAAGGTATTGCCATGCATGGGATCGCAGCTCCACACCACGGGCATGCCTTCCTGCTTAAGGTTTTTAATAAGGTCGGGTAACTGGTCTTCAATCTGGTCTGCACCAAAGCGGGTGATGATAACAATCTTGCCGGCCTCATGGATCGGGTTCAGTTTTTCTATGAGCCTGAGGGTCTCATCCATCTTATAGTCCGGGCCTATCTTAATGCCGATAGGATTGCGAATTCCCCGCAGGTATTCTACGTGGGCACTGTTGATGTCGCGGGTTCTCTTTCCAAGCCAGACTAGATGAGAACTGAGGTTATACCAGCCCGGGCGGCGGGGCACTCTCCGGGTTTGCGCGGCATCATAATAGAGGTTGAGCGCCTCATGAGAGGTGTAGATATTGATCTTTTGAACCGTGTCAAAAGCATTCGGAGTAATGGTTTCCATAAAGCCAACGGCCTTTTGTATAGAGTTGACCATTGCCTCGTACTCTTGGTAATAAATATTCTGCTTCATGAAGTCGAGCTCCCAATACTCGGGGTGATGCAGATCGGCAAAGCCCTCGTCGGCAAGCGCCCTCAGGAAATTGAGAGTCAGCGCTGATTTGTTATATCCTTCAATAAGCCTTTGGGGATCGGCAGTACGAGCCTGCAGTGTAGGCTCAATACTGTTGATCAGATCGCCCCGGTAGCTGGGAATTTCTTTACCATCAACAATCTCGTAATCGCTGGAGCGCGGTTTTGCATATTGTCCGGCAATACGCCCTACACGGATTACGGGAATACCCATTTCATGAATGAGAATAAAGCTCATCTGCAACAATACCTTGAGTAGGTTTACGATCTTGGGAGCCTTGCAGTCTGCAAAACTCTCGGCACAGTCTCCTCCCTGCAACAGGAAACTTCGCCCTGCGGCAACATCAGCCAGTTTTTTCTTCAGGGCTTCCACTTCCCAGGAAGTGAGAAGGGGGGGGTATTTACGCAGTTCATCATACACCGCTTCCAGTTCTTGTTGGTCGGGATAGGTGGGAAGCTGTTTAATTGGGTACTCTTTCCATGAAACAGGTGACCAGTCTTTTGGGTTAGCCACTTCAGGAGCCACAGTATCTTTTAACATAAAGGATTAGGAAATAGTTGGTAATTCTGCAACCGCTAACGTTAGCTAAATATATGCTAATGAGCAAGAGACAAAAAGGTAAAAAGGCAGAGGGAAGAGGGTAAAAGGCCAATATAGCGCGAGCGTCTGTTCGTGCTGTACCGAAGTGGAACGGGCAAAGATTTGGAGTACAGCCTTTTCGCTTTTCACTTTTGCCCCCTCACACTCTAGCTAAGAGGCTCTATTACGAAGATGCCATCTTTATTGATGTAGCCATATTTATTCCCGAGTTGAACCAGGCCATACCCGCCGTGAAAATCCCAGGCGCTGTCGTAAATGGGATCCGCAATGAGCTTGCCGTTCTCATCTATATACCCGTACTTGCCGCCCAGCATAACTCTGGCCCGGCCTTCGGAAAAGGCATAAGCTTCTTCAAAGCGGGGCGGAATAATGAACCGGCCACGCCGGTTGATGTAACCGTACAGCTTTTCGTCCAGGTTCTGGTTATTCTCGGGCATGGCCACGGCCGCTTTACCTTCAGAGAAAGGGCCGGCTTCCAGGAATTTGGATTCTATGCGCACAAATCCTGTTGTGTCGATGTATCCCCACTGCATGAATTCGAGCTGAACGGCGGCAAGGCCTTCAGAGAAAGATTTGGCTTCTCTGAATTTGTCTTTTATCACGATCTCTCCATCGGTATTGATATACCCCCATTCACGATGGGTTGGCGTTTGAACCAGTGCGTGTTTGCCGGAAAACTCATAGGCATCGAGAAACCGGGGCTCAATAATATACTCCCCGTCCCGGTCGATATATCCCCAATTACTCCCGGCCGTCTTTTTTGCCGGAGCCAGTCCGTTACGAAAGGAACGGGCATCATAAAGTTCAGGATCTATCTTATAGCGGCCTGATTTATCAATATAGCCATACTTCCCGCCGACTCTGACGAGAGCAAGTCCTTCGGAGAAATTATATCCCCGGTCAAATTGTGGTTTAACCTTTATGTCGCCGTCCCGTTCTATATACCCCACTTTTCCCGCTACGCTGATGGCTGCAAGGCCTTCGGAGAAGCGATAGGGCCAGTTTTCATTCGGAAGGAACTGAAATCGGGGCCGAATTTCCCTGTTTAGGTTCATATCTAAAAAACCAACCTGATTATTTTCAATATAGGGAAGCAGGGGGCTGTTCTTTTCGGCACCCAGGTTTAGCGTGCTACAGCTGTAGAGAAACAGAACCAAGGTTAAAGATAGGATAGCAAGAATTCTCATAATCCCGGTGTTTGTGTGTTGAATCAGAATGCAGAGGCACGATATGCCGCGCTTTTGCATTCTACATAATTATAAAACCAGCGTTTTAACTGAAAGGTCATACACTTGTTCCTGTCACTAAGCTACCGATAGGTTTCTGTGGGCAGATGTTGTGCGTTATGCAGGAGGCCTCTGTATATCACGGCTGTTGCCATGGTTGTGAGGGGGTAGGTAAAAACAATTCCCAAACCAAATAACAGAATGCCCAGAACGTTTGCTGCCAGAACGGTGATCCCAAACAGGAACAGGTCGAGAGTGAGATTCTGGGTAGAGTCAAAACTTTTCCGAAGGGCCACAATGGAAGAATCATCGTGCTCAATAATGTAGTACGAGTAGAACTGAAGCCGTACCGCAATGTAGATACCTGGAACCACGAGCAAAAAGAGCCCGGCCAGAGTGGCTATTCCATATAGAAAACTGGCAACAAAATAGCTTAGAAAAGGCCGGATATTATTAAATAGATCGGCTACACTTACGTACTGGTCATCGACAAGTAACAGCATGATCTTGATAAAACCCAAACTCAGGTACAATTGAATCAGGGTAAGGGTAAACGAAATGAACTGTGTTTGGCTTGTGGGCTCTTCTGGCGCGCGGAGTGCGAAATAAATTTGGGGAATCACCGCAAGTACATAATAGGTAATCATAATGCCGATTACGAACGACGCATATTTCTTAAACTGGCTAAAACTGTACTTGTATAATTGCAGGATATCTATGGTGCGGTTTTGCATAAAGGCTCGATTATATGGTGCTATCCGGATGTTATAGTATGTTGGCGTGTTTCTTTTGGAAGTAAAAGGGCAAAAGCCAGTACGGCACGAGTAAAGATTCGAAGGACGGCCTTCTCATTTCTCACTTTTCACTTTTGGCCTCTGCCTTTTGTCTCTTGCCAGGCTGAACTGCTGTTCTTAGTTGCCGGGTTAGTGTACCGTATTTTTATCATTAGCTCAAATGCTTCAAATGTCCAAATTAATCCTTAAATTAAAGAGTTTATTTACAACCTGAAACACAGACAATTGTGAGAGAACATATTGTAATCCGTGGCGCCCGAGAGCATAATTTAAAAAATATTGATGTAGATATACCCAGAGATAATCTGGTTGTTGTGACGGGGATATCGGGATCGGGGAAATCATCGCTGGCCTTTGATACCATTTATGCAGAGGGGCAACGGCGGTTTATGGAGTCTTTGTCTGCCTATGCCCGCCAGTTTTTAGGTATGATGGAACGGCCGGAAGTCGATTTTATCGACGGCCTGTCTCCTGTTATTTCTATCGATCAGAAAACGACCAACCGTAACCCGCGCTCAACAGTAGGTACCGTTACCGAAATATACGACTTTCTGCGCCTGCTGTATGCCAGGATCGGGGTGCCCTACTCCTGGAAGTCAGGCAAAAAAATGGAGAAGCAGACCGAAGAGCAGGTGGTATCTGCCATTATGGATATGCCGGAAGGAACCAAAGCATACTGCCTGGCGCCTGTTGTACGGGGACGAAAGGGACACTATCGCGAACTGTTCGAGCAGACGATGAAACAAGGCTTCATTCGCGTGCGGGTAGACGGCGAGTACCTTGACCTCGAAGAGGGGCTGAAGACAGATCGCTATAAAACACATAATATCGAAGTAGTGGTAGACCGCTTCGTTATCAACCCCAAGAGCGAGAAGCGCATCGCCGAAAGCGTACGCCTGGCGCTGGAGATGGCAGACGGCAACGTAATCCTCTCCGTGCCCGGAAAAGACGGGGAGTATAAAGACCATCTGTTCTCTCAGAATCTGTTCGACCCGGAGAGCGGACTCGCTTATGAGGATCCCGCCCCAAACGTATTTTCATTTAACTCGCCCTATGGCGCCTGCCCCAGATGCGACGGCCTGGGATATACGTATGATGTGGATTTCAATCTGCTGATACCTAACCGGGAACAGACCATAGCCGAAGGCGCCATTCGTTTTCTGGGTACCCCCCGCGATATCTTCGCATTTAAACAACTGAAAGCCGTGCTGGCTACCTTTGATCTCGATTTCGATACACCAGTCAGGGATTTTTCTGAAGAGGCTTTGGAAGTATTGATGGAGGGAGGAGGTGACAAAAAATACAATGTTAGTTACGATTTCCGGAACGATAACGTAACCTACAAACATTCATTCAACGGCTTGCGCCGGATGATTCGGGAACAGTATGAAGAAAGCAAGTCTGGCAAGCAGCGCGAAAAAGCCAAAGCTTTTATGAGCAAGATTACATGCAGTGCGTGCGGCGGCGGGCGGCTGAACAGAGAGGCACTCTCCTATAAAATAGATGGATATTCCATAGATGAGCTGGTAAATATGGACATCGCCACCCTGCGAGATACTATCAATAACCTCAATCTGAACGAGCGGCAGCAGATCATCGGAAGCCAGGTGTTAAAAGAAGTGCGCGACCGCATCGACTTTCTGCTCAACGTAGGGCTGGATTACCTGACGCTGGACCGTGAAGCTCAGACACTGAGCGGGGGCGAGGCCCAGCGCATCCGCCTGGCCACACAGATCGGAACGCAGCTGGTAGGAGTACTTTACATTCTGGATGAGCCAAGCATCGGCCTGCACCAACGCGATAATATAAAGCTCATCCGCTCGCTGGAAACCCTGCGGGATCTGGGAAACAGCATTATCGTGGTAGAACATGATCGCGAAACTATAGAGCACGCCGATTACGTTTTAGACCTCGGCCCGGGTGCCGGTGAATATGGCGGACATATTGTATCGGCAGGAAGACCTGAAAACCTTGACCCTGATTCTATGACAGCGCGCTTTCTCAGAGATGAGGAAGCGGTGCCCTATTCTTCTAAGCGAAGAAAAGGAAACGGAAAGAGTATCAAACTGACCGGTGCACATGGGCACAATCTGAAAAACCAGGATGTGGAGATCCCTCTGGGCAAATTTATATGCGTTACCGGTGTGAGCGGAAGCGGGAAAAGCTCGCTGATCAATCAGACGCTGGAACCTATCCTTACCAATTACTTCTATAAGTCTAAGTCTGTACCGCTGCCTTACAATGAGGTTAAAGGCCTGGATAATCTGGACAAGGTTATTTCGGTTGATCAAAGCCCGATCGGTCGCACACCGCGTTCCAATCCCGGAACCTATACCAAAGTTTTTGACCATATCCGGTCGCTGTTTGCCGAACTGCCTGAGTCAAAGATCCGGGGGTACGACCAGGGACGCTTTTCATTCAACGTGAAAGGCGGCCGTTGCGAGTCGTGCGGAGGTGATGGCGTACGAAAGATTGAGATGAATTTCCTGCCCGACGTGTACGTAACGTGCGAAAACTGTAACGGCCGTCGCTACAACCGTGAAACCCTGGAAATCTACTACAAAGGCAAGAACATAGCCGATGTACTGAGTATGTCTATCCGCGAAGCCGGCGAGTTCTTCGACAGCGTTCCCGCCATCCAGCGCATTCTGAGTACGCTGAACTCTGTGGGACTCGGGTACCTCACGTTGGGGCAATCCAGTACCACGCTCTCCGGCGGGGAGGCCCAGCGGATCAAACTGGCACGTGAACTGGCCAAGGTAGGCACGGGCGACACTCTGTACATTATGGATGAACCCACCACAGGGCTGCATTTCCAGGATGTGCGCATGCTGGTGGATGTCATTCAACAATTGGTAGACAAAGGAAATACAGTTATTGTTATCGAACACAACCTGGATCTGATCAAAGCAGCCGATTGGATCATTGACCTGGGTCCCGAAGGAGGTGCATCCGGCGGAGAAATTATTGCGCAGGGCACTCCGGAACAGGTAGCGAAAGAGAAGAGCTACACCGGTGAATTTTTAAAGCAGGAACTTGAGCGGCACCAGAATAAAAAACTCACCGCCTAGAGTAATGGCTGTTAAGTAAGGCCGCTAAAACACGAAGCGGATTCATGCTTTTGTGTTTCACTACCCTCGGATAGGCCGAAATAGCAGGATATAACAGATCGCCGGAGGGCCGTATCTATTCTCTGTTTTCTCCCCAATTTTGGGGAGTTGGTACGGAGATGGTAGAGAGCTGGCCGGGCTGTTACGTTCTGTTTTGATCGCATCCAAATGTGCACCTGTGCCCCTTTCGGTCAATCTCCTAGTCCCTTCTCCAGACAGGGCCGTTGCATTCTATTATTATCCCTCGTCCCCGGCGTCATCCCAACCGCAATCCTTGCTTTCAAGGGTGTACCGGAGGGATCCCATCCTCTCATAGCTGATCTTCATCTTATTCGTGCAAATTAAATTTGCAATTCAAGTATTTTTATTTCTACATTTGTAGTATACATTCTAATAATATAGAACAATATGAGGCTACCGAAATCTGAAGAAGAATTAATGCAGTATATATGGGAACTTGAAAAAGCATTCTTAAGTGACCTGCTTGAAAAGTACCCCGAACCGAAGCCGGCCAGCAGTACAGTTGCCACCCTACTGAAAAGACTGAAAGCGAAAGGCTACGTTGATTATGAGCAGATGGGGCGTTCTCGCAGGTACTATCCACTCGTTGAAAAGTCAAGCTACTTTTCAAAGTATATTAACCGCCTCATTAAAAAATATTTCAATGATTCGCCCGCGACCTTTGCTTCTTTTTTTACGAGGGAGACCAATCTTTCAGATGAGGAGCTGGAAGAACTACAGGAAATTATCAACAATGAACTTAAAAAGAGAGACCGATGATTTCTTACCTGATCCATTCAACAATATGTATGGGATTAGTGCTTCTGTTTTATCATGCGGCTCTTGCCAGAGAAAAAATATATCAGATCAACCGCTGGTATCTGCTTGGCGGTCTGCTCTTTTCTTTGGTTGCTCCGTTTATACCCGTGGGAATATCGGACTCTTTGTTGACCTTGGATAGGGGTACTGAAATACCACATGTACTTTCAGGTTCCGGGTCCGATCTTCATAGTTCAGCTAATTCAGCAGGAGAAGATACTGTGGGACAAACATCTGATCCGGTATGGATTTATCCCTTCCTCTTCTGTCTTTATGGTATTGTGACGTTGATCTTGGCTTTTCGAATGATTCGGCACTTGTATCGAATGCAGCTTAAGACAATGAAGAATCCGGCCACCTTTTTTAAAGGCCACCGAGTAGTTTTGATGGATGAAGAAGTGGTTCCCCACACTTTTTGGAAAACGATATTTTTAAATAAAAAGCAGTATGAAAATAAAGAAATTGGCGAAGAGGTATTGATTCATGAACTAACCCATGCCAGGCAAAATCATTCGTTAGATATTCTCATAGTAGAGATGTTGAAAACCATCTGTTGGTTTAACCCATTCCTTTACTTTTATAAAATAGCAATCCAGATCAATCACGAATATATCGCAGATGATAAGGTCTTATCCAGTCGTACTGATGTTGCAAGCTATCAGGCACTACTATTACACATGAGTACGGCTAAATCAATGCACTATCTTAGCGCCAGTCTAAATTTTAACGTCACAAAAAAGAGGTTCAAGATGATGACTCTTAACAGATCAGTATACCGCTCTTTCCTAAAAACAGCGTTGATAATTCCATTCATTGTCGTTCTCGGTATCACATTTGGTTGTGGGCCTGCAAGTGTGGAAAGTGGTAACCAAATCAAAGACATAAGCCTGGAGATAGTAAACGCTGAAACTATAAAACTCAATGACAAAACTTTTCCGGCTTCTCAATTTAAAACGGCACTTTCTGAGCTGTCAGTAGATCCAAAACGGACTGTTATTGATTTTAAAATATATAAGGATGTTCCGATGGGGCTGGTCACGGATATCGAAAAAGTTATCCGTGAATATGGTGCCATAAGAATTAATTACTCCACAGAACAATCAAATAATTCTCGGTCTGAAGAAGCCTGGAGGACAGAGTTAGATAGCCGAAATATCCTGGACATATACATTAATGAGAAAGGAAATATTACTGTTAATCAAGATCGCGCGTCACTTTCTTCATTAAGTAGGTTGGTGAGAGAATTTATAATAAATAACGGGCATTCTCCGGAATTATCGGAAAGCCCCAGAGATGCCATCATTGCAATCAGGACGGATACAAGGGCGCCATATGAAAGCTACAGCCGTATGATCGGGAAAGTTATTGAAGTCTATGATGAACTGAGAGATCAAGCTGCTGTGCAACTATTTAACCAACCGTTTCAGTCGCTCGAAGAAGGGAGTAAGGAAAGAGACAAAATTAGAAATATGTACCCAAAGAAAATAAGCGTTCAGGAACCCCTCCAATAGTTAATTATTACCCGTGCTTTATTTTGTTAAAGCTCAAGATAACGGATTGAAAAAGTTGAAAAACATGAACTAGCTAAAGAATAACAGCCAACGCTTAACCCGGCATGAAGCGGATGTCCCCCTGCTCTTCTTTGCCGCCGCTGGTTTTTTAGCTCTTCATTCGTTATCTACCCGATTAACATGCACAAACTTGCGCTTCTTATGCGCAGGGCCATTATCTCACCTTCACCTCGCAACCCGTTACAGATATGATTCATATCGTTCTGCACTTTATTGTGCCCCTCCTGGTTGCACGTGTCTTCTGCCGTAGCCGCTGGCGCAAAGCGTCGGTAATTATGATTGCAACCATGCTCGTCGATGCAGATCACGTGCTGGCTGATCCGGTCTACGATCCCAATCGGTGCTCCATCGGATTTCATCCACTACACACGGTCCCCGCCATTGTGATATACGCCATTTTATTCCTTCTTCCTCTCATACTAAAGCGGAAAGCCGACGCTCAGAGTTTACATCCAGCCTGGCGTGTTGTGCATTT
This sequence comes from uncultured Balneolaceae bacterium, assembly GCA_937982515.1. Taxonomy (GTDB): domain Bacteria; phylum Bacteroidota; class Rhodothermia; order Balneolales; family Balneolaceae; genus CALJMB01. Next base: position 20,174 of record CALJMB010000326.1, read on the forward strand.
GGTTGGCCTCGGGCTACTGATCCACATGGCGCTGGACTGGATCGACTGTATGATTTGACGCGGCTTCGATGGGTACCGCGAAACGCGTGAGAATGAAGAAGAAGTAACGCTTCGGAAGTTTGTACTTAAACTCTGTTGTATTTTTTCCATGAGTCCGAAACCAGAGAACGCACTTTGTGCTAAAAATGAGGTTCTATTCACTGTTGTGACATTGTTTACAGGAATGTCTAATCTAAAAGTACAAAACACAATGAAAGCTACAGTAACGAAAACATCAACATTAAAGTCAGTCCGGGCAAGATTTGGGATTATGTAAGCGATTTATCAAAATGGCCGGAATGGGCTATTCACAATGTAACACGTTCACGAAAGGGAGAGAAAGACTATTATTGGCTGATGGAAGGACCGAGAGGTACTTCAAAAGTGAAAATGCACGGCAACAAAACGCTTGGAATTTTAGACCACGAGTTTATAGACCCGGGCGAGGGCCATTGGATTGTTCCTTGCGATGGATGCAGACTACTGGACGACGCTTGAACAGGCTAATGTCAATGATATCATTCGCCCGTTTGGCATTCAGTACGGTTCGGACAGCCCGGATACACAGGTCGGCGGACAAACCCGGAAAGGGTTGATTACCAGGCAGGCGCTGAAGATTCCCTATCACGGAGGCAGAATTGTTAGCGGAGGAACTCCCTTCAGCTTCGGTAACGGGCCGGAGCCTGTATCATTCGGCGCCTTTGCAGAGCCGCGTGGAGGAGGCAAGCTTGTAGTGATGGGTGATGCGATGGCCTCGTTGTATATGAACAGCTAGCAGGGAGTGGGTGACTACCAGACGGAGCAATTTATGCAAGATGTGCTTCAATGGCTTCTGGAATGAAAGGAGCGGTTGAACGAAGAATGGACACAATAGAATCCCCCGTTAAAGGGGGCAAGGGGGGGATGACCGGGAAAGCAGACCTGCTTCTTTAGATTTAAGAACCAAGGCTAAATCCATAGCCGGTCATCCCTCTGCTCTCTGCATCCGCTTTCTTCCTTCAAAGGAGACGTGTGCACGCCCTCTAAAAATTCCATCCGCTAAACATCTTAACAACAAAACCCAGGCAAAAATGACACCATCCGTAATAGCATACATCCTGTTATTAATACTTCTGTTTACAAGTTGTTCATCCGATCACGCCGGAGATGGAACAGAAATTGAAAGTTATTTTGGAACCAGACTGACAGCGGCGGCAGTAGACAGCGCTCTGGAAGCTGCCATGAAAAAGTACAACATTCCGGGGCTCTCATTCGCGCTTATCAACGGCGGACAGACTGTACATCGCAAGACGCTGGGGTAGGCGAACCTCGCCCGGAAGGCGCCGGTAACCGGGCAGACCATATTTGAGGGGGCATCCCTGTCAAAGTCTGTATTCGCCTTCTTTGTGATGACCTATGTTGAAGAGGGCAGGCTGGATCTGGATCGCCCGCTGTATGAATACCTGCTGTATCCCGACATTGCACATGGCCAGCGCTATAGGAAGATTACGGCGCGGATGGTGTTAAGCCACTTGAAAACACCGATTGGAAGGGGCCGGAGGCGGCCTTTCAGCCTGTGAATGTCAACACGCCCTAGGGATGAGTCATACCGTGTTCATCCAGACCCCCTACACGAGAAAACACAAAGCCGAACCTTATGATGCAGGCAATATGTGGGTAGACTGGAAAAATGACTATTGGTATAAAAAAGCAGACGGCCAATTTAACGCCGCCTCTTCCCTGCATTCCGAAGCGGTGGATTTTGCCAGGTGGATGATGGCCGTCATGAATAAAGAGCTGTTCACGCCGCATTCGTCCGTCCCTTCCGGCGGAGACAGAGACGTCTCGTACACCCTGGGATTCATGAAACCGCACATCCCGGATACAGATCTATACTTTCATGGCGGTGACAATACCGGATTCACCAGCTTCTATGTGCTGGACCCGGAAAAGGACTGGGGGCATGTGGTGTTTACCAACTCCGAGTATGGTGAGGATCTGGGTAATGATCTGACGGATTTTTTGATGGTGGATCCCAATCGATGAGCGTCGCGTGAGCAGGCGGGGCCTTGGAGGTTTCCAAAAACCTCCAAGGCCTTATTCGACGATCGTTACGGTACAAGGCGCCTGTATTACCCTTACAGGGTGCTTGTACTACCGTTACAAGGTGTCTGTACTAGTCGGTACAAGGTGTTTGTACTAGTCGGTACAAGGTGCTTGTACTACCGGTACAAGGTATTTGTCCTTATCGATACAAAATGCGGGTCCTTATCGGGAAGAGAAGTTGGGCCGGCGGAGATGGTGCATCACCCCGTTAATAATAAGGGCCTGGCCACAGCCGGGCGGAGACAGGCGGGCGGTCCGTACTGCATCAAACCATTGGTTCGATCTGTGCCCATCTGTGGCTGCCCCGTCCGCGTTCATCCGGGCAGCTCCGCGGTTAACCTTCCGATTTCCAAGCCTGGGGCGTGTGGACAATCAGCCTGAGTATCTGGATGTGAAGGTGAACCGCAGAGCGCATGGCGCAAAGCGCATAGCCTCCCCGGGGTTCACGCTATGCGCCTAACACAGCGATGCGCCTAATCCGCCCAAAGACACGCCGCACGTTGAATGTCCACCCGCTCTAGTACTGTGGCACGCTTTCATCTATTTCTTTCGACCACGCCAGAATTCCACCCTTCAGGTTGTACAGGTTATTGAAGCCGTACTTATCCCGAAGCTGACGGATGGCGTCGGCGCTGCGTTTACCGCTTCGGCAGTGAACCACCACTTTCTTATCACGGCTGATTTTGTCGGCATGGTCCAGCACCGTATTGAGCGGGATAAGCTCTCCGCCAATTTCAGCGATCTCATACTCATGAGGTTCGCGCACGTCGATGAGCTGTATATCCTCGCCATGGGTAAGCCATTCTTTATACTCCTGTACCGATACTTCAGGTATGTTCAGTTCGGCCTCCTGGCCCTGGCCCGGAATTCCGCAAAATGCCTGGTAGTCGATGAGTTCGGTAAGGGTGGGATGCTCTCCCGTCAAAGGGTTCTCCCTGTTTTTGGTGATCTTTACGGTTCGGGTCTTAAAGCTGAGCGCATCGAACAGGAAGAGCCGGCCCGCCAGGGGTTCTCCGATGCCGGTGATGATCTTAATCACCTCGCTTGCCTGCAGGCAGCCGATGATGCCGGGAAGTACGCCCAGAACGCCGGCTTCCGCACAGCTGGGCACCAGGCCGGGAGGGGGCGGTTCGGGAAACAGGTCGCGGTAGTTGGGCCCGCGGTTGCCTTCGTCGTCTACATAGTTAAAGACGGAGACCTGCCCTTCAAACTGAAAGATGGAGCCGTGCACGTTCGGTATATCCAGCATCACGCTGGCATCGTTGACCAGGTACCGGGTGGGGAAGTTGTCGGTTCCGTCGGCCACAACATCGTAACCTTTCAGGATGTCGAGGGCATTTTCGCTGGTTAGCTGTGTTTCATAGACATTGACGGTAATGTGCGGGTTGATTTCCAGCAGCCGTTCTTTGGTCACTTCTACTTTCGGGCGGCCAATGTCAGAGACGCCGAACAGAACCTGCCGGTGCAGGTTACTGGCTTCTATCTTATCAAAGTCGATAATGCCTATGGTGCCTACCCCGGCGGCTGCGAGATATTGAAGCATAGGCGCTCCGAGTCCGCCGGTACCTACAGCAAGTACTTTAGCCGCCTTCAGCTTTTTCTGGCCTTCCATACCAAACTCGGGAATGGTAAGATGACGGCTGTAATGGCCCAGTTCTTCTTTCGAAAACTCTACGTCGTTCCAGTTGTTCATGGTTTATATATGGTTTTAGTTATCTACCCTTAATAAAGGGGGATTAAGAGGGGGCTTTAGATTCTGTGGCTCGATATTCTATATTCCGCCGGCAATAGCAGGGACGATGCTGATTTCTGTGTCCTCGCTTAGCTCAACGGAACCGTTTTCATTAGGGTTTACCTCGTTATCTTCGATGTATACCTTAATAAAGGATCGCACCTTGCCTTCTTCATCCAGCAGATTGTTTTTCACACCGGGATAGGTGGCTACCAGATGATCGATGGCATCGGACAAAGTCTGCCTGTCGGTTTCAAAGTTGCGCTTTTGATCGGTGAATTTGCGCAGTGGCGTGGGAATGTTAATGGTTGCCATGGTTGTGGTAGTAAATGTGTTGATGTTTTGTGTAATATGGTATGGCCTCAAAGGGCCGGAGGTAGTGGCCTTCTATTCATTCGTTGGCGTATTATTGGCCATTTATAAGCGGTTGTGTTTCCAGCGGTTCCTCCCCGAACCGGCGCTCGTTGTTCAGCCGCCATGAGCGTATATCGGCTGCTTTTCCATCCTGTACTGAAATGATGATATAGGAGAAAAAGGGCATTGCCGCTTTACGATCGTGTTCGGATGGTTCGGCTGGATGGTCCGGATGCGAATGATAGATGCCCAAAAAGTCCAGACCGTTTTCATCCGCGTATGCCTCCGCTTTCCGGTAATCCTGAGGGTCGATACGAAAGCGTCTGCGCTGATCGCCCTCTTTGGCGTTGGTTACCCGCTGTACGTGTGAGACGACGCGCTCTTCCCCGTCCTCCCCGAAGAAAAATCCGCAACATTCATTGGGGTAGATTTCTTCCGCGTGGTTTTGCATGTAGACGGTTACTTCATCTTTGAGTAAGAGTTTCATGGATATAATTTATGGATGCAACGTTTACGTCTTGTTAAAAAGGTGATTCATAACTTCTCCATACTTGCTGCCGTCATCGGGAAAGACGGTTACCACCGTTCCTTCTTCTAGTTCATCTGCCAGTTGCAGCGCGGCCGCGAGATTGGCTGCGGAAGAAGGGCTCAGTAATAAACCTTCTCTGGATGCAGCCAGCTTTATCGTTTCGTGTGCTGTTTCTGTACCGATACTCCTGATTTCATCCGGCAGGGTATCATCATATATACCCGGAACGAGGGCTGTTTCCAGGTGTTTCCAGCCTTCCAGTCCATGCATAGGCAGGTCGGGTTGAAGCGCTATGACACGTATATCCGGATCATATTCTTTGAGGCGCCTCCCCGTACCCACGACGGTTCCGGTAGTGCCCAGTCCCGCTATGAAGTGGGTGACACCGTACTCCGACTGCTCCAGTATTTCAGGGCCTGTGGTATCGTAGTGAGCTTTCCAGTTACTCTCATTTCCATACTGGTCGGCAAAGAAGTAGGTGTCGGGGTCATCTTCGAATAGTTGCCGCGCAATTTCCTGAGCCTCGTCGGTTGTACCTGTCATAGAAGTTAAACGGAGATCTACCCCTAACGCTCTTAAAATCCTTTTTCGTTCGTTTGTGGCGTTTTCAGGCAGGCATAGTGTAACCGGTATGCCCAGCGCCGCCCCGATGTGAGCGTATGCAATACCTGTGTTACCACTGCTGGCATCCAGCAACCGTTTACCGGGAATCAGGGCGCCTTGATGAATGGCATCTTTGATAATTCGATACGCCGGGCGCGCCTTGACACTTCCGCCGAATTGCTGCCATTCCAGTTTTGCAAATATACGTACCTTCTCATTGCGGTTGATATTAGTGACATGATAGAGAGGGGTACCTCCTATAAAGGGGGCCAGCCGATTGCTTTTAGCTGCCAGATTAGCCTCTGGATTTTTAATCAGATTAATAGTGTTCATTTAAAGTATGCCTTGAGTTGGAAGTTGAGAAAAAGCCCGACGGAGGTTGAACTTCAGGATCAGACTTTGTTACCGGTAAGAGAGATAAGTATGGGTAAAACGGTAACTTAACTACAACAACAGCAACAACACGCCGCACAGCAGCAGCGGTTGGAAGGAAAATAATTTAGTATGTTGGTTGCTGTTTTCAATCTGTAATCGCTTTTAAGCCAGACCAGCCTGGCTATATGAAGTTAATAAAAACTGTGATTAATCCAAGGCTAGATGCTGTAAAAAAGGTTTTTCGCCCTTTCGGCATAACCAGGGTTCGCTAAAAAGAGTTCAATTTGGAAAGGAATAATTTTTTTATAATTTCTCTTGACATCAATCCTCAGAGTTTATAATCTGTTGGCGGTGCTGAAGAAACCGCTGGCACCAACGTTTTTCATTACACATTTAGTACTATTTATGAGCTTTCTCAACAACATCCAAAACTTTTTCGTTGCATACATGTGCGCTTGTATGATGTGTATCTGTTGTTGTATGGATACCGTAAAAGGTAGTGGATGGAGCATTCTCAAATAGTATATTAAAGGATCTAACTCAAAGCCCACTACCTGATACAGGTGGCGGGCTTTTTTTGTATCTGCGGAAGATCTCCCCCTCCTGTGTCAGCAAAAGGGCTTTGTGGAATTTTAACTAATCACCACTAAACACAAAGTCAAAACTATTATGGCTGACGTAATAACCAATCAAAAAGTACTGGTAACGACCGACTGGGCGGCCGAACATCTGAATGATGAAGGCATCCGGTTTGTGGAAGTCGATGTAAATACCAAATCTTATGACTCCGGGCACATACCGGGAGCTGTAGGCTGGAACTGGAAAAAAGAGTTGCAGGATCAGCTACGGCGAACCATCGCGTCGAAAGATGATTTCCAGCAATTGCTGAGTAAATCGGGTATCAGCAACGATACAACCATTATCCTTTACGGCGATAACAACAACTGGTTTGCCGCCTGGGCCTATTGGCTTCTCAAATACTACGGCCACGAAGATGTGAGAATTCTGGATGGCGGGCGGAAGAAGTGGGAAGCGGAAAACCGTGAGTTGACTACCGATGTCCCAGAAGTCAATACAGCAACATATACCATTGACAAAATAAAAGGTGAATACCGTGCCTTCCGCGATGATATCGCCAGGAACCTTGAAAACAGTGCCTTCGGCCTGGTGGATGTGCGTTCTCCAGATGAATTCTCAGGCAAAATTCTGGCCCCCCCGGGACTGAATGAACTTTCCCAGCGTCCCGGGCATATTCCCGGTGCGGCAAATATCCCCTGGTCTCAGGCCGTGAATGAAGACGGCACTTTCAAGAGCAAGGAAGAGCTGAGAAAGCTGTATGAAGGTCACGGCATCACGCCAGACAAGGAGATCGTTGCTTACTGCCGGATCGGTGAGCGCTCTGCTCACTCCTGGTTTGTACTCAATGAGTTGCTGGAGTACCCGAATGTGCGTAACTATGACGGTTCCTGGACCGAATGGGGGAACCTCATTGATGCACCTATCGAGAGATAGATAACCTCAACCCAAAGAAAAAGCACACATTCCTTATGGGATCGCGAGATAAGAAAAAAAGCAAAATCGAAATCATTAAGGAAGAAAGCGATTATCTGCGGGGCAGCCTTACAGAAGAAGTGGGAAACGACCTTTCCCACTTCAGTAAGGTTGCAATTCAGCTGCTTAAGTTCCACGGCACGTACCAGCAGGATGACCGCGATCTTCGCCAGGGCCGGGACAGGCATTGGATGTTTATGATCCGGGGCCGTCTGCCGGGAGGCAAGATGACAGCAGACCAATACCTGGCTATCGACAAAATTGCCGATCGCTATGCCGATGGCACGCTGCGCGTTACCACACGGCAGGCCTTTCAGCTGCATGGAGTGATCAAGGAGAATTTAAAGCAAACCATGCAGGATATTAACAAAGCTTTAGTTACCACACTGGGAGCCTGTGGCGATATCGTACGCAATGTCATGGCCACTCCCGCACCCGATATAGATGGCCGCCAGGCCCAAGTTCAGGCATTTGCCGATGAGCTTTCTGATACGCTGCTTCCCGCTTCCAATGCGTATCATGAGGTGTGGCTGGATGGTGAGAAAGTGTACTCGGGCAAAGAGGAGATCGTCGAAAACGAACCTCTATATGGCGATAGCTATCTTCCGAGGAAATTTAAAATCGGTGTCGCTCTGCCGGGAGATAACAGTATTGATGTATATACCCAGGACATTGGGCTGGTAGCGCTTTTTGACGACGAGAATAACATAGAAGGTTTTAATGTCATTATAGGCGGTGGCATGGGAATGAACCACCGAAAGCCGGATACATTCCCCAGGCTTGGCGATCATTTGGGATATGTCTCCAAAGAGCAGGTAGTTTCTGCAGTAAAAGGCATTATTGAAATTCAGCGGGATTACGGAAACCGCATCAACCGGAAGCGTGCACGTATGAAATACCTGGTGGATGAATGGGGAGTCGAAAAGTTTCACGATGAATTGGTAAAACGGACCGGTTTCGCGCTCCATCCCTTCCGTGAGCTGCCGGAGTTTGGCCTGGACCTTTACCTGGGCTGGAACCGGCAGTCAGATGGAAACTGGTTCCTGGGGCTTTCTATAGAAAACGGCCGCATCAAGAACGATGAAAACTTGCAGCTGAAAACTGGCCTCCGGGAGGTGGTGGAACAGTTTGGAGTGGGGGTTAGGCTGACCCCAAACCAGAATGTGTTATTGACAGATATCAAAGAAGAGGACAAAGCCGGCATATCGCAGATTCTAAGCAGCCATAATGTGCTCTTCGGAGAGGATCTTTCCAATCTGCTAAAATATTCAATGGCCTGCCCGGCAATGCCAACCTGTGGACTTGCAATTACAGAATCGGAACGGGTGCTGCCAGGGGTGATCCGGGAGCTGGAAGAAGTGATTCGTGAACTCGGGCTTGAAGAAGAAAAGATTTCGATTCGTATGTCTGGCTGCCCCAACGGCTGTTCCCGTCCTTATGTAGCCGACATTGGCTTTGTAGGAAGATCACTAAATAAATATACCATTTTTGTTGGCGGAGATCCTTCCGGAACCCGTCTGAATAAAGAATACAAAGATTTGGTATCGCTGGAAGATCTGGTTAAGGAAGTGCGCCCCCTGCTGGAACACTACAAAGAACACAGAGCAGAACAGGAATCCTTTGGCAATTTTTGGAACCGTACCGGGATCGGAGAAAACGGACAAATTCTAGTATGAAATTTCTCACATATTTTTAATCTTTCTGCCAATGAATAATTTACAGGGCAGCCCCAAAGGCAAGGTGTATCTCGTTGGTGCGGGGCCCGGGGAACCGGAACTTATTACTTTGCGTGGTGCAAAGATTTTAAAAAAATCCGAAGTCGTTGTTTATGACCGTCTGGCAAATTCAGAGATATTAGCCATGACCCCGGAGCATTCCGAACATATATACGTTGGTAAAAAGCCGGGCCGGCCATCGGTGTCTCAACAGCAAATCAACCGTATCGTTATTTCAAAAGCACAAGAAGGTAAAACTGTTGTTCGCTTAAAGGGTGGGGATCCGTTCATTTTCGGGCGCGGAGGCGAAGAATGTGAAGCTCTTCGGCGAGCCGGTATTTCTTATGAGATTGTTCCAGGCCTTAGCAGTGTATTGGCGGCCCCCGCTTATGCAGGCATACCGCTGACTCACCGTAGATATGGCCGGTCGTTTACTGTTGTAACGGGGCATACCGTTGCAGGATCGGATCATTTTGACAATTGGGAACATTTGGCGAATGCCGATACCTTGATTATCTTAATGGGCTTGAAAAACCTGGCAGTCATTGCAAGTACTCTGGTACAACTTGGAAAAGAAGCGGATACGCCGGCTGCAGTCATTGAAAATGCCACTTATCAGCACCAGAGAACCATTATTGGCACCCTAAATGATATTGCTGAAAAGACGGATCACCTTTTACCCCCTGCTACGATTGTGGTGGGAGACCTGGTTTCTCTGAGTAACGATCTGGCCTGGTTTGGTAATGATGAGGCTGAAAATCAGACAATTAAGCAGGATTCACAACTTTTTTCAAACTTTGCAGGATAACTAATCTTTCGTCACATGCAAGATACCAACAAATCTGTACCAACAGATGAACAATGGCCTCCAGAGCTGTTTATTTCGCTAAACAGCCAGCTACAGGAGGCACATCCGGATGAAGTAATAGAATGGGGTTACAAAACTTTTGGTTCAGATATGGTGCTCGGAACGGGTTTTGGCCCGTCGGGGATGTTGTTAATTCATCGCATCCAAAAACTGGGGCTGCCTGTTTCAATATTTTACCTTGATACGCATTTATTATTCGAAGAAACATACAAACTGTGTGATATTCTGGAAGAACGATACAATGTAGATATCATTCGTGTGGCTACCGATCTCTCGCTGGAAGAACAGGCTGAGCAATATGGCGATGAACTGTGGGCTAAAGACCCCGATACATGCTGCCATATCAGAAAAGTATTGCCGCTGCGTAACTTCTTGTCCGATAAGAAAGCCTGGATAAGCGGAGTGCGGCGCAGCCAGTCCGAAACACGCAAGCAGACCCAGGTTATAGAGTGGGATCCTGCAAACGAAGTAATTAAAATTAATCCACTGGCCACCTGGACGGGAGAAGAAGTGTGGGACTATATCCACATCAATGAACTGCCATATAATCCACTGCACGACGAGGGTTATCCCAGCATTGGGTGCATACCCTGTACACAACCGGTTCTTAACGGGGAAGACGAACGGGCCGGACGCTGGAGAGGATCGGATAAAATGGAATGTGGTATTCACGTACCGACCCAGAATTTCCATAACGGTCTGAGCAACGGCGTAAAAAAATAGTACAGGGCAATGGAAGTCTTCCCAATCTATCTGAGCAAACTAGATACAAAAAAAACGGTACTGATAGGCGGTAACTATGAAGCCGAAGGTAAAGCGAAACAGTTACTCGATCGCAATGCCTTACTCACTGTGATTAGCCCGCAACTGACGACTAAACTGCATGCCTGGGCCGAAGAGGAACGCTTTAGCTGGATACGGAGGACGTATCGCAGAGGAGATCTGGAGGGTGCATTCATGGCCATAGTCGCAGAATTTGAAGGAGATGTCAACAAACAAGTATACCGCGAGGCAGAAGAACTGGGAATTTTGGTAAATGTAATGGATGATATCCCTCATGCAAACTTTGCCTTTGGATCTGTTGTTAAACAAGGGCTACTCACTTTATCCGTGTCAACCGGCGGGGCGGCTCCGGCTCTGGCTGTAAGGCTGCGCCAGCGGTTTGAGGAGGAGTTCGGGCCGGAATACGCCGTTTTTCTGGAGCTTATGCAAAAACTGAGGAAGCCTATGGCACACTATCATCCCGAATTTGAAATCCGCAAAAAGCTCTGGTATGAATTGATTGATTCTGAAATACTGAGCATGTTACGGCAAGGGAAAGTAGGCGAGGCTCATCTCAAAACAGCAGAGATTGTGGGAGAGCCGGTTCTGACAGAAGCATTGAAAACATGAATGATTGTGTATAAAGGCCGAGCATAGTCCTATAGTGTATTGTACGCCTATATCTGGTATAATATGAACTCTTTTTCACCAGATCGGAATAGCAAAGGCCGCAGACAGACGACCAAAGGCCCTGCAGGCCGCTGCGGTCTTCCTCATGACAATAAGATCAGCTTTGCTATAAGATTTATTGTTGAATGCCAGGCTGATCCTGATTTTCTGAATTTTCTAAATATTAATTACTCTATAACGAGAAACTAACATGGCTTACGTAGTTACCGAACCTTGCATCAACTGTAAATATACCAACTGTGCAGCAGTTTGCCCCGTAGACGCTTTTCGTGAAGGGCCTAACTTTTTGACCATTGATCCTCTGGATTGTATAGATTGCGATGCTTGCGTCCCTGAGTGCCCGGTTGAGGCTATTTATCCGGATGATGAAGTACCCCAGGAGTGGGAGCATTATATAGAGCTGAATGAACGGCTTGCGGAAAACTGGCAAGATCGCATCATCAATCAAACCCAGGATCCGCTGCCCGATGCCGATGACTGGGCCGAAAAAGAAGACAAAGAAGACCTGTTGCAGGAGGACTGGTAAGCGATTGGATGCCGGCTTTCAGTGAAGGCCCCCCATATATCATATCTGTGCTTATCAGAGCCCCAGCTGCAGCACCCGCGTTCTATAGAAACGACAGACTATAGCTGGCATAGCACTAGCTCTCCAGCGCTTGTTCCACATCCCCGATGATATCCTCTACGGCCTCAAGGCCCACAGCGATGCGGATGAGGCCCGGAGTGATGCTCACTTCTCTGCGCTCTTCATCCGACAGCTTGGAATGAGTAGTCGACGCCGGGTGTGTGGCAATGGAGCGGGTGTCTCCCAGATTGGCGGAAAGTGATATCATGGAGAGGTTATCCAGGAATTTTTTAGCCCTCTCATAACCGCCTTTAATGTTAAAAGTGACAACGCCACCGCCTGATCGCATCTGTTTCCGAGCCAGATCATATTGAGGATGGCTTTTCAGGAATGGATACTTCACCCACTCTACCTGGTCATGCGATTCCAGAAACGCGGCGAATTGCAGTGCGTTAGCGGAATGCTTTTCCATACGTACAGGCAGTGTTTCCAGGCTTTTGGAGAAGAGCCAGGCATTGAACGGGGAGAGTGAAGGGCCGGTATGTCGGGTAAAAAACCGAATCTCTTCTATATATCGAGCCTTACCTACAATAACGCCGCCGATGCCACGCCCTTGACCGTCGATAAACTTGGTGGCGGAATGAACCACAATATCGGCGCCATATTCCATTGGTTTCTGCAGATAAGGGGTGGCAAAGCAGTTATCGACGATGGTGATCAGGCCGTGTTTATTTGCCAGGCTACAGGCCCATTCCAGATCGATAAGATCCAACCCCGGATTAGAGGGTGTTTCAAGAAAAATAATTTTCGTATTGTCCTGAATAAGTTGTTCCCAGGACTCAGGCTGGTCAATATTTATATACGAAAAGTCTATCCCCCATTTAGGGAATACAGAGCTCAAAATCTGATGGGTTGAACCAAAAATCGAACGGCAGGCTATGACATGATCTCCCTGTTCCAGCAAGGCTGCCATGCTGGAAAATACAGCGGCCATACCCGAGGCCGTAGAAATACCCGCTTCAGCCCCCTCCATCAGGCACATTTTAGCGACAAACTCATCGGTGTTCGGATTGGAGTAGCGGCTGTAGATATTTCCATCCACTTCACTGGCAAACATCGCCCGTGCGTGCTCCGCGGAATCGAACACGAAGCTGGATGTCATAAAAAGAGGAGTGGAATGTTCTCGTTGCCCGGAGCGCCTGGTTTGTGTTCTGATTACCTGTGTTTTTGCCTGCTTATCTGGCATATGGGTGGCCTCAGGATTTGTTGATGGAATAACTGTGAGTGATGACAGCTGTTTTTTCGAGTATCTTTGAAACGGAGCAATATTTACCCAGCGAAAGATCAATCGCGCGTTCAACCTTTTTAGGGTCCAGGGTACCTTTTAAGTCGAAATGTATATGAATTTTCTCGAACTCAGAATAGGTGTCTTTTTTCACCCGGTCTCCATCCACAACGACCTGCAGGGCGGTTAACTCCTGTTTCTGTTTTTTTAAGATGCCGATCACATCAATAGCACTGCAGCCTCCAACGCCGGCTAATAGAAGCTGCATAGGGCTAAATCCGCCTTCCAACCCTCCAATACTTCGGGTACCATCTATCCGAATGATTCCGCCTTCTTCATTTTTCGCCTCCATGTGCAGCTCTTCATCGAGCCGGTCAATTACTATGTGCATAAGATGGATAATCTGTTATAAATTTATCATTTGCAGGCAAAGTAAGAAAAGACATTTGATATAGAAAGAGAGGTGATATAGAAAGAGAGGCGTAAAGTAAAAAAGTCTGCCCGGTTTTCACACCGGGCAGATTGGTTTACTTAACGTCAGACATCCAATGATGGGTGTCTTTTTGAGTTCCGTATTGAATACCGGTAATTGCATCATAAAGCCGCTGCGCGAAGGGACCGATTTGTACTTTGTCGGTTACAATCGTTTCTCCGTTATGATGAATAGACCCTACCGGAGAAATAACAGCTGCCGTTCCCGTTCCGAACACTTCTTCAAGTGTGCCTGTGCGGTGAGCTTCAAAAACTTCATCGATACTTACGGGCCGTTCCTCTACTTCCACTCCCCACTCTCTGGCCAGATGGATTGCAGAGTCGCGGGTAACGCCGCCCAGTATGGAACCGCCCAGGCCGGGGGTAATCAATTTGCCACCAATCTTAAAGAAAATATTCATGGTGCCAACTTCCTCAATATATTTGTGCTCATGCGCATCCAGCCATAAAACCTGCGTGTAACCGTCTTTTTGGGCCTGGAGAGCCGGTAACAGGGAAGGGCCATAGTTACAGGCTGTCTTGATAAACCCGGATCCCCCTTTTGCCGCCCGGATATACTGATCGGTGGTTGTCAGGCTTACCGGATTGATTCCTTCTTTATAGTAGGCGCCTACCGGAGAAGTCATGATAAACATCCGGTATGTTTTGGATGGGCGTACCCCCAGATAAGGATCCGTCGCGAAAATAAGGGGGCGGATATAGAGCGCATTGCCTTTTTTCTGCGGTACCCAGTCTTTATCAACGGAAATCAACTCTTTGAGAGCCTGTACCAGGAAATCCGGATCGATTTCGGGAATACACATACGCCGGCACGACATGTTCAGCCTTTCAAAATGCCGGCGGGGACGGAATATCTGAATCCGGCCATCCTGCCCGCGGAATGCTTTCATCCCTTCAAACACGGTTTGCCCGTAATGAAGGGTTGCCATAGCTGGTGAGCAGCTAAAATCAGCGAAAGGAATAATCTTCTCATTTGCCCAGGATCCGTCACGGTATTCCATACTGAACAGGTGGTCTGAGAAACTACTTCCGAAACCGGGATCATCCAGATTGGTTTCATGAAGCCGGCTCGAAGTACAGGCATGAAAAGGAATAGCGTGATGGCCGTTCTTCTGAGATATCGTTGTAGAGTGTGAAGCTTGCTTCATAAGAGGGTGCCGGGTTGCAAGTTTGGATTTAAATGTTTCATGATGGCAGAACCCATTTCTGAGGTGCTTACCAGGTGTTCTTCAGGCGATTGGGTATAGATGTCAGGAGTCCTGAATCCCTCCTCCAGTGCGGTGTCTATAGCTTCTTCAATTTCCTGAGCCGTCTCTTCCAGATCCAGCGCGTACCGGCAGAGCATGGCAGCTGAAGCTATAGCAGCTATGGGATTGGCCTTTCCCTGTCCGGCTATGTCCGGAGCGGAACCGTGTACCGGCTCGAACAGCGCTGTGCTCTCTCCGAGACTCGCAGAAGGGAGCATACCGATAGAGCCGGTAAGCATAGAGGCTTCGTCGCTGAGAATGTCGCCAAACATATTGGAGGTAAGAATGACGTCAAACTGCGCGGGGTTGCGGATAAGTTGCATGGCACAGTTATCTACCAGCATATGGCTGAGGCTCACATCCTTCCACTGCGATGAGTACTCTGTAACCGTCTTTCTCCACAGACGCGAGGTGTCGAGAACATTAGCCTTGTCTACCGAACAGAGCCCGCCGCGGCGGTTCGATGCCATCTCAAAGGCTTTTACGGCAATACGATAAATCTCGGAGCTGTGGTATTCCATAGTGTCAACGGCATATTCTCCGTCGTCTTTGGTCGTGATAAAACGCGGAAGCCCAAAATAGATGCCGCCTGTCAATTCACGAACAATGAGGATATCTACGCCTTCAATAACCTCACGTTTGAGATTCGAAGCTCCAACAAGAGCGGAATAAATTTTAACAGGACGTAAATTGGCATATAAATCCAATTCCTTACGTATCTGTAACAAGCCCGCTTCCGGTCGCGTTTCTTTTGGATGATTATCCCACTTCGGATCTCCCACGGCACCAAGCAGTACGGCAGAAGCATTCTTACAGGCTTCTAATGTCTCCTCAGTCAGGGGAATGCCATGCTTTTCGATACTTTTACCCCCAAAAGGGAATTCACGTACCTTCAACTTATAACCATGGCGATGACATACCGCCTGAAGTATGCTGATGGCTTCGCGGGTAACTTCGGGCCCGATGCCATCACCGGGAAGCGCTATTATTTCTTTTGTGACCATTTACCTCAAACCATCCCTTCTTTACGTGCATAGTGAAAGATTCCGCCGGATTGTACAATTTCCGCTACGCTGCCTAGTTTGCGTATGCTGTGAGACCGCCCCTGGCTTTCGTTTTCCACCTGTTGGATATCGGGGTTGATAATCAGCTCGTCGCCGGTTTTAATCTCGGCGCTCAGATCTTCCAGGCTTTCGTAAGGGATGACAAAGCCGCCGTCTACCGAATTGCGATAGAAAATGCGTGCGTACGTAGGAGCAATGATGGCTTTGATGCCGGCGATCTGAAGAGAAGCGGGGGCGTGTTCACGCGAGGAACCACACCCGAAATTGGGTCCGGCAACAATAATACTGTATTCCGACTGGAAGGCGCCTTCCGCAACGAGCGGAATATGACCCATGGGCAGCCCCGATTCTTCATCAGGTACTCCCGACAGGGCGTAGGAGCCGTAATACTTGCGTTCTTCCGGGTCATTCAGGCTGTAAACCAGGTGTTGAGCGGGAATGATCTGATCAGTATCTATATTCTTTCCAAGAACAAAAGCTTTGCCCTTAATAATAGATGAAGAGTTATCCATTGTATCTGTATAAATCTGTTAGGTTATGAAAGATAGTTTCGGGGATCGGTAATGGAGCCTTCCAGGGCAGAAGCGGCAACGGTATATGGCGAAGCCAGATAAACCTGAGCTTGTTTAGATCCCATTCGTCCGGGATAGTTTCTGTTTGTAGTAGAAATACAGATCTCCTCGCCATTCAGCCGGCCAAATGTGTCGGAAGGTCCACCCAGGCACGCTGCGCAGGAAGCCTCGCCAATATGGCAGCCGGCTTCAACAAAGATTTCCAGCAACGTTTGGTCGCCAATCTTCTCTGTTCTAAGCGCATCGGCAATCTCGGTTGTGGCAGGAACAACGTAGGTTTCTATAACCGGTGTCTTACCTTTAAGTATTTCGGCTGCAGCCTGAAAATCAGAGAGTTTACCGCCGGTGCAAGAACCGATGTAAGCTCTGGTCAGCTTCGTGCCTTCCAGCTCCTCAGCCGTGGCTTTGTTGTCCGGGCTATGAGGCTTGGCCACCATCGGCACCATCTTATCCAATTCATAGGTGTATGTACTGTGATACGTTGCATCATCATCGCTGTAGACGGGCGTGAAATCTTTGTCGGTCCGGCTTCTAACATACTCTTCTGTTTTTTCATCCGGTTCTACAACGCCATTTTTCCCACCGGCCTCGATAACCATATTGGTTAGGGTCATGCGGTCTTCCATGGTCATAGCGCTGATACCGCTTCCCCCGAATTCCATAGTACGGTAGGTGGCGCCATCAACACCGATATCCCCGATGATTTGAAGGATAATATCTTTGGCCATCAGATAAGGGGGCATTTCATCTCCTTCAAAGACAAATCGCATGGTTTCGGGTACTTTTACCCACAATTTTCCTGTCCCCATGATGAAGGCGGCATCGGTATTGCCGATACCTGTTGCAAACTGGCCGAAGGCACCTGCGGTACAGGTATGAGAGTCGGTTCCGAAAAGAACCTCGCCGGGCCGTGTAAAACCCTCTTCCGGAAGAGCTATATGACAGACCCCTTTATACCGGTCGGTACCGACATCATAATAGTGGGGCAGGTCCTGATCAGCCGCGAATGCCCTCAGGATATCCACGTTTCGGTTAGCATAGACATCTTCGGTAAAGATATAATGGTCCGGAATGATGACCAGCTTTTCTCTGTCCCAGACCCGGGCATCTTCACCAAACTCATTCTTGAATATGGAAATAGCCGGCGGCCCGCAGACGTCGTGAGTCATAAGCACATCTACGTCGATCCACACGTTATCACCGGGTTCTACGCTGCTTTGATTGCTGTGGTTGGCAAGTATTTTTTCTGTGAGAGTCATGTGATTATTTGAGTTAAGCTGTTGCCTGGCATCAGTTCAATATTGTTTAAGATCAGAAAGTATGGAATACGTATCATGTGTTTTTGCCATTCAGTCCGTTCCCTGAATCTTAAACCTGATGCGAAATTAAGCAGATTTTGTTTTCTTTTCTTCGAGAGGGCTTAACGGTATCTGATCCGTTAAAAGCGTTATCAGTTCATCGTCAGTGACGACCTTTTTCTTATCGGCCAGCCTGATAAACTGGATATAGATCTGGTTAAGTTGATCTTTGGCCAGGTTATAACCAAGTGTCTGAAGCTTTTTATCCAGTGCAAAGCGGCCAGAATGTTTCCCCAGCACGATTTTGTTGCCACGGGCTCCCACCGACTCAGGCGTCATGATTTCATAAGTCAGAGGGTTGTTAAGCACCCCATGCTGGTGGATACCGGCTTCATGAGCAAAGGCATTTTCTCCAACGATGGCTTTATTGGGCTGTACGGTTTTACCGGTTATCTCCGTCAGCAACTGGCTGGCAGCGAAAAGCTCTGTTGTTTTGACGTTTGTGGTCTGGGTAAAGTCATTTTTGCGTGTTTCCAGACACATCACGATCTCCTCCAGAGAGGCGTTTCCGGCGCGTTCACCTATGCCGTTGATGGTACACTCAACTTGCTGAGCCCCGTTTTTGATAGCAGAAAGCGAGTTGGCAACCGCCAGCCCCAAGTCGTTATGGCAGTGTACACTTATGGTTGCCCGTTCAATATTCGGTACTTCATCTTTAATTTTTTTGATCAGCGCGCCGTATTCCCAGGGCAAGGCATAGCCCACAGTATCGGGTATGTTGATAATTTTAGCCCCGGCGTTAATGACTTCCGTAAACACCTGTATTAAAAAATCGGGATCGCTGCGGGAGGCATCTTCTGCCGAAAATTCCACTTCTCCACACTGCTGACTGGCAAACTCCACCGCACGTATCGCTGCATCGAGGACCTCCTGGCGGGACATCTTCAGCTTATATTTCATGTGGATGTCTGAAGTGGCGAGAAAGATGTGAATGCGCGATTTAGCCGTGTACTGAAGTGCGTCAGCCGCCCGCTGGATATCTTCTTCACGGGTACGGGACAGGGCGGCAATTGTTGTGCTTTTAATTTCTTTACTGATTTGTTTTACGGTCTCAAAATCTCCGTCAGAGGCTATGGGGAAACCCGCCTCTATAACATCTACCTGCAGTTGCTCAAGCTGCCGGGCCATCCGTAACTTTTCATCCCGGTTCATACTGTAACCGGGCGACTGTTCTCCATCTCTTAAAGTAGTATCGAAAATTTGTATTTGATTGCTCATGGTATTCTAATTGAAATTGGTGTTGAAATATGTGGTATAAAGAACATGCGGTTCTTTAGTAGCAGATATAGCAAGCCAGGTAGAGATAGAGAAGTTAGTCTGAGCAATTTCATTGTAGCTAATGTATAAGTTAAGGTTAAATTAAAGTCCTGTCGGCTTCCGGTAAGCGTACCCGGAGCCAACAGGCATGGGTTATCTATGTTTGCCCCCTTGGGACACTCCTGGATTAGTGTATCGGTTAATAGTTACTGGTTATTCGTGGGAGAGCACTCCTGATAACGAATAACCAATAACCATTACAAGTATTTTGATGGCAATAGATCAGAACACCTGCTTATAAAGCATTACACTAATTCAATTCTGAGTCTATTCGGCAGCCTCTTCTGCACCGTCTTCGTCATCTATCGTAATCCAGTCCATCATGCCCCGCAGCTGCTTGCCGACTTTTTCTAATTCGAGAGACTGTTGATCCTTGCGATGCTTCAGCAGGTTAGGCGTGCCTTGTTTATTCTCTTCGATCCATTCTTTGGCAAATCTTCCATCAACTACTTTGTCGAGCACTTCCTGGACCCTTTTCTTGGTCTCATCATTAACTACATGCTCGCCGCGGGTCATGCCTCCGTATTCGGCTGTATCACTGACGGAGTAGTACATTCGCTCGAGGCCGCCTTCATACATAAGGTCTACAATAAGCTTAAGTTCATGCAGACATTCGAAGTAGGCAACTTCCGGCTGATAGCCTGCATCTACCAGTGTCTTGAACCCTACTTTAACCAGTTCGGGAACACCGCCGCAGAGGATAGCCTGTTCGCCGAACAGATCGGTCTCGGTTTCCTCTTTAAATGTGGTTTCAATGACTCCGGCCTTTGTACCGCCCAGCCCCTTTGCATAGGCAAGTGCAATATTTTTGGCATTGCCACTGGCATCCTGGTGAATGGCAACCAGGCATGGAACGCCGGAACCTTCTTTGTAGACTCTTCGCACCAAATGCCCCGGGCTTTTGGGAGCAACCATAAAAACGTCTATACCTTCAGAAGGTTTGATCTGATCAAAATGGATATTAAAGCCATGTGCAAAAGCAAGAGCATTGCCGGCCTCGAGATGCGGCTCAATTTCATTTTCATACACACTGGCCTGGTGTTGATCGGGAATGAGTATCATTACAATATCTCCGGCTTTAGCTGCCTCGGCTACGTCTAATACTTCAAGGCCGGCGCGTTCTGCATGTTTTCTTGAGCTGCTGGTGCTTTTCAGTCCAACAACTACATCAACGCCGCTTTCTTTGAGATTGAGTGCATGGGCATGTCCCTGACTGCCATAACCGATGATGGCCACTTTTTTTCCTTCCAGATGTTTTAGGTCAGCGTCTGAATCGTAATATGTTGTTGCTTGCATTTGTAGTTTAGTTCGTGATTATTGGTTAAATAGTACCGTTGAATTCGCGTTTAAGAGCCACACTTCCCGTTCGTGCCACTTCTTTAATACCAAACGGGCGCAACATTTCGATAGCCGCGTCGATCTTGTCTTTATTACCGGTCACTTCTACCGAAAGGTTATCCTGGCTCAGGTCGATGATTTTAGCCCGGAAGACTTGTGTAATTTGCATAATCTCCGAACGCGAGGCAGGCGTGGTTGTAACTTTGATAATGGCCAGTTCCCGTTCGATGTACGGATCATACGTCAGGTCTTTGACCTTTATAACATCGATAACCTTGTGGAGTTGTTTGGTAATCTGTTCTACGATATGCTCATCACCCTGGGTGGTGAGTGTAATACGCGCCACACCGGGTCGTTCGCCGGTGCCGAAACTGATGCTGTCTATATCAAATCCGCGCCCGCTGAAAATACCGACAATACGGCACAACGCGTTAAGGTTGTGGTTGGCAAGCACGGAAATGGTGTGTTTCTGCTTTTGCTCTTTAGCTTTAGATCTGACAGAACTCATATCAATCATCTCCTTCTACCATTTCGTATAAGGCAGCGCCTGTAGGCACCATCGGATAACAGTTTTCTTCTGCCTCAACAACGAAATCCATCACTACAGGCCGATCGTTGATATCCATAGCTTTTTGCAGTACTTCATGCATCTCGTCAGGGGTAGTGGCACGTAACCCGACCGCGCCATAACTTTCTGCAAGTTTGACGAAATCAGGGTTGCTCGCACTGAGAATGGAATGAGAATAACGGTTTTCAAAAAAGAGCTCTTGCCACTGCCGCACCATTCCAAGGCAGCCGTTATTCATGATGGCGATTTTCAGAGGAAGCTTGTACTGAACCGCGGTGGCCAGTTCACATGACGTCATTTGAAACCCGCCATCGCCTACAATGGCAACAACCGGCCGGTCTTTAACGCCAAAAGCGGCACCCATGGCAGCGGGGAATCCATATCCCATTGTGCCGAGGCCCCCCGAAGTAATCTGAGAGCGGGGATGGTTAAACGTATAGTGCTGGGCCGCCCACATCTGATGCTGGCCTACGTCTGTAGCGACAATAGCATTTCCATTGGTGGCTTTGGAAATAGCTTTAATCATCTCCTGAGGTTTGATGACGCCCTCTTTATGGGAAATCCTGAGGGGATGCTCTTTTTGCCACTTGCGTATGGTGGCCCACCATTTATCGGTGTTGGGCTTTTGAGTGGCTTTGTCAAGCTGCGGGAGCACCTGCTTCACATCCCCGACAATGGGAACTTCTACATGTACGTTTTTGGAAATGCAGGAAGGATCAATGTCGATATGAATTTTCCGGGAGTAGGGAGAAAATCCGTCCAGGCGTCCCGTTACCCGGTCATCAAAGCGCGCGCCCACAGCCAGCAGCACGTCGCATTCCGTGGTAGCCATGTTAGCCGTCCAGGTGCCATGCATACCCAGCATGCCCAGCGATTGTGGCTTGCTTTCCGGGAAGCAACCCAGCCCCATAAGGGTAGTGGTTACAGGAATATTGAGCCGTTCGGCCATGGCAGTCAGTTCTTCCCAGGCCTCTCCGAGCATGACACCGCCGCCGACGTAAATAAGCGGTTTTTCTGCGTTGCTAAGCAGTTCCGCGGCTTTTGTGATCTGGGCCTGATGCCCTTGGGTTACCGGATTGTAGCTTGGTATGGATACGCTTTTATGGCCGGTGTAACTTCCTTTAGCGTTGATCATGTCTTTGGGTAAATCGATCAGAACCGGTCCCGGTCTGCCATTGACGGCAATATGGAAAGCCTCGCGGATCACATGCTCCAGCTGGTTTACATCCTTAACAAGATAATTATGTTTGGTAATGGGACGGGTAATCCCGACAATATCCGCCTCCTGGAAAGCGTCATTGCCAATCAGATTGGTAGGCACCTGTCCGGTAAAAACAACCAGAGGTATGGAATCCATGGCGGCAGTGGCAATACCCGTAACCGTATTGGTTCCGCCCGGGCCGGAGGTTACCAGAACAACGCCTGGTTTCCCCGTGGCCCGAGCGTAACCGTCGGCAGCATGAGTTCCTGCTTGTTCATGGCGAATCAAAATGTGGTTGAGGTCCGTGTTTTTGTATAAGGTGTCATAAATGGGCAATACGGCTCCTCCCGGGTATCCAAAAATGGTGTCCACATCCAGATCCACTAGCGTACGCAATAAAATTTCCGAACCGCTGAGTCCTTCTGCAGGTGCGGGGCTTCGTTTCCCCGAAGGGATATCATGTTTCTTTTTTGCCTGTTGAGTTTGTGTAGTGTTACTCATATGACCTCATGGATATAGTTTACCCGCCAGAGGTCAAAATTTGAATTTACATGTATTGGTGTGTTAAATTCTAACCTCTGGCGTCGGTATTAGCTAATAATTAGAATTAGGTTAACGATAATGCCAGAAATTAGAACCGATAGGATAGTTAGTAAACCCAGCACAGATACAGGCAGGGAGTTAATCACACCGGTTACCACGAAAGAGAGGACGACAGTGATAAGAGAAAAAGCCAACAAGGCATTAACAGAAAACGGGCGTTGCGTAACAGGGGCTGTTGCACACAGCGTTTCTGATAAATTGTTATGTATTGACTGTTTGAGCACTTAGTTGTCGTTCATTAATTGATCAGCTCGTATAATAGGCATACCTGAGTGTTGAGTCAAGGGGAAAATGCACTATTTAATCATTTCGTTTTAAGTTTATCTGCACTAATAAATTAATAAGTTGGCGGGGGTATTATTAGCAGCAATAATAGACAGCGTATAACCGGCGGACGGAGTATATTTGGCCGGTGGCGTTAAAATATTTTACAGCTCATTTTAAATATTAACTTTACTTTGGTTACTCGTATTTTATATTTACAGGCTTCCCGCCGGCAGTTGTTTTTTCATGACAATCGTAAGCTCTAAAATTCTAAGGATTAGTTAAGCCACAGATTTACACAGATAAGGGCAGTTTTTTTAAGTAAAGAGGCCGCCAAAACACTAAAGGGGTTATTGGTTATTCGTTAATGGCTATTAGCAGGGATGTTCCTGATACCAACTAACCATTAACGAATAACCGATAGCAACACTGGCTAAATGTACAACAGTACACAACCATCTGCTTCAATCTGTGCTAATCTGTGACCCAAAATATTTACCATGGCTGATAAATTAAACAAGTACAGTTCCCGTCTTACGCAACAAGAATCTCAGGTTGGCTCAAAAGCCATGCTGTATGGCGTGGGGCTAAGTGATGAAGATATGAATAAAGCCCAGGTGGGTATTGCAAGCACCGGCTGGGAAGGCAACCCTTGTAATATGCACCTCAATGACCTGGCAGTGCATATTCGAGAGAGTGTGACTGCTTCCGGCCTGGTGGGATTTATCTTTCACAGCATCGGGGTGAGCGATGGTATTTCTATGGGAACCCAGGGGATGAAGTTTTCACTGCCCTCCCGTGAAATTATTGCAGACTCCATTGAGACGGTGATGTCTGCACAGTGGTACGATGCCAATATCTCTGTTGTAGGGTGCGACAAAAACATGCCGGGTTCCGTGATGGCTATGTCTCGTTTTAACCGCCCCTCTATAATGATCTATGGAGGAACCATACGCCCGGGTAACCTGAACGGACAAAAACTGGATATCGTCTCGGCCTTTGAATCATACGGGCAGTATTTGTCCGACGATATCAATGAAGCGGAAATGGTGAATGTGCTGAAGCACGCTTGCCCCGGGGCCGGTGCCTGCGGCGGAATGTACACAGCCAATACGATGGCCGCGGCTATTGAAACCATGGGATTGAGCCTGCCTTTCAGTTCATCTATCCCGGCTACGCATGAGTTGAAGGTTGCAGAGTGCAGGAAGGCAGGCCAGGCAATCAGGGTTTTGCTGGAAAAGGATATCAAGCCGCGGGACATCATCAACAAGCGGTCACTGGAAAATGCCGTGGCCATGGCGGTTGCTCTTGGCGGTTCTACCAACGCCGTAATGCATCTGCTGGCGATCGCGCGTTCGGCAGAGGTTCCGTTTACGATCGATGACTTTCAGGAAGTCAGCAACCGGACACCCTACCTGGCCGACCTGAAACCCAGCGGAAAGTATGTAATGGAAGACCTGTTTAATGCAGGCGGTGTTCCGGCCGTGCAAAAGCTTATGCTGAAAGAAGGATTGCTGCACCCCGATTGTATTACGGTAACGGGTAAAACCCTTGAGGAGAATGTAGCCGAAGTGCCAGACCTGCTGGAAGAGCAGAAAGTCATACACCCACTGTCCGACCCTATTAAAAAGACCGGGCACCTGCAGATTCTGTACGGTAATCTCGCTCCCGGGGGCGCCGTAGCCAAGATTACGGGAAAAGAAGGCGAACGATTCTCCGGCCCCGCCCGTGTGTTTGAATCTGAAGAAGAAGCACTGGAAGCCATCCAGCAAGGAAAAGTTAAAAAGGGGGATGTGGTGGTAATTCGCTATGAGGGCCCCAAAGGAGGGCCCGGCATGCGGGAGATGCTGTCTATTACCGCTGCAATAATGGGAGCCGGATTGGGTAAAAGTGTTGCTCTTATTACCGATGGCCGGTTTTCGGGAGGAAGCCACGGCTTTGTCATCGGCCATGTAACGCCCGAAGCACAGGCAGGCGGGCCTATCGGTCTTATCAAAGACGATGACATCATTACCATAGACGCGGAAAAGAATGTAATAAAGGTTGATATTTCCGATGAAGAAATGGAGCAGCGGAAAAAAGAATGGAAGCAGCCGGAGCTTCAGGCTAAAAGCGGAATTCTTTACAAATATGCCCAGCTGGTTTCCAGCGCATCGGAAGGTTGTGTAACCGACAGGTAGTAATCAGGAACCAGATTATACATAACAGGCCCATTGGATGACTTAGAGTCATCCAATGGGTACTTGCTTTCATTTAATTAAGCAGGGCGCCTTTCTCAACTCTGATCCTGAAACATCTGCCGCTCCTTATCCGGCAGAGAGTATCGATTCTAATCATCTGCACCGGCCCTGGTTCCATCCGTTTCGCTGCCTCTCCAAAGAAGGAGAAAATCTCACACTGTTCTCAGCATTCAGGGGGTTTCAGACCCCCTTCTGTGCAAAAATTTGCACAAACCCCGTTCCAAGCAGGGGCCAAGTCCCGACCAAGTACTGTGCAAGCTTTGTGCAAACCCTGACCAACACCCCGCAGCTGCAGGCCTTGTATGAGACTTGGGCAGGCCTTGGCAGAAGGTATGAAAGGCCTTCAGGACTTGTTTTGTGCAAAAAACAGGCGCTATTTGCGCAGTCCGGTGTTGAGTTTTGAATCGGGGGGGCTACGCCATGGCGTGTCTGTATAGCGGGGTTGCTGGTCCGGTGCTTCAAGCGCGGAGAACAGGAGGGGAGATTCCCATCTGAAAGTGACCGGTCGGCAGCCTTCTATGCTTCCGTAATTATTCTGAATTTCTGTGGCTGACCCTGACCCCGAAGATGGGAGTAATTCCGGTATAAGAGTACCTGTAGCGTTCCACGTCAACCATGCGTATAGACTGGTAACTGTTAATCCGAACCAAAACCGACGTGAAGCTATGATAAGTAAAAAAATATCGATGCTGGCATTTGCAGGAGCCGTATTGTTTATGGGGTGTAAACAGAGTGTGGTTAACTCTGATGAGGCCGACAATCCACCCGCGCCAATGCAAGGCGAAAACTTCAGCTTCTATAGCAGTTCAGATATGTATGAAGAGTTGCGTGAAAAAGGCAAGAAAGGGAAGAGCGGAATTGGCGATGCTTTTGAAATTACCGATGTGTGGCGTACGGAAGAAGACGATAAAAAGTACCTGCATATCGAAGTAACGCATAACAAGGCATGTGACGAACGCTTTCAAGTTGTCTGGAATGGTGCAGTGGCGGAATCATATCCCCTGCAAACCTGGCTTCTTGTGAAACTGGACGCGGAGGATTGCCCGAATTTAAATAGTGTTACCTCAGATACGCTTTCTCTGGATCTCTACAAATTTCTGGGAGATGAAAGATATCTGGCAGACGAGAACATGATATTCCATGTTTACAATGTTTCGTCTGATCAGGATGTTAACTACGATGAGCCGGTTTCGGACAGTTGATCATGGATTCGGCTGCCTGACTATACTTTGGGGCGTGTCGACAATCACAGGCTAATTGTCAACATGCCCTGACTTTAAAAGCCGGCAGAAGAAATAGTTGTTGGCCGGGGTTGATGTGTAACTTCTGAACACTGGCATAACAATTAATACATTTATTTCATACTCCTATTGAATTGACGGAAGAGGATATAGCAGGCAGGGTTTTTGGGGTTAATGGTTCTGCATGTGCAAAAGAGGCAGATGCAGAAGAGAAGGGTAGGTTTAAAGAGATTATAGACGGATGCCGTGCGAATGAACCATCCAGCCAGGAGGAGTTGTATAAGCAGTTTTACGGATATGCTTTGGCTGTTGCTTTGGCCTATTGTTATTCAAGGGAGGATGCTGTGGAAGTAGTCAACGACAGTTTTATCAAGGTTTTCAGGAATATCAGAACATTTGTATCTACAGAGCCCTTCAGGCCGTGGCTCAGAAAGATTGTTGTTAACACCTCGATTGACAGGATCCGTGCAAACAAAAAATACCGGAATCATGTGGAAGATGAAGACTTACAACATGTATCTCGGGTAGATATAGAATCCGAGCTTACCGCAAAACAGATGTATGCCCTGTTGAATGAACTGCCAGACTTGCTTCGGTTTGTTTTTAACATGTATGAGATTGAAGGATACAGCCACCGGGAAATTGCCGACAGGCTGGAGATAGCCGAAAGCTCTTCCCGTACCTACCTGACCAGGGCTAAAACCAGGCTAAGGCATCTATACGGCAAACTTTTTACAGGTGAGCAATGAGTAAAAGAAAACATACGGAACTTATAGACCATATAAGGGAATCTCTGCAAGGCCGCGAAGAGCCTTATCTGCCCGGTGCCTGGGAAGGGTTTCAGCAGCACAGGGAAAGAAAGAACAGAATATACGCGGGTAAAGTGGTGCTCAGCCTCGCTGCTTCTCTGGCTTTGGTTCTGTCTGTTTTATATGTCCTGAACGATTTTATTGAGGTAAGCCCAGAACAGCGTATCACCGAACAGCGGGAAGAGGCGTACGCCGATAACGTCGCCCGGCCTGACATCCGTCCTGAGCCTGATGTGTCCGCTCCCGCGATCACAGATTCCTCCGTTGCTATGAATGTGCAAACGGCTGTTAAAAAGCCGGAACGGGCTGATGATGCGGGGAAGGAAGTCGGGCTGAAAGCCACCTTGCCCGGTATTGGCCGGGCCGCGCTCCCCGAAACTCCCTGTCAGACAAGACTTGCACTATGGTCTCCAAAAGACCTGTCTGAACCAGGCCCGGCAGAGCATCCGGGAGCTATGGGCTGGACGGAAATCCAACAGGAATCTCATGAGCGCAGAGTGGTAAAAACGGAGCGTGATAAAAACCTTTCATTTGGTCTGGCTTACACGCCCCTGATAAATAGTAATGATACAAAAACCGATTGGGGTATGGGAGGCGGACTTTATACCGAATGGGCGTTTACGCGTAACCTCGCTCTCTCTTCGGGAGTTATATTTGCACAAAACCAGTTGGAATACGATCGCGGAACAGGAGCGGAGGGGGCCGGAACAGAAAATCTGGCTTATATACAGGTTGATCTGGTGAGCCTGGAAATACCTTTAAATCTGCGGTATTACCTGACGGATCATATTTCTGTTTCGGCGGGTATTTCTTCGGCCGCATTCCTGAAAGAGGATTATAACTACACATATGAGTATCAGCGGGAGATTCAGGTATTAACCTACACCGAGAGTTCGGGGTTTGAGCCGGTTGTCACGAAGGTTACCATTACCGAGTCGGAGAAGCAGTCAGAGCCTTCATTCAACAGCATGGATTGGGCCGCTTTCTATACCTTCTCTTTCGGCTATCAATACGACATTGCGGATAAGCATACCTTGTCGCTGGAACCATTTGTGAAGGTACCCTCCGGGCAACTGACCACCCGCAATATCAAGTACTACACCGGCGGAATTCAGCTGAAGATTTCTTTCTGATCTGTGTAGCGTTTACCCGGTTCCGGCCGTATGGTCTATAGAAACAGTTAGAATTCAGTTTTCGGGCGGATGCAATGCGGCGTCGGCTTTATAACTCCGTATCTTCAGATTTTTTTGCTGTGACGGAGTAGTAAGCAATTGTAACACGGAATCCGTTCATAATATTAGTATCTATACCCGGTGATCATTTCTGGACACCCCCCTTAATCCCCCTTTATTAAGGGGGAGATGATCTTGTCCTGGCACCATTCATTCCTCCCGAATCCTCGGGAAGAAGGGCAGTAGGGGATCGAAAGGGCAATGGGCGTGGATCCTGACATTATGAATATAAATCTCCACAACACCTAAACAGGCTAAGTTACCATATCATACATATGAAGAGATATATACCATTTTTTTTGAATACACTTATAGCCATTCTCATTCTGCAGGGTTGCCTTATGGGCGAGACCGAACAGGAAAAACGGATACGCAAAGATGACGAAGCCATAGAAAGCTATCTTCAAGAGCATAACATCCATGCTGAATTGTCTTCCAGCGGAGTTCACTATGAGGTGCTTGAAGAAAACAGCCAGGGCAAGCAGATTAAGGCAGACCATGTTGCAGGTATTCTCTATACCATGAAGCGGCTTGACGGAAAAGATGTTGAATCTCACAGCGACAGGCAGCGCCCACTGCGTTTCAGCTACAGCCGAAATGCTCTGATACCGGCAGGATTAAACTACGAGATCGGCCGGATGAAAGCAGGGGAGACTCTGCGCTTTTATATACCTTCGTACCAGGCTTTCAATAATTACAATCACGATAATTTATTCCCTCCCTACACGAATTTCATCATGGAGGTGGAGTTGGTTGAGGTAAAAACCGAAGAAGAGGTCTATGAACAAGAGGTTGATTCCATTCAGAGCTTCATTAAATATAATGGAATAGAGGCCGAATCCTACCCCAATGGATTGTACTATGTGGAGGTGGAAGAGGGCTCCGGAGCGGCACCGAAAGGCAACAGTTTGGTGAAGTTCCACTTTACGAGAAAATATCTGGACGGAACAGTCATCGAGTCTACTGAAGAAGGTGATCCTGTTCAGGAATATCTCAATAGTAACAGATTGGTTCGGGGCCTTGAGGAAGGGATAAAGCTGATGAAGGAAGGAGGGAAGGCCGAGCTTATCATGCCTTCAAAAATGGCTTTCGGTAAGAGTATTCAGGTGATTCCGCAACAGGTTAGGGAAGACTGGGTGAAAGAAGACCAGATAAATCCTCTTGTAAAGCCTTACTCGCCTGTTATTTATGAAGTTGAGTTGCTCTCTGTTAACTAACCTGTTTTTTTAAAGAGCCTTCTTGACCCCGACCCGAAAAGATGTCGGAAGTCTTCGGACTTCCGGCATCTTTTACTTTATACAAGGGATGGAAACCAGGGAGGTGGTGGCAGATTGTCACGGATCGGCACGGATGGTTTTGCAGGACAGGCATCCGCCCTTCTCTTTTATAACATTCTTATCCCGAATCGTGCTACTCCATAGAAGGCTTCCCTTGCCAAACCCGGCACGAACAGACGCTCGCGCCATACATTGCTTTCCCCCTTCGAAACGAGTCAGGGAGATCAGTATGGATAGTTTTACAGTACAGCTATGCAGCCCTTCCCCTATGCAATACGCCCATTCTGAATTCATGTAACTACATCAGTTCCAAATGAATGCTTGTCAACCGGCTTTGGTTGTATGTTAACTGATTACATCGGATAAGATATTTCGTACATTTCGAGGTATAATAGGAAAGCAATCAAGTGCTTTATACTTGGTGCGGCACAGATGCTAATTTGATAATCCAAAGCAGAAGTTTTATGATTGATTGGAAACAGGTAAATAAGTATATATCTAACGGAAACCCCGAACCACCCCGGCGGGTTGAGAAAACAGACGAGGAGTGGAGGCAGCAGCTTACACCCAAACAATACGAAGTAGCCCGCCGCCACGGAACAGAGCAGCCGTTTACAGGCGAGTATTGCGAAGCTCATCAACCAGGCCTCTACGCATGCATTTGTTGTGGAACCGAACTCTTTAACTCTGAAGAGAAGTTCGAGTCGCACTCAGGCTGGCCCAGCTTTACGGAGCCAGTCCAGGAAAATGTCATCAAGTATGTAGAAGACTTAAGCCACGGTATGCAGCGGATTGAAGTGCTGTGCAATGTCTGCGATGCTCATCTGGGGCATGTCTTTCCAGATGGGCCGCCGCCCACCGGCCTCCGTTATTGTGTGAATTCAGCTTCTCTCAGGCTGGTGGAAATGGCAGAAAAATAGCGGTCAGATTTTGGTATGTGAGGTATTGTGTATTAAGTACCGCGTATTCCTTATCAGAGCAGCCGTTACAGATTACAGGCACTGCACAATACGCGATACCTCCGTTTAAAACCTGTAAATGTATTTGTTTCTCTATGTTGTTCTGTTAATTTGTGTGTTATTCACAAATAAAGGAGAAAAACATTACGTGAAGCCACTACCTAAGACATTTACGCCCTTTGTACGCCCGGAAGATGACCTGCCTCAGATAACCGTCAAGGCCGTAGTTCTGGGCATAATTCTATCTATGGTGCTTGCCGGGGCCAATGCCTACCTCGGGCTAAAGGTTGGAATGACCGTCTCTGCCTCCATACCGGCTGCCGTCATTTCTATGGCGGTGCTCCGTCTGTTCAGGGAATCGAATATTCTGGAAAATAATGTGGTGCAGACAGCCGCCTCGGCCGGAGAGTCGCTGGCTGCAGGTGTCATCTTCACTCTTCCCGCATTGATTTTGATGCAGTACTGGATGGATTTTCCGTTTATAGACACCATGGCCATCGCCATGTTTGGCGGAATTCTGGGTGTTCTGTTTACTATCCCGTTGAGGCGTGCGCTGATTGTGGAAAGCGAATTGAAGTTTCCGGAAGGTGTGGCCACAGGCGAAGTGCTGAAGGCAGGGACCACAGGAGGAAAGGGAATTCTATCCATATTATGGGCCGCTCTTGCCGCCGGTTTCTTTAAACTCGGTCAGACAGGCTTTAAGATTTTTTCAGGTGCGTTGGGAGGTTCGGTTCAGGCCGGGCGATCCATATTCGGTTTTGGCACAGAACTGTCAGTGGCTCTTCTCGGGGTCGGTTACATCGTTGGCTTAAATATAGCCCTTCTGGTTTTTGGCGGCGGCCTGATCTCATGGCTGTTTGGCATTCCCATATATATGGCTTTCGCCGATCCTGCTGAAGTAGCCGGTGTCGTGGGGGCTGCCGAAGGGTATGACGCCGCACTTTCCATATGGAGCCAGAAGATTCGGTATATGGGTGTCGGGGCCATGGTGGTGGGCGGTATTTGGGCACTTATTTCGCTTGCCCGTCCGCTGGCTGATGGTATCAAATCCTCACTCGAAGCTGTGCGAAATATCCGTTCTGGCCATACAGCTAACATACCGCGGACCGAGCAGGACATACCTATCAATTATGTATTGTGGGGTATCATTCTGCTGGCTATTCCCATATTTATCGTTTTCGTACAGGTTATTGATACTACACACCTTCCCGTTTCCAGCGGGTTATATTGGTCCGTGATGATAACAGGTGTTCTGTTCTCACTCATAGCAGGGTTTCTGTTCTCTTCTGTAGCCGGATATATGGCCGGCCTGGTGGGCTCTTCAAATAACCCCATATCAGGGGTAACCATTGCTACCATCCTGGCAACTTCACTTATACTGCTGGCACTACTGGGATCGGAAATCGATGTAGCTGTAGATGGCGACAGAGCCACGGCCGCCGCCGCAGCTGCAATAGTGGTTGGTGCCATTGTTTGTTGTGCTGCAGCCATTGCAGGCGACAATATGCAGGATCTGAAAGCCGGTCAGCTGGTCGGTGCTACTCCTTATAAGCAACAGATTATGCAGATCATAGGCGTGGTTGCCGCGGCCCTGGTGCTGGCACCCATTCTGGGTTTGCTGTTCAATGCCTATGGGTTGGGCGGGGTATTCCCCCGGGAGGGTATGGATCCGGCCGAAATGCTGGCGGCGCCACAAGCCACTCTGATGCAGTCGGTGGCGGAAGGCGTCTTTACCCGCAATCTGGAGTGGGCTATGATCATCATCGGTTGCATAATTGCTGTCAGTATTATTATCCTGGATAAAGTGTTGGAGGCCAGGGGGTCAGGGTTCAGAACCCCCGTTCTGGCCGTTGCGGTAGGCATATATCTGCCTATAGAGCTTACAGCTCCGATATTTTTGGGCGGCATGATTGCCTGGTTTGCAGCCCGCACCGTGCGCCGGAAAGCGGCAGCCGGGGGCCGCGACCCGGAAGAAGCAGTAAACGAAGCTGAAAGTAAGGGACTGCTTTTTTCATCCGGGCTTATCACCGGAGAAGCTTTGATCGGAATTGTCCTGGCCATTCCTTTTGCCATACAGGAAAGTACGGATGCGCTGCGGATTGTTCCGGCGTCTTTTGCTCCTTATGCCGACTGGATGGGCGCTGCCGCCGCAATATGTTTTATGATATGGTTGTATAAAGTGTCTGTGAAGCGAGGATGACCTGCAAAAGTAAATTTAAAAAGGGGAGAATTATGGGAAAGATGATTAACCGTGTGATGGTAATGGTGTTGCTGGCAGGGATGACAAGTGCCGGGTGCAGTCAGGTTCAATCGGAGCAAACGGAACCGCCCGAGCCGGAGTATTCGCTTTCGGCCGATCAGACTCATAGCAGCTGGAGCAGTGCTATCGAGCCGGTGTTAAAGGTTCCGTCAGGATCTGTTGTTGAAGTTTATACCGAGGAGGCATCGGCCCGGCAGCTAAACGTCCATTCGACGATTGAGGATCTCAGGAATCTCAGCTTTGATCCCATTCACCCCCTCACCGGCCCGGTATATGTAGAAGGAGCGGAGCCTGGCGATGTGCTGAAGGTGAAACTGCATGAGATAGAAATGGGAGACTGGGGATGGACAGCCGTCATCCCGGGGTTTGGATTCTTATCGGACGAATTCCCTGACTACTACCTGAAGACTTTTGAGCTGGGTAAAAATAAAAAATCCGTACAGTTTGCCGATGGCATTGAAATTCCGCTGAAACCATTCCCCGGAGTAATGGGCGTGGCGCCGGCAACC
Source organism: uncultured Balneolaceae bacterium (assembly GCA_937982515.1). GTDB lineage: Bacteria > Bacteroidota > Rhodothermia > Balneolales > Balneolaceae > CALJMB01. The sequence goes on from CALJMB010000326.1 coordinate 53,878, forward strand.
GATTCTATGTTGTCTACCATCCCTCCCAGAAAGAACGGCGGAAATCTGGATGATCCTAACATAGTGGAAGGCTCGGTCGTCTATTTCCCGGTATTGGTGGAGGGAGCGTTATTTTCTATCGGTGATGCCCATGCCGTTCAGGGGTTGGGTGAAGTGTGTGGCACGGCTATAGAGGCGCCAATGCGCATCGTTTACGAGGTCGAAGTGCTGAAAGGCGGACGGGGGATCGAAGAGCCGCAGTATGAAACCGAAGATTATTACGCCGTTACCGGATTTGGTACAACTATTGATGAAGCGGCACAGAAAGCTACGCGCTATATGATCGATTACCTGGTTGAGGAGCACGATATGGAGCGCTACGATGCCTACGCTTTGTGTTCACTTGCCGGAGATCTAAAGATTGCCGAAGTCGTAGACGAACCTCACATGCTGGTAACCATGCATATGTCGAAAGAAGTGCTGGGAATAAACCGGTAAACGGGTTGATCCGGATGTAGCCCACCTTCAGGGTGGCCTGCATCTCTTTATAGCAAGGCGATCTATTTATTATGCCGTTCTTTAAGGCGCTGTACAATGCTTTCGAGAGGTGTCTCTTTTTCTGCCAACAGCACGATCAGGTGGTATAAGAGGTCCGCAACTTCGCCAATGAATTCTTTCTCGCTGTTATTTTTGGCCTCAATGATCGTCTCAACAGCTTCTTCTCCCACCTTTTGGGCGATCTCGTCGATCCCTTCGGTAAACAGATGCGTTGTGTAGGAACCTTCGGGCATGTTAGCTTTCCGGTCTTTTATAAGGCTTTCAAGTTCGCTTAGAAAAGACAGATTGCCTCCGGCAGATGTAAAGTCCTTTTTGTGAAAGCAGGATTGTTCTCCGGTATGGCAGGTGGGGCCCTGAGGGTCGGCAAGCACAAGCAGGGTGTCGCTGTCACAGTCGCTCTGGATGTCTACCAGCTGAAGAGTATGGCCCGAGGTCTCTCCTTTGGTCCACAGCCGGCCCTTGCTGCGGCTGTAAAAGGTTATCTGTTTTTCATCCAGAGTTCGCTGCAGGGCTTCTTTGTTCATGTAGCCCAGCATCAACACCTGATGTGTGCGGGCATCCTGTATAATGGCCGGGATTAATCCGTTACCTTTCTCAAAGTCCAGTTCTTCGATATTCATTAATTGGTTCTACAGTTAATTTTGAGTCATTTAATAAAGTCAGACTTCAACTAACCTGACGGGAATGGATGCTTTGGCAAGCTGTTTCTTGAGTTCCGGGATCTCTACTTCTTTAAAGTGGAAAATACTGGCTGCAAGAACAGCATCGGCATTTCCCAGTTTTATGGCATCAATACAGTGCCGGATAGTTCCCGCCCCTCCACTGGCAATAAGGGGAATGGCAACATGCTTGTTTACCTGTTTAAGCAGTTCGATATCAAACCCTTCTTTAGTGCCGTCGCGGTCCATGCTGGTCAGCAGTATTTCACCGGCTCCCCGCTCTTCCACTTCCTGCATCCATGCAATGGCATCTCTGCCGGTATCTTCGCTGCCCCCTTTGACAAACACCGACCAGTGATCGTTTACACGTTTGACATCTACGGCGGCTACAATACATTGAGAGCCAAACCGGCTTGCGGCCTGATTGATCAGATCCGGGTTTTTAACAATAGCGCTGTTTAGGGAAACCTTATCAGCACCGGCATGAAGCAGGTGGCTGATCTCTTCGGTTGATCGTATCCCGCCTCCAACCGTAAAGGGGATATTCAGCTCCAGGGCGATTTTGCGTACCAGCTCTGTCAGTGTTTTGCGCTTCTCTTTGGTTGCGGTGATGTCCAGAAATACCAACTCATCCGCTCCTTCCTCGGCATAGCGCCTGGCCAGTTCTACAGGGTCGCCTGCATCCCGCAGGCCAACAAAATTTACTCCTTTAACCGTCCTGCCGTCTTTTATATCCAGGCAGGGGATAA
>CALJMB010000327.1 GCA_937982515.1 uncultured Balneolaceae bacterium
CCAACTGGCAAAAAGCGTTTCCTCAGTTTATATTAGTCGCCTGCATTCCATTTTCTTGGGCGGGTAATCAGGCCTGTATCATAAAAAGGAATACGTATTACAAACCGAATACGAAAGACTGTATGAACTATTACACCTTGCCGCCTACGGCAAAGCTCGCGGATTATGTGCGGTTCTTTTGGGTTTTGGAGAGTGAAGAACTGAGCAATCCGTATATTCACCGCTCTATGGCAGATGGCTGTGCCGAGCTTTTATTCCACTATAAAGGTACATTCACAGAGTTGACCGAAGAAGAACAGGTCACTCAGCCTTATTCACTCATCCATTCGCAATCGCGGGTAGTTAGAAGATTCATAACTCCCGGCGGGTTTGGTATTTTCGGAGCCTACCTCTACCCGTTTGCCATCCGGCACCTATTTGATATCCCCGCCGAAGAGCTCACAAACCGACTGCCCGATTTGCACTCCCTGCTTGGCAAAGACGGCAAAGAGCTTGAGGAGCGAATGATGCTGGCTCCTGACAACAATAGCCGGTATCGCATCCTTACTGCATTCTTAGAGCACAAACTCCGTAACACATCATCCGGCAAGCATCCGGCTATGACGGCTGTCAAAACTGTGATTCATTCTGATGAACAACGCACTGTGCGCGATCTGGCGCATCATTTCAATTTGTCGGAGCGGCAGTTTGAGCGGAAGTTCAGAGAGTATTCCGGTTTCAGCCCAAAGCTATATATGCGTATCATACGCTTTGGAAGAGCCTGCCGCCGGTATCAGGGTAAAACCTCTAAATCATTGACCGACATTGCGTATGAATGCGGTTACTATGACCAATCTCATTTTATCCGCGATTTCAGGGAATTCTCGGGTTACCACCCCGGAGTGTACTTCTCAGGCTGCGCGGAAGGAACCGAATGGCAGGAAGTGTAAAACGTCGGATTTATACAATTCTGCTTGGTCATCAGTTAATAGCTTCAAACTGAGTTTGGGAACTCATCTGAGAGGTGTTCTCCCTCTGTACCTGTATGCCCTCAGGGGAGAGTTCTCCTTACCCCGTGTAGAAGTTCCTGCTCCAAACTCACATTAAAAACAATATAAAACCTCTGATCGATATGAAGAACAACACAAATATACCCTCCCATTACCAAACCGTGATGCCCTACCTGATTCTGCCGGATGTATCGGTCTTTATCGCGTTCACCCGTGCCGTGTTCGATGCCGAAGAAAAAGTGAAGCATATGGATGATAACGAACGGGTTATGCACGCCGAGATCATCATTGGCGACAGTACCATTATGGCCGGAGAGAGCAATGAACAGTGGAATCCCCAACCGGCGGGCCTCTATATCAATGTCGAAGATGCCGATAAAACCTATAAAAAAGCGCTGGAAGCCGGAGCTTCTTCCGTAATGGAACCTTCCAACCAGGACTATGGCCGCACCTGCGGTGTCGCTGATCCTACGGGTAATACATGGTGGATTACCTCACCGGTTGAATAAAGCCTCGTTTAATGAGGGGAGGGGCACCGGCACGGCAGGGCAATGAGACCCGTAAGTCCCCTTCAGGGGAGTTAGGGGCCCAATGCTAAGCAGCTTAAAAAATAAATATATATCATATGGGTACATTCAAACTTCCTATATCATATGCATATGAGAAACCAAAACCTCCTAACCCGGACAGAACACCAACTCGATCGATATCGCGAAGCAGGCCCCTTCCTGCTTCGCCTGTTCTTTGCTTTTGTACTAATTTATGGTACGATAGATAACGTGTTCAGTACAAGCCGTATGTATGAGTTTCGCGACTTCCTTGAGCATAATGGCTTCCCCTGGCCATTGGCATCCGCTTATCTTTCTGCCTACGCACAGTTTATCTGCGGCATCCTGATACTGGGGGGAGTCTTTACACGTCTGGCTTCTGCGGTTATGGCATTTAATTTTATTATTGCGCTCCTCATGGTACACACCGGATTGCCTTTTGATGCCAATATTGCTCCCCTGGCCATGCTTACCGCTGCCCTGTTCTTTTTATTCTACGGCGCCCCCCGCTACTCGATGGATGCGTTGTTTAGGCCAGGCAAGGTGTAGTACGGATTCCATTTCATAGTGTAGTGATTTAGAGGACTACTGACGGAAGATGGAGACTGTGGAAGCAACCCGATCAACAGCCATCGGTCACCTGCCTCCCCGGCTACGAAATAAAATCCACATAAGCCCTTTTCTGTTATTAAATTAACTTGCGTAACCGATTCGTTACTCATATATTCGTAACAGTTTGGTTACGCAACTATTTTATTTTGATAAGCAGATGCAACGAGATGTATTTCATGCCATAGCGGATCCCACCCGAAGGGAGATTATTGACCTTTTGGCCGGAAGGTCTTTGCCGGTAAATGAGGTAGCGAATAATTTCGAGATCAGCCGGCCGGCTATTTCCAGGCATATAAAAATCCTGAACGAGTGTGGATTGGTAGTGATTCAAAAAAAGGGCCGCAAGAGGTACTGCCGCGCCGACACCCGCAAACTTCAGGAGGTGATAGAATGGGCCCGGCGGTACCGCAAGTTCTGGAACGAAAGACTGGATGTCTTAGAAGTGCTGCTGAACGAAGAAGACAACCATAAAACCTGAACCTGATTACAGTTCACAATCCGGTTGGGCGCAGATAAAACAACACTCAAAAACTTAAATCCGATCTCATGACCAATACCGGTGAGTTACCCTTTCTGGAAATCGTCCGTAAATTCAATGTTGCGCCCGAAGTTGTTTTTGACGCATTCACAAAACCGGAGGCCATGCGGGTTTGGTGGACCGACGATACAGAATTTGACATCAATATGAGCGTAGGTGGTCAATGGACGATTACACGTAAAGAAGATGCTATGACATTGACAATGACCGGCAAATACATTGAAATTGACCGGCCCCACCGCCTGGAATATACGATCTCAATGCCGCAGTTCTCACCCAACAGCGATATCATTACCATTGACATCAAACCCGATAAAGATGGTTGTATGGTTACATTCGTGCAAACCGGTATTGATATTGCAACAGAGCTACAGGAATTACCTGATGGCGTTGCTTCTGAAAGTGAAAAGGGTTGGCAACAGGGATTTGACCTGATGGCTGACGCCTGGAACAAGTGATCAACACGCCCTGAAACATCCATAAAACCACCATACCATGAAATACTTCACCTTACTGGCAACTGTTTTATTCGTTTCAATGACATTAATCCAACCTATAAACGCACAAGATATCAATCCAAAAATCACCACGTTCCTGATGTTCGAGGGGCAGGCAGAAGAAGCAATGACATTTTACACGTCTCTGTTTGATGACTCTGAAATTATAAGTATCACGAAATACGGATCTGACGGACCGGGCGGGCCGGAAGCTGAAGGCACCGTGCAACATGCCGTATTTACCCTGAAGGGCCGGCGATACATAGCAATTGACAGCTTTGGACATCAATTTACATTCACTCCCTCTATATCACTATTTGTGCACTGCGATTCGGAAGATGAGTTAATCACATTGTATGAGAAGCTGATAGAAGGCGGTACGGCAGCGATGCCGCTTGGTGATTACGGATTTTCAAAAAAATTCGGATGGGTGCAGGACCGGTTCGGGGTTTCCTGGCAATTGAATTATGGGCCGTTGAATTTTGAATAACCATTCAGATCCGCAAGCCAAACTCCCAATCAATCTAAAATCTCCAGTCGAACATCAATGAACAAAAATCACGGCGTCTTCACCAAACCGGGTACTATAGTTTTTGAGCGCCTGCTTCCCGGACCAATCGAACGGGTATGGGCCTACCTGACCGAATCGGATAAAAAAGCCCAATGGCTCGCTGCAGGAGATGTACAACCCCGGGCAGGAGGCAAAGCAGAACAGAAATTCCGCCACAACGATCTCTCCCCTCATGACAATCCGCCGCCTGAAAAGTACAAACACATGCAGGATGGCACCGGCTTTACCGGAAAGGTAACTCAGTACAATCCGCCCCATCTGCTCAGCTATACCTGGGGAGAGGGCACGGGCGAAGTATCGGAAGTCACCTTTGAGCTGAAACCTCAGGGAGACAAGGTACTTCTCACACTCACTCACCGCCGCCTCGGCGAGGATCCGACAATTCTCATCAGCGTAGCTTCCGGCTGGCATACCCATCTGGGTATTCTTGTGGATGTGCTTAACAACAGAGTGCCCAAAAGCTTCTGGACAGTGCACAACAGGATGGAAAAGGAATACTACCAGCAGCTTAACAACGCTTCCCTTTAAGGGAGATGAGTGACTTCAGAAGCAACTGAAGTCACTCTGAGGGGTGTACGCGATATGAGCTGTTGCCTTGGGAACACCCCCTTGTATCGAACCCGGTACCTGCCAGAACGTATCAAAGCATAGTGATAAAAACCTTAAATCAGGCAGCGCTTTTGCTGTTACGCCTGAGTACATTCATTCATCTTATCGCATAACGTTTTTTTCCTGCTGTTGACATAGGGTTGTCAATTCCGCCCGTACTTTACAGGGTCTCTTTTTCATTAATCAAAAAATGTTACTGCTTATGAGTACCAAAGACGTGTTGCTGTTTATATGTGATGGATTTTCAGACTGGGAACCATCGTATGCTACGGTCGGCATTTCTATGACTGGAACCTATCAGTTAAAGACGGTGGGCCCCACCAAAGAATCCGTCACCAGTATGGGAAGACTTACTGTTACGCCCGATCTTGAGATCAATGAAGTGGATATCTCCCAAACAGCTATGCTCATTCTGCCCGGCGGCACCTCCTGGGAGGATGCAGAGATTACCCATCCCGCCCGGGAACTGGTGGAGCGCTGCCTGGCCAACGACATACCCGTAGCAGCCATCTGTGCCGCCACAGAATTCCTGGCACGGGAGGGATGGCTGGATGAGATCGAACACACCAGCAATCATCCCGAATTCCTCAAGATGGCGGCGCCTGGCTACAGAGGAGCAGAGCGATACCGCGTGGAACCTGCCGTTACCGCCGGTAATATCATCACCGCCAGCGGCATCTCGCCCCTGTCCTTTGCCCGGGAGATATTTGAACGGCTGGATCTCACCAAGGATAAGGAACTCCGCGAGTGGTTCCAGTGGTTCGAACGGTTTAATACCGAGACGGTAGGGGTGGGGTAACACCAGCCGCCTTAACCCTGTCGCGCTTTTACAATAAGGTGTATCCGGGGTAAATTATCTTAACGTGAGTTCAGAGATAAGAATCCTATAAAAGGCATGAGGCACAGTCTCCCCTTGAGGGGAGGGCTGTTAGGTTCTTTCCCGGCTCGTCCCGGTGCTCTGCCCCGGGATATGCGGTATTAATTGTTTTATATTCAATTATAATAATTTTGTATTCATCCAATAACCTCACTATGACTGGATACACGGCCTTCCTGCGGGGAATCAACGTAGGCGGACATAAAAAAATAAAGATGAAAGACCTGCGGCAGATGCTTTCGGAACTCGGCTTGATAAATGTTCAAACGATTCTTGCCAGCGGCAATGCCTGTTTTGAAGCGGATGATTCCGACATAAATAGGCTGGCCGGACGTATAGAGGATGCCATTAACCAAGCATTTGGCTTTGACGTCGACGTAACCCTTCGCACATACTCCGATATTCAGGACATCATCCGCCGAGACCCTTTTAAAGACATTGAAGTGGATGAAAATGCGCGGCTGTACGTCACCTTCTTTGATGAAGAACTGACCAGCCCCCTGAAGCTTCCGTGGCAGTCTCCGGAGCAGGATTTCAGAATTCTTGGCCGGACCGGCCAGGAAGTTTTTAGCGTAGTGCACCTCACTCCCGGCACCCGTAGTGTTGACTTGATGGCTTTTATCGAAAAAGAATTTGGGCACAACTGTACCACACGGAACTGGAAAACGGTGAATAAGATAGCAGCATTCGCTGAAACGTAACAAGTGATGGCTAACGAGTAAACACAACCCGCCCCGGGGCGACATTATTGTGTACCAGTGCAGTGCATATAGATGCTTAACAACCCCGGATGAGATCGGCAAAGGGCTTTGCCCACCCTCCAATGGCGCGAGTAACCAGTCCCGACCGCGGGCGGAATCCGCTCATGCCGTCACCTGTTTTTTACTTGTCCGGTTCAATTCCCTTCAGGGTTGGGAAAATCAGCCTTCAGAATGCACATGCCGTGCATACTCTGCCGGCGAAACTCCTACAATGGCTTTGAAATCGCGAATAAAGTGAGACTGGTCGAAATAACCGAGATCCAGTGCCAGCTGCGGCCAGTTGCCGGCCTCACCGGCGGCCATCCGTTCAGCGGCCTCGTGCAGACGGTAACGCTGAATCACCCACTTTGGGCTCACGCCCACATACTGTCTGAACAGACGCTGTAATGTGCGCTTACTGTAGTTAAAACGCTCTGCCAGGTCATCTACTTTTAGGATCGTCTTCTCATTCATGATGCACTCAACCATCCGGCCTGCCTCTACGGTTTTTGGGTCATGTTCCGGCAAATACTGTCTCATAAATGCTTCGACCAGTTCTACCATCGATTCGTCACGTTCACTGCAAAGCAGCCTTCCCTCCAGTTGTTCCAAATCATCGTCAAACACAGCATTAAAGGGTAGTGCATCATCCTTAAAAGAGGCAACAGGTTGCTGTAAAAAAGGATAAAAGGCACCCGGATGAAATTTAACGCCCAGTACCTGTCCCTTGTCCTTAAGGACACGGGTAAACTTGCCTGTAACCACGCCCCAGATCTTTGTGTTGTTACGCTCAAAAACCAGATGCACGGAGGGATGAGACAGCACATCCTGCCGGAACGGATCCTTTCCCCGAAGATCCCAGCGTACAATCCAGTAGTGCTCCACGAAGCGTGCAACTTCCGGAGACGGCAGGTAACGGGAGAGCCGGAAATGCTGAGCGCCTTCGTTGTGGTTCAGCACACCTCGCGGCGGCTCCTTTTTAGGTTTTGTCATAGCTGTCGTGTTTTTACAATCTATTTATCTGTCGGTTAAATAGATTGCCGATTCACTTTCGCAACATCTATAATCGTCATATTTATACAAACCACCAAGGCCCGGAACCAGCATGTTATTCCTATGTATTCTGCGCCTTTAGTGTTTTGTGATTGGCCTTAACAAACAAGGAATTCTCGCATGAATTATGATTTGAAATTAACTGTTTCCGAATCCATCGTTGCCCCGGCTGCTGCCGTATGGAAGGGGTTAACCGATAAAGAGATGATTAAAAAATACTTTTTTGGAACCGAAGTTGAATCTGACTGGAAAGCAGGCAGTACTATCATTTTCACCGGTTCCTGGGAAGGACATCAGTATATTGACAGAGGTACTATTCTTGAAATAGAAAAGGAGAAACTGATCAAATATAACTACTGGAGTTCCATGTCGGGCCTGGAAGACAAGCCGGAAAACTATGCAATCATAATCTACCGGCTAAATACGAACAACGGACAAACCTCCTTATCGGTAACCCAAGAAGGGTTCAAAGACCGGAAAGCTTGCGACCACTCTGCCGAAGGCTGGAAAGGGGTACTGAGGGAGCTGAAGAAACTGCTCGAAGCCTGATATGATAGCCGCCAAAGCCGGCTTCAATCCAGAAGTCCGGCGCTTATCTCCTTCTCAGTCTTCCCGGCATTATTCAGTGCTTCCAGGTACTTGAATCCACTGCCTGTATTAAAGAGCACGATTCGCTCATCTGAATCCACCAGGTTTTGATCTTTCAGTCTGAGTAAGGCTGCCAGTGTGGCTCCGCCTTCAGGGGCCGGGAAAATACCCGTATGAGCGGCCATGTGCCGGGTACAGTCTATCAGCTCCTCGTCTGATACCGCCACAGCTGTTCCTCCCGTTTCGTTGAGTGCTCTCAGGATGAGAAAATCCCCAATGGCTCCCGGCACCCGCAGACCTGATGCCACCGTTTTGGCATTTTGCCAGGGCTCGGCTTTTTTCTGTCCATTATGGAATGCCCGGACAATGGGAGCGCAACCTTTGGCCTGTACAACCACCAGCCGCGGACGTTCGCTCCCGATCCATCCCAGCTGTTCAAGCTCATCAAACGCTTTCCACATGCCTATCAGTCCGGTGCCGCCGCCGGTTGGATAGATCACAACATCAGGGAGTTTCCAGTTAAACTGTTCAGCCAGCTCAAAACCCATTGTTTTCTTTCCCTCCAGCCGGTAAGGTTCTTTCAGGGTAGAGACTTCATACCACCCTTCCTCATCCTTCTGCCGGTTCACAATATCGCCACAGTCGCTAATCAGTCCGTCAACAAGCCTGACGTGAGCGCCATAATATTCACACTCTAGCTTGAATGCCATAGGAGTATCCCGGGGCATAAATACATGCGCTCCGACTCCGGCTTCCGCCGCATAGGCCGCCAGGGCCCCTGCGGCGTTTCCCGCCGAAGGTATGGCGAACTTCTCCGCACCCCGCTCCAGTGCGGCGCTGACAGCTGCCGAAATACCCCTCGCCTTAAATGAACCTGTGGGGTTTTGCGACTCGTCTTTAATATACAAATTTGAAAATCCGGCAATTTGACCCAGCGTATCTACCTTTCTTAAGGGTGTGAGGCCTTCGCCCAGGGAAACGATATATTGCTCATCGGCAACGGGCAGCAGCTCCTTATAGCGCCACATATCATTGCGCCGGGTTAAAAGATCCGATTTTTTTACTTGTCTCCGAACCATGTCCAGATCATACCGCGCCAGAAGTGGGGCACGGGCATCCGATAGATTATGCAGGGCATGGGTTGAATAAGTACCTCCGGTTTCCGAGCATTCCAGATGGATTAAAAACTGACTCATTGGCAACTATTTTATATACGATTAATGGATTATCTGGCAATTATCTCTGATTCGAGATCCAATCAAAGTAAGTACCACAATAAAGGAATTCATCCCTTAAATAATTCCCTTACAGGAATTGATTTTTATCTACTTATCCTGGATTTAAACAGGTTTCAATCGAATAATAAATATCCCGTGCATCGCTCTCATTAGGATATTATGAAATTGGTCCCGGATAAGAAGCTTCTTGTTGAATATGAGAAGCTTCTCCTTTCAGATTGAGAAGCTTCTTTTTGTTCATTTAGTAGCTACGCGTCAACAGATGGAAACTATGGCTCTGATTATACAGCGTTACATCTGCCTTTCGTGGAACACCTCATACTCACCAGACTGGTAGGTAAACACCAGCCACGAAATGAAAAAAAACAACTCAAGGCCTGCATCCAATAAATAGGTTGCCGATAACACGCCCCGCCATACGTAAACAACATCTATAAGTATAAATCCCAAAGCAACTCCTGTAGCGATGAAGATCATTGAAAAAGGCACGTGTTTTTTTATACCGGCGATTAACAGGCCCGACCCAATAAAGAAAACCAGCATACCCACCGTGTTCACCAGCCAGTAATCTGTCTTTGGACCTGTCACAGCTACAAAACTCTCCATGTGGATGATGGGCCAAAGTCCTGTTAGTATAAAGTAGAGCCCGTGAATAATGGCCAGATTGGTAATGCGTGATGAGGTACGTCTTATTTTATTCTCTCCGTTCATAGTCTCTTTCACCATTTCTAATTTAAGTGGTCCTGATTGTGATCCATCATCGGCTGAATATCTGCACCATGAGCCACGCTAATGCGGCCAGCCCGTGGGTAAATATCAGCCATAGCGGGAAAGGCTGGTGGGTAATATCTTTGTGAACGATATAGATTCCTCCCGCAGCTATGAGAACAATAATCAGGCTCTCCCAATGCAGGCTGCTGGATAATGCAAACACGAGCAGCAAGACAGCACTGGAAATAACCGTAAGCCTGAATAACAGTGCCGGCCCCTTGGGTATGTGCCTGCTTCTGACCGCTGTTATTGCCATATATATATCCATAAAGCCCCAAAGGCTATTAGTATGGCTGCCGTAACGATCATCAATGCTCATCTTTGACTTCAACAGAATCTCCTGCAAGCAGAACTTTTCGCAGTGGAAGGAAAGCGGGGCCTTCCAACACCGACCCATCAACTTTGAATCTGCTTCCGTGGCAGGGACAGTCCCACGATTTTTCTGCGTCGTTCCAGTTTACAACACATCCCATATGCGTGCAGACAGCCGAGCGTACCTCCAGCTCTCCCTCGTCCGTTCTGTAAACAGCCAGTTTTTCCCCGTCTTTCTCAACCACTTCCCCTTCCCCTGCTTTCAGCTCATTCAAATCTGTATCTTCTTCCATGCCCCGGAGATCTTTTAAATACTCTTTTGCTACATCAATATTCTCTTTAATAAATCTTGAAGCTGACTTAAAAGGCTGCTTTCGGGTGGCGTCGTAAAGTTCCGTCCAGGGATTTTCTTTGCCCGTAATAAGGTCGGAGAGAATGATACCAGCCAGGGTTCCGTAAGTTAATCCATCGGTAGAATAGCCGGTCGCAATATACTCTCTGGAATGCTGCCTCCGGGGACCTATGTAAGGGAGCAAATCGGCAGGACGATAATGCTGTCCTCCCCAGCGAAATGCCACTTCCTGTATGTCGAAATACTTTTGTGCAAACGACTCCAACTCCTGTATATGCTTCACATTACTTTCGGCATGGCCTGTTTTATGTGGCTCACCTACCACGATTAAAAAATGCTCGCCGTTTCTCTCGTAATTTCTGGTGGAGATTTTCTTTTCATTCTCATAATAGCCCCAATAGATTCCATTGGGATGATTTTTCCCTCTGGTTCTGCATGCGATACCATACTCACGGTAAGGCCCCAGTAAGGATTGAACCATCATGACACCCTTGGGCGTATGTGTGGCATGGATAACATAATCCGCAGTCACCGTACCTCCGGTAGTAGTTAACACGCACCGGTCTTTCTGCTCCTCAGCCGCAAGTACCGGGGTATGTTCATATATCTTACACCGTTCACTTTGAGTTGCCCTGGCCAACTGCTGAACATATAGCATCGGGTTGATCTGACCTTGATTCTGTATTTTCATAGCCCTTACAACCGGAAATGGTATTTCCGATCCCGATGCCTCAAGCGCCTCCAGTCCCGCATCTCGGGCAATGTCTATCTCCTGTTCTATTTTGTCCTTGCTCTCTTCCGTGTTACCGTAGAGATACCAGGGAACGGCTATATAGTCGCAATCCAACTGGTACTCATTTACCCATGAGGCTATCTGTTCCATAGCCTGGGTACGGGATTCTGCAACCGCCCTGATCGTATCCGTATCGTATTTTGACTGAAGCGAAGCAAGTGCCTGATCTATGGTACAGTATAAGTTGCCGGTGCTATGGCTGGTAGTTCCCCCTCCAACACTCCTACTCTCCAGAACGACTACCCTTTTACCTTTCTGAGCCAACAGGTTGCCGGTAGAAACACCTGTTACTCCGGCGCCGATAATGGCAACATCAACCTCGATATCCTCTTCCAGTTCGGGATAATCGGTAATCTCGGCGAAACCGTTCCATAACGATTTTGTATGCATTGGCAGTCACCCCAATAGACATTTACAGATGAATAGAATCAATTTGGCCAGGATACTGCAAGCCAGAACTTTTGTGAACTATTTATCACTCATTTTGCCCGGAAATGTTTCGATGGGAATGCTCCTCTCGCGCTGCCACACTTTGCCTTATTTTCCCCTTTTCCTCTGAGAATTTTATTAAGTTAGATCTCTTTTAAGTTAACTTATCAACAAACTGATCCTTTATGCAACATAGATTATTTCTCCTTCCCGGTATCGTTGCGTGTTTCCTCACCAGTATATTGATTTTCTCTCACTGCAGCCGCCCGGAAGATGTTACCCACAGTCAGCGACAAACCACTCCGGAATTGGCAAATTACATGAGCCAGCTACAGTATTTTTCGCACAAACTCGCCCTTTCCGTCGAGGCAGAGAACAGGGAAGCTGCTGAATTTTATTTTCATGAGGTGGAAGAGCTGATCGAGGCTATCAAAGAAGATGTGCCCGAATATGAAGGCTATGATATTGCAGGGCTTATGGAGGGTTTATTAGAGTCAGCAATAACACCGGCAGAAAATGCCCTTAAGGATAATGACTGGGAGAAAACCCGATCGGGGTTGATTACATTTATTAATGCCTGCAACACCTGCCATCAGGCAACAAACCACGGGTTTATTTGGATAACACCCGGTTTCGGTGCCAATCCTTATAATCAGACTTTTGAAAGCCGGTAGCGTTGTTGATGAATTAATGCTATGGCCAACTATTCCTGCCGTTCCTTCAGAACACGGATGCTGCGGGGGGGGGGCTGATAAACACAGAGTATGATATATCGGGTCTCTTCGACTGATCCGATCACCCGGAGCGGTCGGATCAGTGAGATGAGCCGGTGAGCACCGAGGATGCATCGGATATCATTGATCTGCTGAGACCAGCCTAATCCGTGGCATCCGCGTTACCCTTTCGATTTATGTGGCCATTGAGCAGGGACCCGACACTAGTTATTATTTTCCAGTATAGTGGCCGATTCCAGAGGCTTGATCACCACCTGTTCATTAGGCTCGAAAAGTACCCGGTTACCGGTATGAACCAGATATTTTTCTCCCTTTAAATACACATGGTATGTAATATCATGGCCTTTGAACTCCCTTTCTATGATGGTGCCCAGTTCATCGGCTCGTTCTGTAGTAGGCCTTTCAAGGGTAAGGTGTTCAGGCCTTATAGAGCACAATACTTTTCCACAGGCATTACAATTCAGGCGCATAGGGCCCAGATTAGTATACACCTCAGACCCACCGTCTGCATCAGCATGGAAAATATTGGTCCGGCCCAAAAACTGAGCCACGAACTGTGTCCTGGGGTTATAATAAACCTCTTCGGGTGTACCTATTTGCTCGATCCGCCCTCCATTCATTACTGCTATGCGATCGGCAAATGAAAGAGCTTCCTCCTGATCGTGTGTAACAAGCAGGGCGCTCATCCCCGCCTTCTTCAATATATTCCGGACTTCTTTACGCGTAATATCTCTCAGCATCGCATCCAGGTTAGAAAAAGGCTCATCCAACAGTACAAGTTTGGGTTTAGGGGCGATGGCGCGCGCAAGAGCTACACGTTGCTGCTGCCCCCCCGAAAGTTCAGCAGGATTGCGGTCCTTATAATCTCCCATCCCAGTACGGCAAAGCACCTCCTCTGCATATACATGCCGTTTGTGTTTCGGAATATCCCTGAGCCCAAAAGCCACGTTATCTAATACAGACATATGAGGAAATAACGCGTAATCCTGAAATACAAACCCGATGCCCCTCTCCTGCGGTGCAACGTGAGTCGACGAAGACGCAAGCAGACGCCCCGCCAAATGTACTTCCCCTTTGTCGGGCCGTTCGAAGCCGGAAATTAACCTCAGACAGGTGGTTTTACCGCAGCCGCTTGGCCCCAACAGGGCAAATATCTCGTGCTCCCGAACCTCAAACGCGACCTCGTTTACAACGGGTCCGCTCTCATCAAATGCTTTGGTTAACTCTGATACCGCTAGTAATTCTTCCATACTTTTTAATTCTTTAGGCATGTAACCTTATATACAGGATGGAACCAACATAATAACCGGCACAGTTAAAAGGTTAAGCGCCGTTGGAGTAAAAGCCCTGTTTGGGAACTAATCCTGCCTGGTGCAGTGGCCAGCAGAATATAATCCCGCTAAGTTTAGACTAAATCTAAATAAAAACTCTTTTTTAAACAATACCGGGAAAAAACTTCTGAGGAGTAGATGATTCACCGATATAAGTCTATATTTAAATGAGCTTATATAAGTTCACACTAGAACAGGACGAGTAAAACTTTTTACTTCAGAATTAATCACTCCGGTTTTATTCATCCTTTACATATATCATGTGAATAAAGTATTTTCCTGTATGAGATTTTTACACACTCTATTTTTTTAGTACTATACGGATATAGTTTATAAACAGGGAAAATATATTTGAACATCAATATACTTATTATGAAACGACTGAGTATTTTTATTTTAACTTCTGCCGTATTAATCACACTGTTTAATGGTTGCGGCCCGAGTGAAGAAGAACAAAGACAACGTGAGCAGGCACGGCAGGATTCACTTGAGCAGGTTCGGCAGCAACAAATGGAACAACAGCGGTTAGACAGAATCGCCCGGGCCCGGCAGGACAGCCTGGAGGCTGCAAAGCGGGAAGAAGAGGAACGAAATCGTATTACGTTTGATGAAAACGGAAATTACGCCGTCCAGGTAGAGGCCTGGAGGTCGAAAGAAAAAGCACAAGCTCAAATAAGCAAATGGAATAACCGGGGCTTTGAAAATGCCTATGTCGTTAAGTACGGCAATGAAGAGAGGGGCGATGTCTGGTTCCGGGTACGGCTGGGCAGATTTGCCACCGAGAATATGGCAGAAAAATTCCAGACGATTTTGCAGGAAGACTATAATGCCCGGTCCTGGGTTTCTTATGTAGGCCAAGGTCAATAGTTTTACTTTCACCCAAATAACTGTACAGGTTTATAATATTTAATGCCGGGGCGCCACTTAGATGTATTAGTGGTGCCTTTTCAATTTAGTCAGGTTCTATCCCCAACCACCACCTGCATATATGTCCTTTAATATCCATGACTTACCAGACAGTCCTGAAGATCTGGAACTATTCATTAACCGATATGAAGCAGGAATAAAAGGGGTCAAAGCTAATGCAAGGGCCACCGTAGTTTGGGCTGATCCCAATCATAAATCCAAAACAGAATATGTACTGATTTATCTGCACGGCTTCAAAGCCAGCTACGGAGAAGGCGAACCTATTCACCGGGCCATAGCACATAAGTTCGGCCTAAACCTCTATCTATCACGCCTGTATAAACACGGCTTAGACGATCCGGATGCTTTTAGTACTATAGAAGCTCAGCATTTCACGGAATCAGCCAGGCAGGCGTTCTACATCGGCCAAAAACTGGGGAAAAAAATCATCATAATGGGCACCTCCACCGGGGGGTCTCTGGGGCTCTATCTTGCGGGGCATCCGTCATTTCGCCATTCCATTGCAGGTCTTATTCTCTATTCTCCGCTCATTAGGTTTTACGGTTTAAAGCATATGTTACTGGCAACAAAACCGGGACGGACCTTACTACGCCTCACCCCGGGAGGAAGCTATATGCTTACCTCTCCCTCTGCTTCAGAAGCCGAAGAGGATATCTGGTACAGCTCCTACAGGCTGCAGGGTGCGCTGGCCCTTGGCAAATTCGTACAAGAGAAGATGACCAAGGCTACCTTCTCTAACGTACAATGCCCTGTATTCGCCGGATATTACTATAAAAACAGAGAGCAACAAGACAAGGTGGTATCGGTACCAGCGATAAAAAAAATGTTTGAACAACTTGGAACAGAGAAAAATAAAAAATGCCTGTTAAACTTCCCGGACGCACAAACTCACATCATCAGCAGCCAGCTATATTCCGCCAGCCTTTCCAAAATTGAACGGCAAACTACCCTTTTCATACAAAGCATATTGGGACTCAAACTCTTGTAGCTGCTTGCCCTTTTAAGCACTTTTACAACCCACGCAATTCTATTTTCTAATAATACTTGTTTTATAGTGGTGTATTTTATTACATTACACTGCGCTCAAGTAGCGTCTCTCTTGATGAATAGTCAGGACCTTGCACCTGATACGTGCAAGGTCCTATTTTTTTGAACCCCTCCGCACTGTTTTCCGTATACCTGCCATTGCGCCATATTACCCATTTATAACGGTTGGTGTCCTCCTTTTTCTGAATATTTCTTTTTGCTAACGATGTGCTTGAATTTTTTTATGTTTATCATTCTGATTATATCAGAGAACGTTACCATTCAATTAACCCGTAGTGATGAAAAATTTTAATATTAACCACAAGCAAGTTGATGCATTCGATGTATTGGAGTTGAGCGGCGAGCTGGATGCTCATACAGCATTCCAATTAGAAAATTCACTAAAAGTTCTCATCGACCGGGAGAAACATCAAATCATAGTCAATTGCCGCAATCTGGATTATATAGCCAGTGCCGGCCTCGGTGTATTTATGGCTTACATTGAAGACGTCCGCAGCCTCGGCGGAGACATAAAACTCACCAATATGAATTCTAAAGTTTACAATGTTTTTGATCTGCTTGGCTTCCCTACCTTGTACGATATACTGGAGGATGAAAAAGACGCCATAGATAAATTTGAAGAAGATGTAAACAGATAGGTACAACCTTGCCTAAGCGTAAAATGAAATACACCATGTCGGTTCAGGCCTCTACGGAGCATTTGGCGGAGGTCCGCAATTTTGTCGCTAAATACGCGTCCGAATTTGGGTTCAAACAACAAGATGTGGCCGACATACGGCTTGCCGTAGATGAAGCGTATACAAATATTATTAAACACTCCTATAAAAATGACAGCCATAAATCGGTAGATATACAACTGGGCTTCAACGGCAATGAATTCTGGATTTCACTACTCGATACCGGCGAATCTTTCGACCCGTCAAGCTATACTGAGCCGGATGTACGCCAAAAAATTAAAGAGAAGAAGCGAGGCGGCGTTGGTGTCTATTTAATTAAAAAACTGATGGATGACGTGAAATATTCGAATAAAGGGCCCAGGAACGAAATCCGCATGATTAAAAAGCGCTAATTCATTGTGAGCAATACCCGGCTGAAAAATGAAGACAGGCATTCCAGGTTCGAATTAAAGACGCTCCTCGAAACAGCCCGCCTGCTTATAGAATCTCAGGACATGGACTTTGTTCTCAACAATCTCCTGCTCATTACCATGGGCAAGCTGATGGTTACAAAGGGAACAATTCTCATTTATCAGCCGGCGGATGGCTCTTACCTTGTATCTAAGTCTAAGGGCAGGGGGAGCCCTGCCGAAGGCACCGTTTTTTCTTCCGGATGGGATGATTCCATTACAGAAGAATCGGTAATCCAGTGCGGTATCGATAAGTATGAGATGCCGGAAGTTATCATGGGTGATCCTAAATGCACTTACTTTAACCTCCGAACCAGCAATAATCACATAGGTTTCCTCTGCCTGGGCTCTAAAGGTACCCAGCAAGCCCTGAGCCGGCATGAAATTGAGTTTATTGAAAGCCTGTCTATCATTTCATCCGTTGCCATAGCGAATTCACGGATGTTTACCGAACTGCACCGCATCAACCGCATGCTCGACCGCAAGGTCTACGAAATGAACACCCTGTTCGATCTTAGCAAAGACTTTAACAGGATGGTCGACCGTGAAGAAATCGTGCGTATATTTAAATTTGCCATGCTGGGGCAAATGCTCATTCGCAAGTTTTTCTTTGTGCTGGAACACGAAGGCCGGCGGGAAGTAGTTACCACCAGCGGAATTAACAGCAAGCTTACAAAAGCCGATATAGACAAATTGTTTAAGCTGGATAGAGACCTTGTAAAGGTGAATGAAAATCTCCGTAATGAAATTCCGTTTCTTCGTGAGAATGATATACAGGCCGTTATAGGGTTGCAGTTTCAAAATAAAAAAATAGCGCTGGTAGGAGTAGGCCCCAGGGCAAATAAAGAAGAGTACACCACCTCCGATTTTAACTTTCTGCGCTCACTGAGTAACCTGGCTCTGCTCTCCGTTCAGAAAACCTACCTGCTTGAAGAACGCATCGAAAAAGAACGTCTGGAGGAGGAACTGGCCATCGCCAAAAGCATTCAAAAAGGCTTATTGCCTAATTCCATCCCCAAAAGCGACGGGCTGGACATCGCTGCAACTAATATCTCCTCGCTCCAGGTTGGCGGCGACTATTTTGATATTCTAGAAACACCGGAAAAGAACCTGTTGCTCGCCATTGGTGATGTAACCGGCAAAGGCATTCCTGCAGCCCTCCTGATGGCTAACCTTCAGGCTATGTTACATGTATTGCTTCCTATAGATATAACACTTGGAGAAGCATCTAACCGGGTAAATGATATTATCTACAGAAATACACCCAGCGACAAGTTCATCACTTTTTTCTGGGGCCTTTACGATCCGCGCAACTCCAGTTTCAAGTTTGTCAATGCCGGACACAATCCGCCCCTTTGGTTTAAAAACGGACGTGATGAGCCTGTAGGCCTGGAGGAGGGGGGGCTTATTCTGGGAGCTATGCCTACGCTGACCCCCTATACCGAACAAACTATTACTCTTTCTTCCGGCGATTTGCTTGTATTTTATACGGATGGAGTTACCGAGGCGCTGAATCCCCAGCAAACCCGGGAGTATGAAGAGCACCGCCTTATAGAGTGCGTCAAAAAACACAGGAAGGATTCTGCTGAGAGAATCATGCATGCTATCATTCAAGATATCACAGGCTTTTCAGGCAACATCCAGCACGACGATGTTACCCTTATTGTAGTAAAAGTGCAGGATGGGAATTAGGGGCAGCAGCCTGAATTTTAGGACGTGGCACCTGTATCCTGTCATTTCTATAGAGTGCGGATATTGCTGATAAGCACAGATACGATTAATACACTCTATATTATGATCTGCGAAGACCGGCTCCAATCACAGCATCCGCGTTCCCCTTTACGCGACCGTTGATTGCGGATACTACCCTAGTCAACTAAGCCTACCACACCGGGCATTACGCGGTCTTGTCTCTGCATAGCCAATGCCCATACACTTTGGTAGGTATCATATCGGCTTGTAATTTCTTCTACATAGCGAACGGTCTCTATGCCTCTGCAGAAGCCATACCGCGCATCTTTATAATATCTGCGCTGCATAAGCTTAAGCAGGGCCTCGGCTACATTTTCCCACTCGTTGGGATTCTTGTTTGCGTCAATAGCCAGCCTGCGGGCATCAGCTATATGTCCGGGGCCGGCATTGTATGCAGCCAGTGCGAAGGCCCATTGATTTGTACTGTCCATATAAGAGTAATGATTCAGATGTTCGGAAATGATTCGAACCCCTTCTCTCACATTTACCCCTTCGTCGTACAAAAGCTGGGGGTCTTCTACCTCTGAGAACCGGGGCAGGATCTGCATAAGCCCAACGGCGCCGGCCCAGCTCTCCGACTGCGGATTAAATTTGGTTTCCTGAGCAACCATCGATGAAATCATCAGCCAGTCCAGCCCCGCTGAATCGGCAACCGATTTAATTAACTCGTCATAAGGAGAAATAACACCCGACACAGGAAAAGAAAGCTCCGGGTTGTAGTAATCGGCGATCTGCTTCCCGCCTTCGAAGTATCTTTCACGAAGCACATTTAGTAAAGTAGACCGCTTGGGCGGCTGACCATTACTGCTAAACCGAAAGTGTTTGTACAGGAACCGGTTCATTTCCGTCTCCAGATTGGGCGCATTCTTTCGGATGGCCCACGCTATGGTATCTTTTCGGGAAATTACAGGCCCCTTCATCAATCCGGCCATGTACTTATTAGAAGCCTGGAAAATGTTGTCGTCGGCAACCGTTGCCATATAGGCGCCGCTGGAAACATCAAACAGAAGCGATTCCGTGTCATTGTTATTGGAAACTATTTGAATGTCTATTTCAAAGCCTTCTTGCTGAAATTCTTTCAGGCGTTGATAATAGGAGCTGTTCCTTCCTATACTGATAGTAATATCGTTCTCTACCAAATCTTCAAGCGACTGAAAGGATCCTTCCAGATCACTGGAGAGTACTACAACCTGATCAACCAGATTATAGGGACGCGTAAATTTCACATATTCCTTCCGTTCAGGAGTAATGGTATAGCTTGCGGCGATAACATCGCCTCTACCACTGTTTAGCAGATCATACGGACTCTCGTCAGCTCCTACAATGATCACCTCCAGAGCGAGATCGTGTTCTCTGGCAAAGTGGCTTAATAATTCATATTCAAATCCCCATTCCAGTCCCTGATGTAAAAAATAGGTATTGGAACTGTAACGGGTAATCATCCTGAGCGTTCCTCGTTTTTTTATCTCGTCAAAGTCATGCTCTACCGGTTCCGTTACACTAACCCCCAGTCCCGGATCTGCAAGAAAGGGGTTTCGGAAAGGATTATCAGGCAATTGGAAAGAACCCTCGGATAACTGGCAGCTACCTAAAAATGCAGTCATTACCAGCGTCAGACCAAGCGTCTTTCTCTTATGGTTTTTGAATATAGAGTACATATAGTTAAAGATTGGATTAGAATGACAGAGTCAACCTATATGTAATGCCGTTTTGATATGCTGTCCATTTATTATCACTCTTCAATAATAAGGATAAATTTTTGAAATCTTTTGTTTCTTAGAACTCTCTAACAATTATTAAATAATTTACATCTGTTTGATTATATAGTATCAACATTATTTTTGCAGGATAGTTTCCATAAAATTTCAATTTCGTTTATAAAAACCTTTTTGAAGTCTTCTTATACAGATATACAATTTTTAAAGGACGGCTCTGAGGGCCAGAATAATATTTCTTCCGGGGGCGCTTATTCCTGAGGAATAGGGGCGATAGTGCTTATCAAATATGTTTTCCATCCCTACATTCATCTGTACGCCGGCATGTATCTGATAGGAAGTTTTAATATTAACCGTTGCCCAGGCCGGCGTTCCATCCCGGGTATAGATATGTGTTTTACTTCGTTCTGAGAGGGCAAAGTCCGATATGTTTTTTTCTCCGTTAAATTGGGAATAGAGTTCAATCCGTAACCTTTCCGCCTTATATGTTATCCCGGCCTGTCCATACAGTGGGGCTACATGCCGCATGGGCTCATCGTTAGTGATATCCTTGCCGATGGTGTATGTAATGTTACCATCCAGCGCCAGACAATTACTCAATTCCACACCCAGCCCCGCACTTATACCGTAGATATAAGCCTTTCCGGCATTGACGACGGCCTCTACCTTACTCAGCTCGCCGTCATACATGATAGAATCCCGCCCGTTAAATTGAAAATCACGCCGAACCATCGCATCCCGCAGCCATGTATAGAAAGTGTTGACTTCAAGGCGCGCCTTATTCTCAAAATCTTTGATAACCGTAAAATCCAGGTTATATGAATATTCAGGCTTAATATCGTCATTCGGAACTATTACGGTGCCTGGTTCGGAGTCAAACACCTTTGCGGCATCATCTACGTTTGGTGCCCTGAATCCTGTAGAACCGTTCAGGTTAAACTGTAAATGTTTTGCGGGTCGGTAAGTAAACCCCAGGCTCCCGTTTAAGGCCCCGGTACGTATTTCTATTTCCTGAAAAGGAAAATCATAAAACTGTGTGTCGCCAAATCTGGAATTGAGCAGCACATGGCTGTATCGTGCACCAGCAATTGCTGTTAAGTTGGCAGAAAGCTCATGCTTGTACGTGCCATAAGCGGCTAACTGAGTGTATTTGCTCCCTCCATCCGGATAGCGGGTTGATTCGGCAGAGATTCCGCCCGTTTCAATATTCCGCGAAAATGCGCTGGATTGTACATAGTTGTACAGCCCCTCAACTCCGTAATAGAGTTCCCTGCCTTCGCCCAAATGCTTGTCGAAATCGATGCTGGCCGTTAACGCATGCACGTTTTCCTCTCTGTTACGAAGCTTTGCCATCCGGAACTTGCGGTCATTTCGGCTCTCCTGAAACCACTGATAGGAGAATACGCTGCTTATTTTGTCATACAGCGCAGAACCGGAATAGAGATCCAGATTAAGGCTGTTCAGCATCCATATCTGGGGGCCATAATACCATTCCGCGCTCTTAAGCTGTCCCGTATCGCCGTTCTCGCGCTCGATGAGCCGGTCGTATCGCGGAATGTCGGTAGTTGTCGCATAGTGAAATGCATACCGCATATCCCAGTTCTTTGACGGGCTGTACCGTATTTTCTGCATCAGATTCAGCTGATTGTAGCCAGAATATTTCTGAATCGTCACATCATCGTTTTGGATAACCGCATCGCCCCCGTCTGTTGTCTTGACGTATTCTTGGCGCTTTCCCCAATCGGGAAAACGACTATAAAAATCCCTCCCCGATCTTAAATCATCATACGCACTGTATGTGATACTGCTCAATAGACCCCATTTCTCAAATCCTATGTTTGCATCGAGATGTACCGTGCGCTCATGGGCGGCCGATGAATATCTAACCATTGAATTTGTTCTGACGTACGTTTCTTCATCCGAAAAGGAAAGTTCCGGATCCATCGTCCGGAAGTTCATCACGCCACCCAGAGCATCGCTTCCATAAATAACAGAACCCGGACCAAACAAAACTTCCGCTTTCTCCAATATGTTAGGATCTATGGAAATCACATTCTGGAGGTTGCCACTTCGAAAAATCGCATTATTCATCCGGATTCCATCCACGGCAATCATCACCGAATTGGCCGCGAACCCCCGTATCATCGGGCTCCCTCCTCCAAGTTGACTTTTTTGGATGAATACCTTTCCCGAGCTCTGTAAGAGATCTGCTGCTGTTTGAGGATTGGAAAACCGTATCTGTTCCGAACTGATCTGAGCAACCCTCTGGGGGATTTCTGTTATGTCTTGCGTGCGTTTGCTGGCTGAAATATAAACTTCCTCTAAAACAACCGACCGTTTGGCAAGCTTTACGACAAAGTTATTTTTCCCAACTTCTTCAAATAACAAAATGCGGCGTTTAAAGGAGGGGTGCTGAAAAATAAGGCTGTCACCGGGGGAAAATTTAGCCAGGTCGGCATGACCTCTTACATCAGTTACAGCAGTGAGATTCTTGCCAATGCTATATATATAGACGTTTCGTACTGGCTGTAAAGTGGTTTCATTTACTGTTTTTACCATTTGCGCCTGTACAACCGAAGAAATTGTAAACAACAATATAACTGTTATGTATTTTTTTACTGTCATAGCACCTGCTCATTGTAATTTCTTTAGCTTTCTATGATATGCCTAAATGACTATTTTAAAAATACCATGATAATGCTATACATATTGTGCGGAAATAACCCTGTCAGGGCTCTAAACTCTGTCAGGATTATTTCCACGAACAAGCCCTCGAATTTCCAGCTGGCCGCTGGTCTTGTGACCGGATGGGTGAATCATGGAACGCGCTCCGAAATACGTCCTTCTCTGCCCATCCAATGAGAATGTTCTGATTAACTACCTTCTCCCTTTCGTATTTCCCTTTTCCAGGTAAGCCCTATGCCACACAGAACGACGCTCATTGCAATAACGGAAGCCGCTGGTGGCAGCTCATCAAACAGGAAAAAAGCCAGTATCGAAGCAAAGAGCGGCTCTGTCAACACCAGCGTTGACAACAAAGTAGGTGAAATGTATCTGACAGCGTAATTCATAGATCCATGCCCCAGAATTTGAGGTCCGAACGCGAGGCCGGCTCCGACCGATACGCCAATAAACGATATGCTGAATAAGTTATCACCTGCCAGAACGGTAAGAATGACACATGTTACAGCCGCGAAGAAATAGACGGGAAATACATAGTCTACCCATTCCCTTTTTTGCCTTATCTTTTGGCCTATAAGCAAATACACTGCAAAGATAACGGCAGCTATAACGGCGAGCATGTTCCCAAATAACGGATCGGGAAATTCCTGAACGGTACGGCTATCCGAAATGCCAAGAGCAATAGAGCCGGCAAAGGCCAGAAAAACACCGGCCCATATGGCGGCAGCAAATCTCCGCTTGAACCACCAACGCTCAACCAGTATTAAAATGACAGGGTGGATGGCTACCAGAATTGAAGCCGAGGCAACCGAAGTGTAGTAGAGCGAAGCAATCCAGCAAATAAAATGTATGCCCAGGCAAATTCCTGCGAGAGCTACCAGCAACTTTTCCCTCTGGCTTTCAGGCAGCACTTCTTTTTCTTGTTTAAAAAACCAGTAAGGCCATAAAAAAAGGACAGAAAATGCGGTTCGGTAGCTTGCCAGGACAAAGGGTGGTGTTTCAGGAGTAAACCGTACTAAAATCGGAGAGAAGCTTATGGCTGCCAATCCCAGCGCTAGCAACAAAATGACTCTGGCTTTGGGAAAATTGTGAGACATGGATGGTAGTTAATATTGTACCCTGAATGGCGGTTAAGTTTGCAGGCGCTTCCAGCTAATTTCTAAACGAATTGAGATATAAGGTATAGGGTATAAGGAAACAGGGGTCCATCATCATATTTAAGCAGCAGATCTCACTTATACCTTATACCATATACTTTCGTGTAAGAGCAAATGCCCAACATATTGCCGACCTTAGCAGCTAAGCTCCAGATACAAGAAAACCACTACCGAATCCTGTCCATCGATTTTACAAGCTCTTCATCATCTCTGATCTTTTTCCTGGCATAAAGCTGAGCCAACAGTGCTACAAACAGAATACCGGCACCCAGAGCCTCGTCCCACAAGTACATCCCGAAACCACCCAGGGAGAGGACTATACCAATACCGTACCCGGTTGCCAGAACCTGAAAAATCATACACCGGTTAAGCCATTTGATCTGATTCAGGCGGTCTTTATATAAAAAGATACAGCCAAGCGATCCCAGTGCTGAAAGTGTCAATACTGTCGCAAAACCTATACCTACCCATCTTTGCGGGTCATCCATAGCGTGACTGTAAATAGCATTGAAAAAGACGCTTACGTCCAAAATAAAGGCTAGCAGTAGAAAAACTGTTTGAATGCGCTGTATCACGAGACTATAAGATTTGATTTAAAGGAATAGTAGTACGGATTCCGATTCATCCTGTCGGTGTGTTTATGGAACAGGCCAACAACGAATGCCCGGAGCAGCTTCCATGGTCCTTTCGGGTTCCGACTTGGTGAAATAGAATTCTATGTATGTTTAAGATACTATTTTTTCGGCAGTAGCTCACCTGGAAAATAAAAGCCGGGGCTATAAACAACACGGGTTTTCGGATTGATAGATGAGTCATGCGTTTCATGGCTGTATGACGCGCTCCTTCTAATACACTTGGAGGATTGCTTGCAAAATCACCAACGTGCTTTTCACGATGGAGGGAAGTGCTATCTCCGTCGCCCCTGCAGAGCACCCGTGGTCTTCAGCCCGACAACTCCTCAGTGAAAGTCAAAACCTGGCAGCAGGCAGGCCTGCCTTTTTCCTTCCTCTCCGCTTCGTGCCCTTATGGACCCCTAAATCCCTTAAAGGGGACTTTTGGAATGTGCTGGTTCAACGATATAAACACATTCCGATGTAGTCCACCTCCAGGGTGGCCTGCATCTTTTCTGGCAACACCCGGAAGAAAGGCAACCAGCTCAATAAGTCCCCTTTAGGGGATTTAGGGGTGAACCGAACAGGCTGCCAACTATCCTTTACCTACTCTTGAGGGATCCGCCAACCCATGGAATACTTCAAGGTGGGGGCAGCGCCTACACGCGTCCTTCTATTGGTTGGTTATGGCACGAGCGGACGCTCGCGCCATTATTTATTTTTCCTGGAGTCTGAGGAGCAGCCGGACTTAGATGCAGAGCGGTTTCATGCCACTTCCTAACTCTGTAATGAGTTGTATTATTCCTGATTAGCTTACCGGTACGGTGTCATGGTATTTTTTCTCTTTTCGCTTTCCATTGGCAGAAACCGGGCCGGAAATAATTCCCGGTTCAGCGGTGTCGAAGAAGTAGTGGTTGATACTTATCCGTCCGTTTTCAAACAGATAGTAGAGTACCGGAACCAGAATCAGAGTAAGAGCCGTTGCAAATAGTAAGCCACAAATAACCGCGATGGCCATAGGAGCCCACCATGCCGCCTGCGGACCGCCCCAGTAGAGGTATTCTCCTATATTTGTGAAGAATTCGCCGGGGTTGTTTGTCAGGGTAACAAAATCGAGGTTGAAACCGATGGCAAGCGGAACAAGCCCCAGAATAGTAGTAATGGCCGTAAGTATAACAGGGCGAAACCGGACTTTCCCCGCCTGTATCAGTGCTTCGTATAGGTTCATCTTGTCTCTCGTCCGGAGAATATCGATATAGTCAATCAATACGATGGCGTTGTTTACCACCACGCCCGCCAGTGAAATTACACCAACCCCGGTCATGATAATACTGAAAGGCATTTGAAACACAATAAGCCCAAGCAGCACTCCCGAAGTAGACATAATGACAGATGACAATACTATTAACGGCTTGGCGGTAGAATTAAATTCTGATACCAGAATAAATGCTATCAGAAACAGCGCAACCAGAAAAGCTCCTATCAGGAACTCCATCGACTCCTGTTGCTCTTCCTGCTGGCCGGTCCACTGCGCCGTATACCCCTCCGGAATTTCATCCTGAAGGTACGGCTGCAACAGAGCCTGCACTTCCTGCAACACGGCATTGGCATTATAACCGGATCGGACATCAGCCTGCACCGTTACTACCCGCTCCTGATCAATATGTGTGATTCCGCCGTAGCCTTCCGTAACCTTCCAGTCGGCTACAATGGAAAGGGGTATCTGCCGGCCATCTTCCACAATGGTAAGGTCGTCTAGCATACTGAGGTTTTTGCGGTATTTTTCTGCCAGGCGTACTGTAATGTCGTACTCATCCTTTCCGTCTCGGAACTCGGATGCCTCAATGCCATTGACCGCCGCGCGCACCGTAGTTCCGATCTGGCTGGTTGACAGCCCGAACAGCTCCGCTTTCTCGCGATTCACCTCTATTTTCACTTCAGGACGTGGTTCCGGCAAGTCTGTTTCCAATCCGTCTAACTTGGCATATACCGGATCATTCTCTATAATCGCTAACATACGGTTTGAGAGCTGTGTGAGTACATCCATACTGTTTCCGGAAAGCTCAAGGCTTATAGGCTTGCCTGTGGGCGGGCCTCCCTGTTCCTGTTCAACCGTAATCTCTGCCCCGGCGATGCCTCTCGAAAAATTGCTTCTCATATATTCTATGGCATCAAAGGTACTGCCTTCACGCTGCTGATATTCTTTGAAGTTCAGCAGTACGGTACCCACATTTCCTGAACCCTGGCCGCCCATCCCGGCCGAAATAGAAGAACCGGATGTGGTCAACACGGTCTCAAGGTCGCCATGGTTGGGGATGTCGGGTACTCTTTGCTCTAATCTGTCTACAATGCTTTTAGTGAATTCTACGTTGCTGCCCGCAGGAGCTTCTACCTGTACATACACACGCTGAGGCGGGATATCTTCCGGAAAGAACACCACTCCGCTATTAAACACGCCAAACAGGATAAAGCTGGATATTAACACAAAAGCGGCTATCCCCGTTACCGTCCACTTATGATCGAGCGACCAGCGGAGCGTTTTTTCATAACTCTGAAGAACCCGGCCGATGCCTTTTTGCTGCCACCAGTTTCCCGCGGGGTTCAGTACATACCGGTTCAGCAGCCAGAGCGCCAGCCCCAGAACCAGCAGCATAGACCACGTTACAACATTATTCACAAGCGCTATCAGCAGAAAGAAGCCGAAGATCGCGCTGAGCGTGAATTTCCCCTTACGGGTCATGACAGGCCCTGTTTTGCCGGCTTCCTGCTCCAGTTTCATAAAAAGGGCGCATAACACCGGGTTAATCACCAGTGCTACAAACAGAGAACTGCTCAGCGTAATGATAAGCGTTTTGGGAAGGAACGACATAAATTCTCCTACCACATCCGGCCAGAACAACAGCGGAAAGAAAGCCGCCAGGGTAGTGGCAGTTCCGGTGATAATAGGTATGGCTACTTCTCCCGTTCCCTTTTTAGCGGCTTCAAAACTGTCAAAACCTTCTTCCAGGTAACGGTAAATATTTTCTACCACCACTATCGCATTGTCCACCAGCATACCCAGTGCCAGAATCAGGGAAAACAGTACCACCATGTTCATGGTTATGCCAACCATATTTATAATGATAAACGACATAAGCATAGAAAGCGGAATCGCAACACCTACAAAAGAAGAATTGCGCACCCCGAGGAAAAACAACAAAACACCTACCACCAGCAGCAACCCTGAAATAATATTGTTCTCAAGGCTGCTCACCATAGCGTTAATCTCTGTGCTCTGATCAGAAGTAATCTGGATATTCGTGGTTGGCGGAAGACTTGGAAGTTCCTTATCCAGAATAGCCCTCACTGCCCTTGAAGTTTCGATGATGTTTTCACCTGATCGTTTTTTCACGGAGAGCGTGATTACCGGATCCCCATCCAGAGAAGCATATGATTCCCGCTCCTTAAAACCGAAGACGACATCGCCGATGTCCCGGATGTAAATCGGCTGATCATCCGGAGCATCCACAACGATGTTTTCTATGTTTCGGGGGTCTTTATACTCTCCGGGCACACGCAGCAGAAAGTCCTTGGTCCCTACGTCTATAGTACCGCCGGGCGTGGTTACATTTTCGCGCTGAATGGCAGAAATCACATCACTGAATGTGAGCCCGTAGTATTTAAGTTTAGGCAGGTCTATTTCAACTTTAACCTCGCGCTCCAGCCCGCCGGTCAGATCCACTTCCAGTACGGAGGGAATGGTTTCGATGCGGTCCTGCAAGTCCTCAGCTATCTGTTTGAGATCTTCCTCCCCGTACCGGCCGGATATGTTAACCTGCATAATCGGAAATTCCGAGATGTTTATTTCCTGAACTATCGGATCTTCCGCCTCCGCGGGCAGCTCCGGCCTGGCCAGATCCACACTTTCTCTCACTTTCTGTAATGCCTCATTGATATCTACATCCGAACTGAATTCCAGATTAATGTTAGAGTAGCCTTCAGCAGAAGTGGAAGTCATCTCCCGAACTTCAGAGATATTGCTCAGTTCATCCTCCAGCTTACGGGTTACCAGGCTCTCCATGTCTTCCGGAGAAACACCGGGATAAGTTGTGATAACCAGAATATTGGGAATGGTAACATCGGGAGCCGCCTCTTTGGGTATGGCCAGATACGACTGAATACCCATGATGGCAACCAATACGATGATTACCAATACACTGATCCGGTTGTCAATGGCAAATGTACTAAGCCAGAATTCTTTGCGTTCCCTTGCGGACGCAGAGCCAGAATCTGTCCGGGTTGAATTATTATGGGAATATGAATTCGTGCTCATACGTTATTCCTCTCTCGCTTGATATGTAAATTCTCTGCTGTTGTTTTCAACGATATGTATCCTCGTGCTGTCTTGAAGGTAGGAAGAACCTATGGTAATAAGCTGATCTCCCGGCTGCAATCCGTCTTCGACGACAATTCTGTTTTCATACGAAGCCCCCAGTGTTACCGGCCGCTCGATGGCTATCGTCTTACCCCCGGGGCTTTTTGAGGCTGTATATGTCACGTAGCCACCACCTTTCTGATAGACAAATTCCTCTCCCACAACCAATACGTTCTGCCGCTGCAGAGTCCGGAGCCTGACATTGGCAATCATGCCAATTTTATAGCCCCGCTGATTCCCGGGAATGGCAATTTCCACTTTAAAAGTACGGGCCTGGGGATCGATACTCCCGGCCACAAAAGTAATGGTTCCCCGCAATGTATCGCTGTGCTGTGTATCGAACCAGATGGCAGCTTCATCCCCGGCCTGTACAGCATCGGCATAGCGGGCCGGCACGCCTGTTTCTATTTTGGCTTGGCCGGATGCGATCAGGCGAACCATGGCCGCTCCCTGGCCGGCCATTTCACCCTCTTCCACAAGGATGCTTTCTAATACGGCGTCGAATGGAGCCCGTACAGTGGTATTATTCAGGTCAACCTTGATCGATTCCAGGGCGGAATTGCTTTGCCTGAAAGCCGCTCTTGCATTAATTATATCAATTTCTGAGCCGATACTGTCCTGTTCGAACACCCGTTTCAGGCGCTGGTACTGCTGTCGCGCCTGCTCTGTCTGGGCTTCTAGCCGCGCTTTCTCCTGCAAGAGCTTTTCATCATCGATTTTCGCTATAGCCTGGCCTTTGCGTACGGGCTCACCTTCCTCAACAAAGTAGTTGATAATCCGACCGCTTACCTGAGGAGTCAGCCGTACATCATTTGCGGCCTTTACAGTGCCTATCAGCTGCAAATACCGGCTAAAGGTTTCGGGCTTCATTTCCGTGATTTCCACGTTTACCGTCTTGACCAGATCCTCCTCTATAACTTCCTGCTCTTGCGAACATCCCGCTATCACACCTAAAATTACCAGGCTGACGAGTATATATAACTTTTCCATAATTAGTTTTGTCGGATAATTATTTAATTTCTGTTTCAAATTCATTTACAAACGGAACCATCCCTATCGATTGATCATACTGTGCTTTTGCAGACAGATAGTTATATACCATCTGAGCATAGTTAACCTCTGCCTGTCTCAACTGAAATTCCGCCTCCGTTACATCAATTTGCGAGCCTATTCCATTTTCCAGCCGGGTACGGGCCCGTTTGTAGCCTTCACGGGCCTGTTGCAACGCTTTTTTCCGCGCAGGGGCCGTCTCTATGGACTGATTCAGGGCTTCGCGGGCCGACTGGATTTCATTATGTGCCGAACGAAGGGCAAACTCTCTTTGAAGCTCGAGGTCTTTCTTCTCTATTTTTGCGATCTGCAGGTTGGCGCTTCGCTCAAAGCCCTGGAAAATAGGTACTGATAGATTCAGCATTACGGCTTGTGTCCGGACCCGCTGATCCTCACTCCCGAAAAAAGTCGGGTTACCTGGGTCGTTGGCTTGCCAGTTTAAATTATAGGTTGCCGACAGTGTGGGCAGAAACCGGCTCTTGATAGCCGATATTTCGCGTCCCTGGAGCTCATTTTGCTTTTCGAGCACCCGGATGTCTCCGCGCAAACCGGAAGCGATCTCTAATAAATTTTTATCCTGCCCATATGCATAAGGCGTTAAGCGGTCTACTTTCTTTATATTTTTATTTTCTTCCGATTCCGCTTCTTCATCCAGAATATTAAACGAAGCCAGGTCGCCTTCTACTGTGAAACCGAGCTCCATCGGAACTCCCATTTCCAGTTTCAGTTCTCTGTAGGCCTGCTCAACTGCATAATTTGCCTGCGTCAGCTGGGGCCTCTCGTTGGCCAGCTGAACTTCTACCTGCAATACCGCGTATTCATCAATCAGCCCGGCCCTTTGGCGTGCCCGATTTTCCCTCAGGTTCTCGGTAAGCCTTTCTACTGTACTTTGCTGTAAGCGGTACTGCTCTAAAGCAACCAACACATTGTAGTAAGCCAGCCTGGTTTGGGTTACAATCTGTTGAGCGGCCGCCCTTACACCTTCAGCCTGGGCTTCTTTATAAAGCTTAGAACTGCTTATACCTACAATAGCTTCTCCCCTGAACAACGTCTGGGTGGCTGAAAAACCACCTGACCACGTATTGTCCGTCCCGGCCGTTATCGGAATAAGGGGAGAATTGGGATCCGAAAAATCCTGAGGTATAAAAATCACCGGAAGCTCCAGGTTGCGTGTATAGGTTGCAGAGCCTGAAATATCGGGCAATACTTCACTCCAGGCGATGCGCACCTGCTGGTCGGCGCTCTCCAACGTCAACAGTGCTCGCTTGATTTCAGTGTTATTTGCCAGTGCCATGTTAATAGCCTGAGTAAGATTCAGGGATGGCTGCTGTTCGTTTTGCCGGGCAGAAGTGGTATCCTGGGCTAAAGTCACACCGGACAATGAACCCGCCAACACGATGATTAGCACCAGTAACGCCCTTCCTCTGCTATGTATAATCCTTGAATAGTTACGCATGAGTTATATCTTAAACCCGGTTTGTATCAGATTGTTTTAATAATTTGATATAAGTTTTCAATGAGGGGGTATTTACGGAGTCAATCAGGAGATGTTTCAAAGAAATGGCTGCTATCCATTTTATATTTTCCCCTCTTTTAGCGCTCGTTCCTGAACTCCGGTAACTGATTGGAATTGCTGAGCCTTTAATAGACAAATTCTTACCAATACGTCCCGGCGCTCTGCCCCGGGACGCCGGTACAGGCGGCCCTGCTGCCTGCCGGGTTTCTTTGATAGCCGAAACATTTTGCTGTGTACCGCGTTGGGATCTATACCAAAAAAACGGTACACTCTGTCGTATAAAAATTTCCAATCCAATACTGATCGCGGTGCAAAAACGAACGATTGTTGAACTTTGCCTATTCCTGATTGCGGTAGTTTGGGCGCTAAATTTCTCAGTCATCAAGAGCAGCCTTGACGAAATTGACCCCCTCAGCTACAATGGCCTGCGTTTCATTTTTGCGGCAGCTGTAGTCTGGGCCGTCTTGCTCTGGAACAAACAAAGCGTACGTATCCCCCGAAAAGATTGGCTGCCGCTATTGGGCATGGGAGTTCTTGGAAACCTTGTATATCAGGGTTTCTTTATAATAGGTATCGATTACACTCTGTCAGCCAATGCGGCGGTTATGCTGGGTACCATTCCCATATGGGTTGCCTTGCTGGCGCACTTCTTCTCCGATGAAAAAATGAATGTATTCAAAACAGCGGGAGTGATGTGTGCATTCGGGGGCATCCTGTTCATTATAGCAGGCGGGCGGGAGGAATTTTCCTTCGGCTCCGATACCTTTATTGGCGATGCAATCATGATTATGGCAGCGGTGGTCTGGGCGTTATTTACTATCCTGTCCCGACCCTTTCTGAAACGTTATACCCCGCTCCAGTTTTCGGCCATCATGTCTACCATCGGCTGCGTGCTTCTGCTGATTGTGGGGCTGCCGAGCATGATTGAACTGAACTGGCGCGAAGTTTCCGGCGCCGCTTACGGAGGTGTATTGTACAGCGGCGCGCTCGCTATAGGGGCCGCCTATATTATATGGAACTATGGATTGCAGACTGTGGGAGCGGTACGAAGTGCTACTTATCAAAACCTGGTGCCGGTGCTTGGCCTCTTCTTCGGAGTCATCCTGCTTAACGAAGAGCTTTCACTGTTGCAGTATTTTGGCTCGGCTTTAGTTGTTGCAGGTATTGTATTGGCAAGGTGGAGGAGAGGAAAGATTATTGCACAGAGTTACACGGAGAGGCCACAGAGTTGCACAAAGTAGTAAAGGGTAATGATTGAGGGATTCCGGAAATTCAGAATTCTGAATTCAGGAGTCAGAAGGGCGTAGAATCGTTGGGAAAGGCCGCCCGCCCTACAGTTCTACAGTTCTACGGCCGGGCGCGACCCATCTCCCCGGATCCGGACAACCCCTCCTGCCCGCTGCTTACTGATCACTGCTTACTGTTCACCGCCCCGCCACACCCACCCCTTGTTCCCCTCCGCCGGAGGGGAGACGCCGTGC
>CALJMB010000328.1 GCA_937982515.1 uncultured Balneolaceae bacterium
AAGTAGTAAGTAGTAAGTTGCGAACAACAATCACTGCTTACTACTTACTACTTTCTACTCATTACTCACTTAATAAAGCTATGATTATTCTCCATCACAAACCCAACGATCCTTTTGCAGCTGATATAGAACGTGTGTTGAAAGATCTCGTCGTGGCGTATAAAACCCGCGAGTATGATGAAGATGCACCACATGATATCGCAACTGAATTAGAACTGCCATTTATTCAGGAAAATGGAACTCTGGTAACCGGCAAGGAGCGAATTAAAAAGTATCTGGACGAGCTGTCTGCCGAGCTCAGCCAACAGCGAATGGTTACCGGCGACGGCTGCTATATCGATCCCGCAACGGGCAAGATCTGCTAGCGCTGTATCAGCTATATCCTGTCGTTTCCATAGAACGCGGATGCTGCGGATAGAGCGGGCCTTCGCAGATAGAGTTATATATACTCCGTGCGTATCCGCCTCATCCATCGTATCCGCGCTCCCCTTCCCGCGGCCATTGAGCCATGAGTAGAAACAGCCTATGCCCCATATAGATACTAATGATTTTTAAGCCATACATATCTTTGGTACTTTTTGCCCGCCTATATAAAATATCTATTAACAACCTGTAAATGAATGTACCACATACAGGCGTTGAACAACCGCGCCTGCAAAAAAGCCTGCTCATTGCCGGTATTGTTCTCATTGCTCTGAATCTCCGGCCGGCACTGGCTGGCGTGGGGCCTTTGATTAGCAGTATCCGGCAGGATACCGGGCTCTCCAACACCCTGCTGGGGCTCCTGACCACCCTGCCCCTGCTGGCTTTTGGCGTGTTTTCTACCCTTACTTCGCTATTTACCAAACGGTTTGGCATCGAGGGAACACTGGCCGGGGCTATGCTTTTACTTACCGGAGGATCTTTGATCAGAGTCATTCCCGCAGTCGGCCCCCTCTTTTTCGGCACCCTTCTGATTGGCATTGCTATCGCTATGGGGAATGTGCTGCTCCCCGGTATCGTCAAACGCGACTTTCCCGAGAAAACGGGAGTTATGACCAGCGTCTATTCAAGTGTAATGGGTGTGGGCGCCGCCCTCGCCGCGGGCATCAGTGTCCCCATGGCCGAGGGGCTGGGACTGGGCTGGCGCTGGTCGCTGGGTTCCTGGGCGCTGGTATCGCTTATGGCGCTGCTTGTATGGCTGCCCCAGCTTAAAAACCAGACCATCCCTGAAAATAACCGAAGCTTAAAACGGTCGCTTAAAGACTTGGGCCGTTCTCCGCTGGCATGGCAGGTGGCCCTTTTTATGGGTCTGCAGTCCCTAACATTTTATGTTATCCTGGCCTGGCTGCCCGAAATACTGCAAGGCCGCGGCATCAAACCCGACTATGCCGGTTGGATGCTTGCCCTTTCACAGGGTATGGGGGTTCTCGGATCGGTTGTCATACCCACATGGGCCGGGCGGCTCAACGACCAACGCAAAATCGTGTGGTTACTTACGGCGATGGAAGCCATCAGCCTCCTTGGCCTTATGTTTTCTAATCCGCTTCTTACTCCTTTATGGGTTTCGGCCATTGGCTTTACCCTGGGAGGATATTTCGGCCTGGCCTTGCTGTTTATCGTACTGCGTACTACCGATACGGAAACAGCTACCGAACTTTCAGGGATGGCCCAGTCCATTGGTTATTTACTGGCATCCGTAGGCCCCGCACTCTTTGGTTTTTTGCATGACTTCACCCACTCCTGGCTTGTTCCTTTGCTCTTTCTTGCGGTCGTCATGCTTGTGAAGCTGCCTATGGGGCTTGGAGCCGGAACCCCGCGGGAATTGTGAAATGTGAATGCTGTTACTATCCCCCGGCGCGTGTGGACATTCAGTCTGAGCATGTGGATGTGCGGGTGACCCGCAGAGCGCATGGCGCAAAGGGCATAGCGTCCCCGGGGTTCACGCCAGGCTCTATGCTCCTAACGCAGAGATGCGCTAAATCAATCCAAAGATGCACGCCACGTTAGCTGTCCACACGTCCTAACCCCGTCAGGGTCAGATCAGGCCGCCTGCCCTTACTGCACAAGCTGTTTCACCCGGCGGCACAAGGTGCTTCACCCGGTAGCACAAGATCCTTCAGCCGGCGGCACAAGCCATCCAGCCTTACGGGCCAGAGTAATTAACCTTACGCCTTAAGGAGGCTAACCTTACGGGTGAAGGAGGCTAACCTTACCGCACAAGATGCTTGTACTTACAGTTCAGAAGGCTTGTGCTTACCGGTTAGCCGGTTTGTCCGCATGGTACAAACACTCTGTCCTTACGGTATAAACTTTCCAGCCCTGTGGAATAAGACGGATGGCCTATAACCAGAGCGGCTTGCGCGGCCTTCGCCGCCCGTCTCCGGTCCTTCCGATTCCGGTGCCGGCGCCTGATTTCATACCCAAACCAGAGACTATTACTTTTCTCTGAATGCCAGCATCGCCAGTACCGTGCCCAGTATGATGGAGCTTACCGCGCTTAGTAATATGGCTTCAATAGATATGTTGTAGTCCAGCATCCAGCCTATAATAAAGGGGCTTAAAGCTGTACTAAAGACGGTAAGGGCTGAGAACAGAGATCGCACCGTACCTACCATATCCGCGCCGTAGAGCTCGGCCCACAGGGCAGATTTAATGTTACTCCCGATTCCCATAGTTACGCCCAGAAGCCCCATGTAAAGAAATGCCGACCAGTTACCGGGGTGCCAGAAGGCCAGGAGCAGGCCGGCACCGAAGGGCAGCAGATAGAAAGGAAAGATCGTCTGGGCGCTCCACCGATCGATAATGGGGCCTATACCCAGTGAACCCAGAATACGAAATCCCGCAAAAGCCACAAAGGCAGAGGCTATCAGGCCTGCCGTCCACCCCAGCTGCCCGGCCATGGACACCTGATATAAGAACAGCGCCGTTGCCCAGAAAGCGGGCAGTAACACCGCAGGCACCAGAAGGCAGAAGCGCCTGTCATGCATTATTTCGCCATATCCCCAGGCCGGCTTCTCTGAATGAGACTTCCGTTTGGTGTTCTCATCCAGCCTGTCCGTATCCTGGCCATTCAGCAGGTTCCGTACCAGAGGAATAAACAGTAAGCCAAGAACCAGCGCAAAGATTCCCCAGGTCATTCTCCAGCTTAAGGCCGAGAGCATAGCGGCAATCAGTATAGGAAATATCCCTTCCCCTATCGGATAGCCCAGGCTGGAAACACTGAGTGCTTTACCTCGTTCAGCTACATAATACCGGGCCATGGCCGTTTGGGCTGTGTGTCCGCTCAGCCCCTGTCCGCTTAGCCGAAGCATGAGAAGAGCCATAAAGAGCAAGATAATATGCCAGGATAGAGACATAAGCACACTGGCTGTGAGCAGCCCTGCAGCCACATAGAGGCTATACTGTTTCAACGGAAGATGATCGATCCATTTCCCCAGATACGGCAACAACGCGGCGCTGCTCAGCGTGGCCAGCGAATACAGAGAACCGAAGCCGGCATTGGAAAGCTGAAACTCCTGTAAGATAAAGGGTACGAACAGAGAAATGAGAAACGTTTGTCCAAAGCTTGAGACAAAGGTAAAGGAGAGGCCAAATGATAAAATTCGCTTCTCGCGGAGTACAAAATTTATATAATTCAACGAAACGGAATTATGTGATTGTCAGATCAGGCTGTTTATAAAGGCTTTAAAGATACGGCTATTCCCGACAAACATAAACCAAACTTTATGACTATGATCCGCTCCATATTTTACGGGTACGGAGTTTGAAGCTCCGGCGGTGATGTTCGGTTATTCCAAATTTTTGTAACCCTTCATAATGCTTTTTGGTTGGATACCCGACATTTGTATCCCACCCGTAATACGGATACTCTTCGTTAAGCTTTATCATGAGGGCATCCCGGTACACCTTAGCCAGTATCGAAGCGGCCGCTATACTGGCCGATTTGTCATCTCCCCTTACAATACAGGTGTGAGGATGCATACTGCTTCCGTAGCGATTTCCATCAACCAGCAGATACTCGGGATTCGCGCCCTTCGCTTCTGTACACCGCTGCATTGCTTTGAGTGAAGCCCATAAAATATTCAGCTTATCAATCTCCTCAGGGCTGCACCACTGTATGGTCCAGAATGCAGCCCGGTTCTTAATGGCCCGGGCCATTTCCGTTCGCTCTTTAAGAGAAAGTGTTTTACTGTCGCGGATTCCCTCAACGGTAGTTCCCGGCCTGAAGATCACTCCGGCAGCAACTACCGGGCCGGAGAGACATCCGCGGCCAACTTCATCCAGCCCCATGACTCTTTCATACCCTTCATTCCACAATGTACGTTCAAACTGGAGCCGGTCTATGGACATAGGTTGCGGTTGCGGTTGCGGTTGCGGTTGCGGTTGCGGTTGCGGTTGCGGTTGCG
>CALJMB010000329.1 GCA_937982515.1 uncultured Balneolaceae bacterium
CTCGTTACTCATCACGCATTTCCTTTTCGTGCTTTGGTGTTTTAGTGGTCTCTTCATCTGTTGCTCTTCCAAAAAACCAGAACAGGATACTGACAAAAAGACCGGGATAGAAGGGCTCCAGGCCCAGGAAGGTGTAAGAATAAAGTTCCTCGCTGGTAAGAGTTCCGGCAATCAGCCACACAAATGAAGTGCCTGTACCAGCGGCCATGGTTGGCAAGACCCAGTTTTGCTTCAGAGAGAAGAAAGGGATATAAACACCGAGTATGGGAATGAGCAGGCCGGGAATCATCACCGATCCTATCACATACCACAGATTGATAACACTTGGATAAATTATGATTAGCAGAACCCCCAGTGCTGCGGCTATGAATATACTGAATCGGGTAAGTTTATTATTAGCGGTATTTGGGAACAGTTTTGCCAGCAGGTCGCGTCCCAGCGTCTGTCCGGAGAGGAACAGGTAACTGTCCAGGGTAGACATAATGGTAGCCAGCAAAGCCACAAAGAACAGGCCCTTCAAACCAACCGGGAGTATTTCGTTGGCCAGATAGGGATACACCATCGCTGGTTCGATAAGCTCCGGACCTAAAATAGCCCATCCGTACATTCCGCAGAACATGGTCATAAAATCGAATACGAACCAGAGCAAGATGGAAATGAAGATGCCCTTTTTAGCGGTGGAGGGAGATTTTGCCGCAGCCGCCCGCTGATGAAAGCTGGGATCTACGAACGTCCACAATGCGACAAAAAACCAGACAAGAATATATTGAAGATCCTGTCCGCCGGTGATATCGCGGTAAGTTGAGGGTACGGATCCCCACAGAGCGCCCGGCGATCCAAACTCCATAGCTGAAAATGCCAGCAGTACCATAAAACCTCCAAACATAAGCGCCATCTGGAGCATATCGGTACGGACAACGGCGCTGAATCCGCCAAAGCTGACGTAAGCTACAGAAAACAGTGCGCCCCCTATGGCATACCACAAAAAATTCTCCGCGCTGCCGGTCAGATACTGGAAAATGAGTCCCAGCATAAGAATATAGGGAGCGGGACTAACCAGAATAAAAATAGGCACGGCCGAAAATCTTCCGGCTTGCTCTCCGTAAACATCGGCAACAGCTTCGGGCAGGGAAAGAGCTTTATTCATCCGGATCTTACCGGCCAGAAGCCAGGCAAAGAGGGCGGAAAAAACGTAGAAGGGAAATCCGAACAACAGCCACTGGGAGATGCCGAATTGATAGCTGTACTCGCCTACGCCTAAAATGCCGCCATACCATGTGGAGACCAGGGTAGCGACAAAGGCCGGTAGGGTTAACTTTCTGCCGGAGAGTAAAAAAGATTCTTCATCCTGGTCTTCTCCCGCCCTTTTCCAGCTCAAAATAATCAGTAGCAGGAAGTAAGCGAGAATGATGCCCCAGTCAATAAAGGTAAAACTAAGATTAAACAAATTTTCAGGCTTTGCCATTAAAATGGATTAAAGATATTTATTGCGGATGCGCGGTTCAAGAAGTAAGCGCTATTTGTCAGGCTCACCTCATAGCTGAATTTGACATCAGATGCGTAAAGAAGGCCCCTGAAGAGGCGTTCTTCAACCGTCCTTTCCGCCATTTTTGCCATATAGTTATAACTATTCGCTATATAGTTACTACTATTGCCACCATATAGTTACTACTATGTTCATCATATAGTTATAACTATCGTTACCATATAGTAGTAACTATCGCCCCCATATAGTTATAACTATAGCCGTCCATAGCAGGTAACTATACACGCGTATAGTTAAGCAGAAGCTGAACGGCCCGGAGGGTTTAAGGCTGTTCCGGCCGGTCTATAAAACAGATCAGATCGCCCTCGTCATGGGTTATCTTTACAGGGGATGCGGCCACTTCATTGGAGGAGCCATCTCTTACTCCGTTTTCCAGAGATTCATTCTTTAGCGGGAATTTAAGGCCTTCGGTGCGTATGCCTTTCACAATGCCCGAAAGCGGAAAAAGAGATATGCGTGTGCCAACAGGCAGCTCTGCGGTAAATGTTTTGGGTAACAGAAAGATATCACTGAATTCATCCTTAAATATCAACTGGTTGAAGTATGGATTAAACTGCCTGAGCACCGAAAGATTTTTCAGCGAATGGTCCAGGCGCAGGCCTGTGGCACCAAGCACGATGACGTTCCCGGCGTTTTTGTTGCGGGCCGCGGTAAGCGCTTTTTCCAGATCATTGGTTTCCTGGCCCGGATCAAAGACAACTTCAAAGGGATCGTCGGTGCGTTGAACAAAGCTATCCAGATCGCCAATCACCAGATCGGGCAGGCGATTGAATGAGCGGGCAACGTTTCCACCTCCGTCAGCGGCAATGAAAAAATCGGCCCAGTCATACACATGTGAGAAAAGACCCGCTCCCGGCGGCCGGCCGTTACATAATATGAGAACGTTCATTGGAAATGATTAGGAACTTAACTGATTGGAAAATTAAGAGCATAAGATACACGACATAAGGAAACGGAGGCAGCCTGGAGCAGAAACAACAGGATATTTCCTGTAGACAAGGGGGATTAAGAGCCTGTCTGAGTTTAATATATCAGTGAAATTCCTGCAAAAGATACAAGAAAACGGTTCAATTATTAACCCCTGAAAAAAATATTGCTTTCTTCTATGCTAAGCCCCATTTTAATAGGCTTATTTTTCGGCATAAATCCGGCTTCAACATGTTTAAAGAACTTGTAGAAAAATTGAAAGCCCATCAAGTCGTAGGCGTTTATTCGCATATACGGCCGGATGGAGACTGTATCGGAGCCCAGGTAGCCACCTGCTTGTGGCTGGAGCAAAACGGAATTAAGGCGTTTGCATTTAATGACGACCCGATTCCACTAAATCTTCAGTGGCTTTCGGATTACTTTCCTATTCAAAAGCCTAAAGAGGAAGATTTAAAAAAGTGTGACGCTTTTGTTCTGCTGGATGGCAATTCGCCGGCGCGTTTTGGCAGTTATGCAGAGTATATCCAGGATAACCCGAAACCCACCTACATGATCGATCATCACCCCGATCCGCATGACGGGTTTGACTTCAGTATTTCGGTTGAAGAGGCTTCCTCAACCTGTGAACTGGTATTTCATCTGTATTTGCAGAACAAGATAAGCCAGATAGACGGCCCCATCGCAAAAGCCTTGTATACAGGTATCTTAACCGATACAGGCTCCCTGCAGTACGACAGTGTTACGCCGGAAACCATGAATATTTGCTCTGAATTGTTGCGTCTGGGGGAGTTTCGTCCCAATGAAGTAGCCGAGCGGGTGTTCTCCAATAAAAGCCTCAATCAGCTTCATCTTCTGAGTAGGGCGATGAGTACAATCAGGCTTTATGCAGACAATCAAATAGCTACCATGTACGTTACCAGCGAAATGCTGGAAGAGACCAATACAACGAATGACGACTGCGAAGGATTTGTGGCGTACCCGCTCAGTGTAACCGGAATAAAGGCTGCTATCCTGTTCAAAGACCTGGGGGAGGGTATTAAAATGAGCCTTCGCTCCAAAAGTAACAGCGTTGACGTAAACAAATGGGCCCGGGAAATCGGGGGTGGAGGGCATAAAAAGGCTTCCGGCGCCTGGCACCCCGGCCCGCTGGAAAAAACAATTGAAGAGGTAGTTGCTATTGGCTCAAAACAGCTGATGCCTATAGATAAGTCTTAAATCAACTGTTTCAGGAAATATAATGGTATCCCAATTTTTCTCTCACACCGTTCTTGCTTTCTTTCTGCTTTTCTCTTCCTGCGAACAACAACCTGAAACCGATCCGGCAGGCGCCGACACCACGCAATCTTTACAAAACCCACCTGCGGATACCGTACTTGAACAAGCCCCCGTTTCAACCTCCCTGCGTTCCACAAGTTATGTCTCTAAAGTTAATACAGATTCGGCCCTGGAAGTCAGCAGGCATAACGCTATTACAAATGCCGTCAGAAAGGTGAGCCCGGCCGTAGTCAGCATCACGGTAACAGAAGTGCACCAGGGAGGGCGGCGATGGGCATTTGATGAATTCTACAACCGGTTTTTTTACGTTCCCATCGAACGGGAAGTAAGCAGTATGGGCTCGGGATTTGTTATCAGCGAGGACGGGCTGGTAGTTACAAATGCACATGTAGCCAATAAGGAAGCGCGAAAGATTGTGGTTTCTCTCCCCGATGGCTCTCAGTATGAAGCCGATATTATCGGTGTGGATGAACTGGCGGATCTTGCGCTTCTGAAGATTAAGGCCGACCGTGAGTTTGTTTTTGTTGAATTTGGAGACTCCGATGATATTATGGTCGGCGAATGGTCGCTTGCCATAGGCAATCCGTTTGGACTGTTTGAAGC
The DNA here is from genome assembly GCA_937982515.1 of uncultured Balneolaceae bacterium. GTDB lineage: Bacteria > Bacteroidota > Rhodothermia > Balneolales > Balneolaceae > CALJMB01. The sequence continues at coordinate 4,352 of CALJMB010000329.1, forward strand.
AGCGCAGCCCTCGGTAACGGTAGGCGTGGTAAGTGCACTGAACCGTGATTTTCGTCCCAATCCCAATGAACCCCGTGTGTATCTGGATATGATCCAGACGGACGCGGCCATTAACCGCGGTAATTCGGGAGGCCCACTGGTAAACAGTAAGGGAGAGGTGATCGGCGTGAACACATTTATTTTTACAGGCGGAACGAGTTCCGGTTTTGTGGGGCTGGGTTTTGCCATTCCCAGCAACAGAGTGCAAAAAATTATTGAGCAACTGGCCACTTCGGGAAAAGTAGAGATGTCTTACGATCCCGGGTTCGACGTAGCCGGAATTACCTACCAGCTCGCGCTCAAATTCAATTTGCCTGTTATCGGAGGCTTGCTGGTTACCAGTGTCAATAAAGACGGCCCGGCATTTGAAGCGGGTATTATGCCGGGCGACATTATTCTCAAAATTGGCAATGAAGGGGTACAGAGTAAAATGCATATGGAAGCACTGTTCAGAGAGTATCAGGAGGGAGACACCATGCGGGTTGAACTGTACAGAAATGGGGATCGCTACGAGGCCAGGATGAAACTGAGAAAACGGGTAGTGGCGGATTAGTTATCGATTTAATGATCTGTTGATTAAAGGATCAGGAGTATCATTGCCGGCTTCCTAATCCGTCTCCGAATCTTTCTCACCCAAAAACCGCTCCACCCGCTGGTGGTGACGTTCATCTTCCCAGAACGTTGAAAATGGTTCCAGTTCCGCTTCCATCGCTTCCCAGCGAGAGGGATTTAATGCCAGCGCCCCGCGTTTAAGTGCTGAAATATAGTCGCGCCCATTGCGGGTAAGTTCCACAGCCCATTCCCCGGCTTTATGTACTAATACATCATAAGGTACTACCCTGTCTACCAATTTATGAGCCAGGGCCGTGTCGGAGTGAATGACAGCCGCTTCTGCCAGCCATCTCAGAGCGGTGGCCCGTCCTACGCGTTCTGTAAGGCGGGTCAATCCGCCCCAGCCCGGAGTCAGATAGAACTTGGCCTGTGTGAAACCGAAGCGGGCTGTATCGGCCGCCATTCTGAAGTCGCAGGCAAGCATGAGTTCGCATCCACCCCCGTAGGCGGCCCCGTTAACAGCGGCGATAGTCCAGCAGGGGAGTTTTTCGAGGCGCTTACAGACAGACTGCATGCGGTGGGCCATGGTTTGGGCCTCGCCGGCTGTTTTCAGGGTGTGGAACTCCTTAAGATCTCCTCCGGAAATAAATGAATGCTCTCCGGATCCGCTTAAAACCAGGGCCCGGAGGGAAGAGTCATCCTCTAACCGGTCCAGTACCTTGTCCAGTTCATCCATAACGGCAAAATTTATGGCATTGCAGGCTTCAGGACGATTGATAATAGCCCAAAGGGTATGGTCTTGCTTTTTTACAGTTAGTACAGACAAGGCTTTCGCTCAATTTTAGGAGTGTAATTTTGATCTTACATCAACTTTCCGGGGCGTGTCCAGCGGTTCGGTATTTGTTAAGTGTCATCAATATCATAATTAATGTGCTGCTTTTTTGCGTTATCCAAAATCCATTGCTGATATTCCTGATTGCCCTCCTGTTCGGTCAGCTGTAAAGAGATTACGCATGGGCAGTCGTAACTGTGCAACTCTTTAACCCGTTCCGTCAGTTTTTTCACATTGTGGTAAGGCGTCTTTGCAATGAGTATGCATTCATTTGCCTGTTGAATTTCATCCTCCCACCAGTAGATAGACTCCATGCCGCCAATAATATTAACACAGGCGGCAAGGCGCTCCTCCACCAGTTTTCTCCCAATGGATTTTGCTTCTTCTTTGTCTTTGGTGGTAATATAAACAAGGCGAAGATTGTTAAACATGATACGGAATGGTATAAATTGTGAATGTGTGTCCGGTTGAGTCAACTATCAATCCTAAATTACGAACTATTCCATGGATTTGGAAGGTGGTGCCTATTCGTCAGACCGGCGGAAAGCTTTTGAGGTTCCTCTGATTAGTGAATCATTAAGCAATTATTCCTGTTGAAAACAGGACAAAAAAGCTGTAATTTTCGTGGCTTTGAAAATCCTCAGTGTGAAGATTTCATTAATAAATAATAAAGGTATTAAAAGCACATGCGAGAGTGGCGGAATTGGTAGACGCGCTAGATTTAGGATCTAGTGCCTTCTGGCGTGGGGGTTCGAGTCCCCCCTCTCGTACTCATACCTGATCTAAACTAAAATTAACGCATACCGTTTTTAATTAAATCCCTTGGAGCCGTTCCGTGGATATATCCGTACAAGATTTAACTTCTGTCGATAAAGAAATTATCATCTCAGCTAAGCGCAAGGAGCTCGAGCCCAAATTTGAAGAGGCCTACAAAAAGTATCAGAGTCAGATTCAGATACCGGGATTTCGCCCGGGCAAGGTGCCGTTGAGCATCGTCAGGAAGCGTTTTGGTAAAGAGATAGAGCAGGAAGAGATTACCAAATACGTACAGAATGTATTCGAGGAAAAAGTAATTCCTGAATACGATCCTGTCGGAGAAACGCAGATGCTGGACCTTTCTTGGGAGAATGACGAACTGGAAGCAAAATTTAAAATAGGATCCGCTCCTGAGTTCGAATTAAAAGACCTGAGCCAGGTAGAAGTGGACAAGCTTGTTCACGACGTAACAGATGAGGAAGTAGATAAAGAGATCGATCGCCTCCTTGAACGCCACGGTAACTGGGAGGAAGTAGAGGAAGGAATAACAGCAGACAGCAAAGTAACTGTCGATGCGATTCATCTGGACGAAAAGGGCGAACCCGTGGAAGGCGAAAAAGATGAAGATCAGGTTATCGATCTCCGTAAAGAGGAGTTTAAACAGTTTGAAGACGATCTGCTGGGCAAGAAAGCCGGCGATGAAGTAGACGTGGAAGTCGGTGAAGAAGACCAGAAAGATGCATTCCGGCTGATTGTCAAAAAGATTGAAAAGCTTCATAAGGCTGAATTAACCGATGAGTTTGCCAAAGAGCAGACCGGAGGAGAGGCTAAAAATGTGGATGAGTTCAAGAGCCTGACAAAGAGCCAGATTCAAAATTATTATGATCAGTCAGCAGATGATCTTTTCAAGAACGATATTATCGAAGAGCTTGTTAGCATACATGACTTTGAAATCCCGGAGGTATTTCTGGATCAAATCCTGAATCAATACGTACAGAGGGTGGCACAAGAGTCAGGGGGACAATTACCTGACGGTTTTGATGAAGAAGAATACAGGAAAAATATGCGAGATCGTGCCGAACGAGATGCGAAATGGTTTTTTATCGATAATAAATTGCAAGAAAAATTTGACGATATTGAGATAAAACCCGAAGATATAGATGAATATCTCTCGGTAGAAGCAGCTCGTTATGGCTTTACCATAGATCAGATGCGCAATCTGTTTGCACAAAATCCACAGCAGCTTGAAAATCTGAGAAACAGCATCCGCGAAAATAAAGTATTCGAAAAGTTAAAAGACGAAGTGCAAATCAACGAAATTGATGAAGATGAATACCAGGAAAAATACGAAGCGAAAATAAAAGCCCGGGAAGAAGCTGAACAAAAGACGTAACATCTGATCACTTATCATGTATAAACAACCATTATTTGAAATACCTGAAACGGAGAAAATGGAACACATACAGAATAACCTGGTACCCATGGTTGTTGAGACAACAAACCGCGGGGAGCGAGCTTACGATATATATTCACGCCTGCTTAAAGACCGGATTATTATATTGGGGACGCCGGTGAATGATGCGGTGGCCAGCTCAATTGTAGCCCAGATGCTTTTTCTTGATTCTGAGGATCCTGAGAAAGATATTAACCTATACATAAACAGTCCCGGAGGTGTTGTGTCGGCCGGTCTGGCCATTTACGATACCATGCAGTATGTGAAAGCCGATGTCTCCACTACCTGTGTTGGTATGGCCGCCTCTATGGGAGCCGTCTTACTTACAGCCGGTGCCAAAGGGAAACGCAATCTGTTACCTAATGCCCGTGTAATGATTCATCAGCCATTGGGAGGTGTACAGGGCCAGGCCAGTGACATTGAAATTGAGGCTCAGGAAATATTGCGGATTAAAAACCTTCTTGTCAATATTCTGGCTGAACACAGCGGGCAGACGCCGGAAAAGGTTCTGGAAGATTCCGACAGGAACAAATGGATGAGTGCCGAAGAAGCAAAAGAATATGGTCTTATCGACAACATTATGAGGCGGGAAAATATAAAACCCTAACGATTCGATACGCTTATCATGAGCGATAAAGAAAAAAACAATACAATTCACTGTTCATTTTGTAACCGTACCAGTCATGAAGTGAACAGTATGGTTGCGGGGCCGAATGATGTATATATTTGCGACCGGTGCGTCTCCGATGCGTCCGGTATCGTTAAAAGCGACCTGGCCTCAATGGCAAAGAGACGAGAGGAAACCTATAAGCCGTTGCTGAAGCCTGCAGAGATAAAATCACAACTGGATGAGTACGTCATAGGCCAGGAACAAGCCAAGAAAACGCTTTCCGTAGCCGTCTATAACCATTACAAACGTATCAATGCAGAGTTCGAAGATCATAATGACGATACGGAAGTCGAGAAAAGCAATATCATCTTGCTGGGGCCTACGGGTTGTGGGAAAACACTTTTAGCCCGTACGTTGGCAAATATCATTGATGTGCCCTTTACTATTGCCGATGCCACGGTATTGACCGAAGCAGGTTATGTGGGAGAAGATGTCGAAAGCATTTTGTCCAGCCTGTTACAGGCAGCCGATTACGATGTAGAGCGTGCCAAACGGGGAATTGTTTACATCGATGAGGTAGATAAGGTAGCCCGTAAAAGCGACAACCCATCCATCACCCGTGATGTTTCCGGAGAAGGGGTACAGCAGGCCCTTCTGAAAATCCTGGAAGGAACGGTGGCTAACATTCCGCCGAAAGGAGGTCGGAAGCACCCCGAACAGAGTTTTATCCAGGTAGATACCTCCAATATCCTTTTTATATGTGGCGGAGCTTTCAGCGGACTTGAGGAAATTATTGCCCGGCGGTTGTCTGTCAGTTCAATGGGTTTCCATACCAATGAGCAGGTTAAATTCGATAAGGAGGATCCGGATATTTTCAGTTATGTGGAACCGGAAGATCTGCAGCGTTATGGTTTAATACCTGAACTTATCGGAAGGTTGCCTGTTTTGTCAGGCTTGCATCAGCTTTCTAAAAGCGCAATGATAGAAATACTGGTTCAGCCTAAAAATTCTCTTACCAAGCAGTATAAGAAGTTGTTTAAAATGGAGGGTGTGGATCTGGAGTTCGAAGATGAGGCTCTCGAGGTGATTGTTGAAAAAGCGCTGAAGCGTAAAACAGGTGCGCGTGGTCTTCGTTCTATAATGGAATCGGCTATGCTCGATATTATGTTTACTCTGCCTTCTATGAAAAATATAGAACGCTGTATTATCACCAAAGAAACCATTGATGATAATGCGCCTCCGGTTTATGAGAAGCGGAAGGCATCCGCTTAGTTGATTTAATGTAACAATAGTAGTTGTGTAAAGGCATCATCGCGCGGTGATGCCTTTTTTTGTTTAATAAAGCTGGAATACGATTACCAGGCGAGGATGCGATTAATCGTGTTTCTGTTCGGGTTATTAAATGGAATTTTATAGATTATTCCGT
>CALJMB010000330.1 GCA_937982515.1 uncultured Balneolaceae bacterium
TCGGGATGACAGCCTTTGCTATAGAGGAAAGGACTCCTACTAACCAATAACAACACTACCGGTCAATTACGGGAAGAATTTTGGGTTTTACGAGCTCCTCAAAATCTCTGTAGCCCATTTTAACCAGTTCGTTATGAGTTCCGGCACTGAAGGCGATCTCGTCGTTATTGATCAGGGATTCCGTAACATATGTGTCCACATCATAGAGGTTGCCGAAGGGTGGCATAGCCCCTACCTCGCAATCGGGGAAGGCCACCCCGAACTCGTCTTCACTTGCCAGAACAACCTCCTCTGCGTTCAGGGCTTCTGCAAGCGCATCTAAGTCAATGTCATGGTTGGAATCGATCACCACCATAGTCAGGTCTCCATCCACCTTAACCATAACCGTTTTGGCCATGTTTTTGCCCGGTATGTGGGCAGAAGCCGCAACTTCACGCGCGGTATAGGCCTTGGGATGCTTTTGTACTACATACTGTTTGTTATGATCATTGAGATACTCTGTTAACTTTTTTAATGGCATACGGCCCTCCTTTTTTGTAAAACGGATATCATCCGCTGCTTCTTTCCCTTATCCTGTTTCTCAGATATACCCGCTCCTCCGGCCTGATGTTCCGGCCGGGAGCGTTCACACAGATAGCTATGTTCCGAACGCAGGGCAGGCATAACCCCAAACATTCCTGCCCGGGAGTGCCGCAACCGACCAATGGTCGTTTATATATTGACCAATGGTGGTTTTTAAATTCACCATTGGTCAATTTAAATTTCACCAATGGTGAATTTAAAAACCACCATTGGTGAGTTCGGAGGCCCGACGCTATGTTTTGCCCGGTTACACCCGTTCGAATTTTAAAGTGCGAAGCATCTTTTTCTGCTCTTTAGCGGGAGTGTACAGGATCCTGGGATCGCGAAAGTGGGCCGGAACTACAAGATCGGGGGAGGAAACGCCTCTGCTGCTCACCCCGATCCGGAAGCTGCCCACGCCGTCGAAACGCATGATGTAGCCGTCGCTCAGATAATATACCATCATATCTTCCAAACCGTACAGGGCGGCCTGGATGTCGGCTGTGCTCAGGGTGGTGGCTTTTTCAAGATGCCAGGCCATTTTCTGTGTGTCTATTACACCCCGCGCCACAGGACGCGCGTAGTAAATAGTTTGATCTCCAAGCCCCGAAGCAGCCGGCGCTTTTTGTGCGATGTGTGTATAAAGTACAGACATAAGTGTATAATTTTAATTAAAGGTTCTCTATACAGACTGTTTTCGGACCCATTCCTTACAAAGTTTTTTGTAAAAAAATGCAGATTTGGCGATAAACGGTTGTCTCTTTCATTCAGGCGTCATTCCGACTGGAAGGCTGGTGGCTTTCCAGCCTGGAACGGAGGAATCTCATCCTCTTTAATAATAGACAGCCCCTTTGGAAAGGATAAGATCCCTCCGCTGCGTCCTGTAAGACCACAGGACTTCGGTCGGGATGAGGTCTGAATAAAGGAGCGTTAACAGTTTAGTTAGAATATTTTCTGCCCTAAGATGTCATTTCGACCGAAGGCCGGGTGCTTTTTCCGGCCGCAGTGGAGAAATCTTATCCTATAGAAGCAGACCTAAATCCCTATAAATAGGACTAACCACTTTAGCGTGAGGAACTTTCTCCAAATCGCGGCTCCAACGACAGATCCTTCCAATCAGGATTCACCGATTCTATAAGCCTTACTTTTTTTGCACGGTTCCAGCATTTGATTTGTTTCTCTCGTTCAATAGCTCGCTGGATGCTGGCAAATTCTTCATAGTACACCAGCCTGGTTATCCTGTATCGTGCTGTAAAAGCGGCTGGGTCGCCACCGGCTTTATGTTGTGCAACCCGGTCATAAAGGCTATTGGTAACTCCTGTGTATAATGCACGTGAGCGGCTGGCCATGATATAAACAAAATAGCTCCTCTTCTTACTTGTCATTCCTACCTGGTATTTAGTTAACATTTATATATAGACTGATAGAAAAGGCATTCCTTACAAATTTTTTATAAGAGAGAGATGTTTGCTAAGATTGAAGCATTCCATAAAGGATGAGATTTCTCCGCTCCAGACCGAAACCTACGGTCTTCCGGTCGAAATGACGCCATTGAGGCAGAATATATTAATATCCCGTTACTCTTCCTCTAACCAAGACGCCATTTCAACCAGAGGCTGGGTGCTTTTTCCGACCGGAGTGGAGAAATCTTATCCTCTCAGAAAAGGCAAGAATCTTCATTCCTTTCACTTATTCATCAGGAATAGTAAGAATCGACCCGCAGTACGAACATTTCTGCCCGGCTGGAGTTAAAAGGCCTGAACAAACTTTTGCCAGGCGTGAATACATTTATCTATTACTT
>CALJMB010000331.1 GCA_937982515.1 uncultured Balneolaceae bacterium
TACTTTGCCAGTTCCGGAGATTCCCGTTCTACATTCTGATGCACAAAAAAGTGGATGTTTCGCAACCCCTGGTCAACCCATGATCTCAGCCGTTCCACCCACTCATCCAGCCGGGCGTAGTCGGTGGGATGGTTGGCCCCTACATAGCGCACAAACGCCTCGTTGTTAGTAAGGCGCATATGCATCAGATCCCTCCTGCCGGCTGTGTCGACAATGACGTTAGCTATATTGTGCTCTTCCAACAGCCGGTACAGATCCCGGGCTATGCCAGGATCAGCAAACCAGTCCGGATGCCGGAGTTCCACAGCCAGAGGAATTTCCCTTGGCCAGTATTCTATAAACTCTTCCACCCGTTTAAAGTGTTTGGGTGAAAAGCTGCCGCGCATTTGCAGAAAAATCGTCCCCAGCTTCTCTCTGAAATAGGATACGCTGTTCAGGAATTCTTCCGTTGCATCCTCCGCGTCCGCCAGCCATTTCCGATGGCTGATCTGCTGATTCACTTTGGGAAAAAAGCGGAAGTTATCCGGAACTTTGTCATACCATACGGTTACCTGTTCCGGCGGAAAGTTACGGTAAAACGTGGCATTCAGCTCAATAGCGTTGAACCGGGTGGCGTAGTAAGCCAGTTCATCCTTCGTACCCCTCGGATAGAAGTTCTTCAACTCCTGCCGGTTCCATTTGGCACATCCTACATATACCCCCGGTGCTGAGGATGTCCGCTTCTTCGAGAGAACCTCCGCCGTATCCGGATGATCGCCCGGAAGAGACAGATCTACACTACCGGGATTATCCACGCTTCCAAATTTCATAGACCCCTTTTAAGATGAATTTTATGGTTACAGAGTTCAGACAATGCGAAGGTATTCAAATTTTCTCATTATTCCAGAGACATCTTCAGGCTGGTGAGCTTAACTTTCGTTTATAGTTGAGGGACATTTGGTTATGAAAAATTTAATAATTAATCTTAGGCAGTTTAGAACCAGAGTAATTACCCCCGGATGAAGGTATGAGTCTGAGTTTGGTGCAAGTGTGAAAGCTTTAATCCTTCTGTGAGGAGAATTTCACCCCCATTAATTGTAGTAAGGAATTGTCTTATGTTAATGACAGCTAAACCGTTTCAGGTAAAAAGCGGGATGAAAATATTTTGTAACATTAAAGACTTGAATTCCTCTTTATTGTATACCGCATTGAGCAGCTGGAAAGAGCTCTATCCCTGGCATCGTTGATGGCGAAATCTGCAGACTGCACAGTGGGTGAAGCAGGTATCTTCTAATGCCGCAGAGGGTTCACCACTCCTTCTCCCGGATTGAAGGCTTGCTTGAAACCCCGTTGTGCCGGTATTTTAACAAGCAGAAGTATTGCAATTTGTTCTGCGGGGTCAGGCTATATAGCCGGGTTCAGGGCGGTACTGTAAAAAACAAAATATTGAATCTACAAAAAGCTGGTTCTCCAAAGTCAGCAATATAAACGGCAACATCCGGCATCACGCTGTTGCGATGCCCGGCGGGGTACACAGGCTTACGGGAATAAAACGGGATTAATATGTTTTATAATGACTTCGCTATCGATTTGGGTACGGCAAATATCCTTATCTCGATTAAGAATAACGGAATTGTTCTCCGGGAACCATCTATCATAGCGTTTGACAGCGATGGCAAACCAATAAGCATGGGACGGGATGCATGGATAATCCATGAAAAAACGCATAAAAAAATCCGGACCATACGCCCGCTACGAGATGGCGTAATTGCCGACTTTGAAGCTGCAGAACATATGATCCGCGGTATGATCAAAAGTGTTAAAACAAAGTGGTATACCAGAACAAGGCAGGTAGTTGTCTGTGTACCAAGCGGTATTACTGAGGTCGAAAGACAAGCTGTGCGGGTCAGCGCTGAACATGCGGGGGCAAGAGAAGTTTATCTGGTCGATGAGCCTATGGCGGCGGCTATCGGTGTTGGCATTAATATTCACGAACCGGTAGGCCATATGATTGTGGATATCGGTGGAGGGACAGCCGAGATCGCCGTTATTGCTCTGTCAGAAACCATTCATGCCCAGTCTGTCAGGCTGGCCGGCGACAAGTTTACAGAGGATATTATCACCTCTTTCCGGCGTAATTTTAATATGCTTGTGGGTGAGAGAATGGCAGAGATTATAAAATGCAAAATCGGATCAGCGGCTCCGCTAGAAGAAGAGTTGGAGATGGAGATCAAAGGGCGTGATCTTGTTAGTGGTATTCCGAAATCTTTTTCCGTGTCATCCCGGGATGTGCGTCAGGCGATAGAACAGTCTGTCAATTTAATCATCGGGTCTATCATAAAATCCCTTGAACAAACCCCGCCTGAACTGGCTGCCGATATTGTTGATCATGGAATTATCCTTGCCGGCGGTGGCGCCCTGTTAAAAAATCTTGACAAGCGCATTATAGAAGTTACCGGCCTCCCGGTCCATATCGCAGA
>CALJMB010000332.1 GCA_937982515.1 uncultured Balneolaceae bacterium
GGGTGGAGTCGAAGGATCCCCGTAGTTGTGAGGATGCACGGGTAAAAGGCACTTACCAGCTGAAATAACGAAAAGAGACGGTGCCTCTGTTGTGGCCCTCCTTTGCTTCCGGGGGATGCTTCGACGGAGCTCAGCATGACAGCGTTGTTAGGGAATGGGGACAGCTGCCGCCTCTTTCAGTAGTATCCTCATATCCTGTCCGCGGTCATCTACCCAATCCACCTCATACGCGTTCCACTCACCCGCGAACCATATCAAACTCAAGCGGCACCTTCTGCCCGGTTTCGGCCGCTTCGTAGATGGCTGTGAGAATCTTTACATCTCTCATGCCCATCTCGCCGGGAACTCGTGTTTCCTTGTTGTTGAGGATACAGTCTGCAAACGCATCCATCTGCAGAGCCTGCTGATTCACCTGTGGAAAATCCATCCGCCCTTTACTGGTGTTGCCCCGTATCCCGCCATAGCCATACGCCGGCGCCAGTTCAAATTCACCCTTAGCGGCACGTGCCCGTATGTAACTCATGTTTCGGGAATAACTCGTCTCACAATCGGCTATAGCGCCACCCGGAAACTCCATCTGCCAGAACATGGTTTCCTCAACCTCATCGAACAGTCGTTCGTTAGTGGTTTCTTCTCTTGCCGTTATGGCAACCGGCAACTTGCCCATTGTATAGATAGCTCCCTGAACGGAATAAATTCCCATATCCATCAACGGCCCCCCGCCCGCGAGCTCTTTATCCAGGCGCCAGACGTCGGGGGTGTTACCCATGGTAAACCCGTTGCCGGTTTGAATGGCCCGGACAGGCCCGAGCACCTCTTCCTGACCCATGTGCATCATCTCCTGGTTGTATGGCTCAAAATGCAGCCTGTAGCCTATGGAAAGCTTTCGATTGGCTTTGTGGCACGCTTCGATCATCTTCCGGCAGTCTTCGACAGAGGTGGCCATGGGTTTTTCGCAGATCACGTGTTTTCCAGCCTCGGCGGCGCGTATGGTGTACTCCGCATGCATCCCATTGGGGAGTACTACATATATTATATCGATGTCCGGATTGTCGGCTATCTGGTCATACGTTTCGTAGTTGTAGATATTCTCTTCGGGTATGGAATACCTTGCCGACCATTCGTCTGCCTTGGCGGGCGTGCCCGTTACAATTCCGGATAGCTTGCACAGCTTGGTCTCCTGCAGGGCCGGAGCCAGTTGCCCGCGGCTGTACATTCCCAGCCCCACCAGAGCGATGCCCAATTTTTCCTCTTCAGGCAATTCTTTCATATTCTCCCATACCTTATAATATTTCTCCTGCTGCCGCGACGGCCAGGAAGTAGCGATATCCGGTAATGCAACAACGGCTCCCATCCCCATTGATAGCTGCCGCAGAAATCTGCGGCGGGAATACTGTTCTGCAAACTCTCTTCTGTTCATGATTTCTCCTTTTTAATTAACAGTGGCACATGAAGTTGCAACTTTATAAATTTTTGCGACTTTGTAAACCTCAATTATTTACATTTACCGAAAGGCGCAGGCTATACCACAGAGAAGACACAGAGTTACACGAAGGGTTCAGATAGAAAAACAGGCGTGCAAAAAGTCTCTTTTGGAGACAGGGGATGGCGCGAGCAGCCTGTCCACCTGCCGGCGCGATCCGCTCGTGCCGGCTTCGTGATGGCTGCCTCTCACCGATGGATTGATTTGCCGATGGTGTTTCATTATTGGCCGACACGCGGACAATGAAAAAAACTGTTAAAATAATGCAGATTAAAATAGGTATTGGCCTTGTTTAGCCCTATATTCAACCGTTACATTTAATTCCCGCCTGTGTACAGTTAGTAGTCTTTTCTGAAACGACGCGTTAATCCAACTCCTTTCATCAGATGAACCCCCTCGCAGGTATCTAAAACACACGAATAATATGACACAAGGTAAAGTAAAATGGTTTGATGCAACCAAAGGTTTTGGATTCATCACGCCGGATGATGGTAGCAAAGATATTTTTGTCCATAAAAATAATGTTGAAGGTCTGGGCTATAACGAAGGCCTGGAAGACGGAGAGTCTGTAGAGTTTGACGTGGAGGAAACTCCTAAAGGGCTAAGCGCCGTTAGCGTACGCAGTCTTGACTACCAATAATAATACATAGTCTTACGTTTAAAGCCCGGTTCTGTACAGAATCGGGCTTTTTTTATATATGCTTTCTCGGGGGGGATGCAGAACGCCTTTCCACTGATCCGATCACTTGGAGTGATCGGATCAGTGGAGGTCAGGCCGGAGCACCGGGACGGGCCGGGAGAGAACGCAATAACCCCGTCCTTCGAAAAGTGGGCCATCCTCCCTAAGGAATTGCAACCGTTAACCGCTGCATTGAATAGATAAAAGTCCTGATTTAAGGAACAAAACGGCCATTCTGTATCTGTACACATAAGAAAATACA
>CALJMB010000333.1 GCA_937982515.1 uncultured Balneolaceae bacterium
TCATTATTCGCTAATTCATGCTAGACAAAACCATACGTTTCTTCCTGGAAAATAAGTTAGTGGCCGTCCTGCTGGCCCTCGTCTTCACAGGATGGGGAATTGCCGTTGCTCCCTTTTCCTGGAATATCGATTTCATGCCGCGCGATCCCGTTCCCGTGGATGCCATTCCTAACCTGGGAGAAAATCAGCAAATCGTATATACCGAATGGCCGGGACGCTCGCCGCAAGATGTCGAAGACCAGATCACCTATCCGCTGACCACCCAGCTGCTGAATGTACCGGGTGTGGAAACGGTGCGAAGCAGTTCTATGATAGGAGCATCCAGTATCTATATCATTTTTGAAGAGGATGTGGATTTTTACTGGAGCCGTTCCCGTATTCTTGAAAAGTTAAACTCTTTGCCTTCAGGAACCCTTCCCGAAGGAGTTCAGCCGGCTTTGGGTCCCGATGCCACGGCGCTGGGACAAGTGTTCTGGTATACCCTGGAAGGGCGCGACAGGCAGGGCAATCCCACGGGGGGATGGAGCCTGCAGGAGCTTCGCAGCATTCAGGATTTTTATGTAGGCTATGCCCTCTCCTCAGCTCAGGGCGTTGCCGAAGTTGCGTCTATTGGCGGCTATGTGAAGGAATATCAGGTTGACGTTAATCCTGCCGCCCTGCAAATCTATGACATCACGCTGAACGACGTGTTTAAAGCCGTAAAAGAAAGCAACGCCGAAGTGGGCGCCCGGACCATTGAACTGAATAATGTAGAGTACCTGGTGCGGGGGCTCGGCTATGTCGAAAATCTGGAAGATCTGGAAAAAGCGGTAGTTGCCGTCAATGGGAATACACCCATTCGCATTCAGGATGTAGCCAATGTAAATTATGGTCCCGCTATGCGCCGGGGTGCGCTCGATAAAGGCGGGGCTGAAGCCGTGGGGGCGGTTGTTGTGGCGCGATACGGTGAAAATCCCCTGCAAGTGATTAACAATGTAAAAGAGAAGATCAAAGAAATATCACCGGGGCTCCCCGCCAAAACACTGGATGACGGCACAGTTTCTCAGGTTACCATTGTTCCTTTTTACGACCGTTCGGAGCTTATCTATGAAACGCTAGGCACGCTGGAACAGGCTATTACCCTCCAGGTTCTGATTACGATTATTGTTGTGGTCGTTATGGTGATGAATCTGCGCAGCTCGGTTCTCATCTCAGGCATGCTTCCCCTCGCCGTACTCATGACCTTCATTGCCATGAAAATAGGAGGCGTACAGGCTAATATTGTATCCTTATCGGGAATTGCCATTGCTATCGGAACCATAGTTGACGTGGGTATCATCCTCTCCGAAAATATGCTCAGGCATATGGAGGAAGCGGATAAAGGCGAATCATTGTTAGAAGTTATTTTCCGGGCAGCAAGTGAAATGGCTTCGGCCGTGCTCACGGCAGTGGCAACAACCATTGTGAGTTTTCTGCCTGTGTTTACCATGGTAGCCGCGGAAGGTAAACTCTTCCGCCCGCTGGCCTATACCAAAACATTCGCGCTGGTAGCTTCTATCATCATTGCCATTACGCTGATTCCTCCCTTTGCCCACTGGTTCTTCTCCATTAATATCAGGAAAAGGACTATCAAATTATTCTGGAATGGACTGCTGGCGTTAGGCGGGTTCATCCTGTTTTTTACCCCCTTCACCTGGGCGGCAGCCACTCTCCTGGCCTTTGGCCTGTTCAACGGAGTTCTTGTTTTTCTTCCCGAATATCAAAAATGGGATTTGTGGGGTAACGTGGCTATTGTAGTGTTAGCCGTCGCTTACCTCTTGGCGCAATACTGGCTGCCGTTCGGGCCGGCTGTTTCTTTCTTCCTGAACTTCCTCTTCATAGCGTTGCTGATAGGAATCGTCCTGGGCGCCTTTCAGCTGGTCATTAGCTATTACCGTAACCTATTGGGCTGGTGCCTCGATCACAAAGGACTCTTCTTTTCTATTCCCTCAACTTTTGTTGTGTTGGGAGTAGTCATTTGGCTGGGCTTTGCTTCGGTTTTCGGGTTTGTAGCCAGGGGATTTGATGCCATCGGAGTAGATATAAGAACCACTGATGCCTGGACGGCTGCCGTTCATACCTTCCCCGGTTTGGGTGAAGAGTTTATGCCTCCCCTGGATGAAGGCTCTTTTCTGCTCATGCCCACCACCATGCCTCATGTGGGTGTTGAGAAGGCTATCGACTATATGCAGATCGTTGATATGAGCGTGGCCGCTATTCCCGAGGTGGAGACGGTGGTTGGCAAAATGGGACGAACGGAATCGGCTCTCGATCCGGCGCCCATATCAATGTATGAGACTATAGTTACTTATAAAACAGAATACAGAACCAATGCGGAAGGGCGCCGCATCCGGTTCAGGATCGATGAAGAAGGCAATTTTATCCGGGATGAAAATGGAAAGCTTATCCCCGACCCCAACGGCAAGTATTGCCGCCAGTGGCGCGATCATATTCAGTCACCGGATGACATCTGGGAAGAAATTGTAGAAGCCACCGATCATATCCCCGGCCTTACATCGGCTCCCAAGCTGCAGCCTATCGAAACCCGGCAAATCATGCTGCAATCGGGCATGCGCGCACCGCTCGGCATTAAGGTCAAAGGCCCTGATTTGAAGACTATCGAATCTTTTGGGCTGAAGTTAGAAGAGCTGCTTCAAGAAATACCGGGAATCAAAGACCAATCGGTTTTTGCAGAGCGCATTGTAGGCAAGCCCTATCTTGAAGTTGATGTCAGCCGGAGTGATATTGCCCGCTACGGACTTACCATGCAGGATGTGCAGCAATATATACAAGTAGCGCTTGGCGGCATTCCACTGGGAAAAACCGTTGAGGAACGTGAGCGCTATACCATACGGGTACGCTATGCCCGGGAACTGCGGGACGAACCTTCGGACATCAAAAATATGCTGGTCCCCACTAAAACAGGTACCCAGATTCCTTTGGGGCAACTGGCCGAAATAACATACCGGCAGGGGCCGCAGGCTATAAAAAGCGAGGATACCTTTCTCATAGGGTATGTAATCTTCGATAAGCAGGATGGAATCTCAGAAGTAGAAGTGGTTGAGAACGCACAACAATATCTTTCCGGAAAAATAGAAAGCGGTGAACTGGTTGTTCCCGCAGGAGTGAGCTATGAGTTTGCCGGAAGTTATGAGAACCAGGTGCGCGCCGCAAAACGGCTCTCGGTAATTCTTCCTATCGCCCTGCTGATCATCTTCCTGATCATGTACTTCCAGTTTAAATCGGTACCGACTACGACGATGATTTTCACCAGCATTTTCGTGGCCTGGTCCGGCGGTTTCCTGCTGGTATGGCTCTACGGGCAACCGTGGTTCCTGGATTTCAGTCTCTTCGGGCAGAATCTTCGGGACCTTTTCCAGATGGGAACCGTGAACCTCAGTATCGCCGTCTGGGTAGGTTTTATCGCCCTTTTCGGTATCGCTTCCGACGGGGGCGTTGTTATGGCTACCTATCTCGATCAGTTATTTGACCGTCACAAACCGGATTCTCTCAGCCAAATCCGGGAAACGGTTATGAAAGCCGGTGAACGCCGCATTCGTCCCACGCTTATGACTACTGCCACCACGGTTCTGGCGCTCATTCCCGTGCTTACCTCCACCGGACGCGGTTCCGATATCATGGTGCCAATGGCCATTCCCAGCGTGGGCGGCATGTTACTGCAAATTGTCACGCTGTTCGTCGTTCCGGTGCTCTATGCCGTTTGGAAGGAATGGCAGTTGAAGCGGCGATTGAATAAAACTTTGAATGTTCTCAAAAAATAGCGAGTAATGAAAAACAAAATCATCCAAAGGACTGTTTCCTCCTTAATGTTAAAGACTATCTCTCCGCCAGCTGACGGAAGGGGATTAAGGAGTGGGTTTTCCGGCACTCTTAAAAAGCTCTTTCTAACATTCAAGCTATCAACCAGTTGTTTACTAACAACCCCCTCTACTACGCTGAAGCTTTGTAGAGCAGGCTTTTATCCCCCTTTGTTAAGGGAGGCTGTTGCATTCTACTTCTTGCTACGTTTTCCACGCTTGAAGGATCTCTGGAACACCACCAGAGAACGCTTCAAGGTGGAGGAATTGCCCTTTATTGACCTCGCAGCGTCGGCGTTTTCTGCCGTCCTGCGAGCGTCAAGACACAGCCCTGCTTTGTTAAGGGGGAGCTACTCTATATCCCGGGTGTTGCCAGAGGCTCCAAAATCCCCTCTATCAAGAGGGGTGGGCTTTGCTTCCGTACTTTTCGGAAGCAAAGGTCGGGGTGTGTTCTTAGTGGTTCTGATTCTGGTTGCCCTGTTTTCCGGATCAAGCTTTGCACAACAATCCGATGTCATCCCCCTTGCCCCCTTCGAAGGGGGATTAAAAGCACCCTTTTCTAAATTTTCAACAGAAACTGATTCAACCCAACTTGATGTGTACCTTCAACAAGCCGCCCAAAACAATCCGGCACTTAAAGCTGAATTCTATGAGTACCGAAGCATCCTGGAACAGGCTCCCCAGGTAGGCACGCTGCCGGATCCCGAGGTGATGTTCATGTATCACACCAATCCCCGGAACTATTCCAATCCGCTCAGCCGTATGACGGTCTCGGCCACGCAGATGTTTCCCTGGTTCGGGTCGCTGGGTACCGCCGAGAAAAGAGTTCGGGACATGGCAAAGGCCCAGCTAACAACCTTCACAAACGCCCGGAATGCCTTGTTCAGGGACATTAAGGAAGTCTGGTTCCGTATGTATGAAACCAGACATCATCTCATGATTTTCCGGGAAAACCTGGAGTTGCTGCAAACGCTGGAATCCAGGGCGCTGACGCTCTACGAGACCGGGAAAATAGGTCAGGTAGATGTGATCCGGCTTCAAATGGAGATGGACAAAGTTAATACCCGCATCCGGCGAATGGAGGAAAAAATGGAGCCGCTCTATATCGAGTTCAACACACTGTTGAATCGTGCTCCGCAGGCAGAAGTCGTCCTGCCTATGCCGATGGAACACCATACGCTGATGTTAAGTCCTGACCAGCTCTTACAAAAGGTTAAAGCGCGAAGCCCCAAATTAACAGAACTCGACTACCGTGAACAAGCCGCCCGGCATAGTCTTGAAGAAGCCCGGCTGGATGGCCTTCCTTCGTTCGGCATAGGAGTTGAAGCTATGTTTCCCAACTATATGGACATGCCGTCGATGCCGGGTGAACGCACCGCTCTTATAGCTAAACTTTCCATCAGAGTCCCGCTATACCGGAGCCGATACAAAGCGCAAAGGCAAGAGGCCAGGCTGACTATACGATCCATAGAAGAGCAAAAAAATCAGGCTGAAAACAGTTTGATAGCTGAAGCACAAAAACGGCTGCAAGAATATCGCGATGCTCAATACAGAATCACACTATATGAAGAAAACCTGGTTCCAAAAACAGAACAGGCCCTGAAAATATCTATTGAGAGCTATTCGACTGAAGCAGCCAACTTTGAAGAACTTATCGACCTGCAGCGACAATTACTGGAATATGAAATGGGGCTCAATACAGCCTATGTAGAACGAAATATCGCTGTTGCCGGTATCGAATATCTGTACGGTAAGTATAATGTAGAACTATCTGAAATCAACAACTAATCTTACAAACTGTAAGGACGTAGCATGCTACGTCCCAACCAATCAAACTTGATTATGAAAACACAATCTAACGTTAAACGAATAGCCAAAACCGGAGGATTGCTGCTAACCGGCCTCCTGCTCGGCTGGCTGCTTTTCAGCGGGTCTTCCGCTGAGACTGTCAATATAGATCAGCATATAGCCGAGATTCATACGGATGAAGAGGGAAATATCGTCTATACCTGCAGCATGCATCCTCAAATCAGGCAAAATGAGCCGGGTAACTGCCCTATTTGCGGAATGGAGTTGATACCGGTTAGCAGTTCCGAAGCCGCTTCGGAAGAAAATCCGCAGGCCCTGACAATGACGCCCGTTGCCATGAAGCTGGCAGATGTTGAGACAACCCCGGTGGTTCGGAAAGTTGCCATTAAACAGATTCGTATGCCGGGCAAAGTTACGATAGACGAGCGAAAAATCAGTGTGATTCCGGCCTATTTTCCCGGACGCATTGAAGAACTTTATCTCAATTTTACCGGCGCATATGTGGAGCAAGGGGATAAACTGGCTTCGGTTTACTCGCCCGAGTTGATTACGGCTCAAAAAGAACTGCTTGAGGCGTATAGCGTGCGGAATTCAAACCCTGTGCTTTATCAGTCGGCACGCCAAAAACTTAAGAACTGGCAGATTTCCGATCAGCAAATCGAACAGATCATTCAAACGGGAGAGCCGCAAAACAGTTTTGTTATTCGCGCCTGCCGGAGCGGTTATGTTACAGAACGGAATATTGCGATTGGCGATTATGTTGCGCCTGGCAAACCCATGTTTAAAATTGCCGGCTTGTCCGGTGTTTGGGTGCTTTTTGAAGCCTATGAAAGTGATCTTGCGGAACTTGATACCGGCGATACAGTCCGTTTTACCGTTGCGGCCTATCCCGGACGTGAATTTGAAGCTAATGTCACGTATATCGATCCTGTTATACATCAGGAACGGCGAACAGTATCGGTGCGCACGGAGATTGATAATGAAAGCGGGCTGTTGAAACCCAACATGCTGGCCGAAGGTGTGATTTCAGCCAGCCTTTATGAAGGCGAACCTGCGCTTCAGGTACCCAAAGAGGCGGTACTGTGGACCGGCGAACGGTCTGTCGTGTATGTGAAAGATCCCGATAGTCCTGCCTTTGCGGCGCGTGAAGTTGTCCTGGGGCCGCGGGTCGG
>CALJMB010000334.1 GCA_937982515.1 uncultured Balneolaceae bacterium
TTAACACACCTACACAGAATTCAGAAGCTTTAGGTTTTATTCTTTTTGCAGCTTGTATAGTCAGGGCGGCGCCGGCTCAACTCTGCCCTTACTAAAGAAATGATGCTCATCAAATAGGTTAAAAAAAGTAAACAGTCAAAAACAGGGATTACACCCCCTGTTTGTTTACGTCTCGCCTGCTTCACCATTTTGATCTAATCTCATTTATTGTGATCTTTCAGTCGCTTTAAAAAGAAACTTTTTTGCTGTCGTGTTTGTATGCTTTTATACCTCAAATTTTTAATGATTTAACCTGAATTAAGATGGCCAGAGTAGAAGTAGAAATGCCCCAGATGGGAGAATCGGTAATGGAAGGCACCGTCATTGAGTGGGCTAAGAAGGTTGGCGACCAGATCAGTGAAGATGAGACTCTTCTGGAAATTGCAACGGACAAGGTGGATACCGAAGTCCCCTCTCCACAGTCTGGAATCCTTGTAGAGATTCTTGCCGAAGAGGGCGATACCATTGAAGTGGGCCAGACCATCGCTGTGATAGAAACAGATGCCGATGCGGCTGAAACCGCAGCTGGCGGCGGTGAAAGTGCAGAAGCAGAACAAAGTAGTCCACAGCAGAGCGAAGAGCCGGCCCCGGCTCCTGTTCAGGCCGATGCCCCGGGAGGTGGCGAGCGGATCGAGGTTAAAATGCCCGAGATGGGCGAGTCGGTTATGGAAGGTACGGTCATCGGATGGGCGAAGAGTGTAGGCGATCAGATAGAGGAAGATGAAACGCTGCTGGAAATTTCCACCGATAAAGTAGATACCGAGGTACCCTCTCCACAGTCTGGCATCCTTGCAGAAATTCTGGTCGGTGAAGGCGATACCATTGAAGTGGGCCAGACCATAGCTATTATTGAAACGGGCACGCCATCCGGTGCAGCGGCAGCGCCCGCAGGGAAGAAGGTTCCGGCCCGGGAAGAAGAGCGGGAACCCGCTTCTGCTTCTGTGCCGGCAGGCAGTAACGGTATGTCGCCCGGAGGAACCGAGCCGCAACGTATTGGCAGCGACGGCCGTTTTTACTCCCCGCTCGTCCGTTCTATCGCTAAAGAAGAAGGCATCTCTCAGGAAGAACTCGAGCAAATCCAAGGTTCCGGCCAGGGCGGGAGGGTCTCCAAGCAGGATATCATGGCCTATCTGAAAGACAGGAAAGCCGGGAAGCAGCCCACCGTTTCACAGCCTGTGGCCGGACGTGCCGCTGCCGGAACCGAAGGCGAAAGCAAAGATTCGATCAACGCGGGGCAACTCAATATTCAGCGTCCTTCCGGAAATGTGGAGATCATCAAAATGGATCGCATGCGCAAGATGATTGCCGATCATATGGTGCGCTCCAAGCAGACATCTGCTCATGTAACTACCTTTGCCGAGGTGGATGTGACCAACCTCGTGCGCTGGCGGGAAGCCAATAAGCAGAAATTTCAGGAGCGCTCGGGAATCAAGCTTACCTTTACTCCCCTGTTTATCGAATCTATTATTCAGGCCATCCGGGAGTTCCCGCTCATTAACAGCTCCGTAGATGCTGAAAATGATGAAATCATCGTTAAGCGCGATATCAATTTTGGTCTGGCCGTAGCGCTTGGCAAGGGCGGCGAAGGGGGACTGATTGTTCCTGTTATCAAGAATGCCGAGGATAAGAATCTCGTTGGCCTGGCGGATGAGGTAAGCACTCTGGCTGAAAAGGCACGCAACAGAAATTTAAGTCCTGACGACCTGGTCGGCGGAACCATTACCCTGACCAACTACGGCAGTGTTGGCAACCTGATGGGAACGCCTATCATCAATCAGCCGCAGGTAGCCATCATTGGTACCGGTGTCATCCAGAAACGGCCTGTAGTGATGGAGACCCCGCAGGGCGATGTCATTGCCATCCGCCATATGATGTATCTTACCATGAGTTACGATCACCGCATCATCGACGGGGCGCACGGCGGAGCCTTCCTGAGCCGTATTAAAGAACTGCTCGAAGATTTCGACCCTGACCGGGCTGTATAATACAGAATGCAGGTGACACGGATCAGGCAGATTTCGGCCGATACAAAGGCTTTCGCCCAGAATGACTGACAGCAATACCTGTCGGGTTCGTGTTTTCTGCCACTTCAATAAATTCAGCGGCACGAGTATTATCGTTCCCCTTTTTTTCCGCATAAATGGAAGCTATAACAACTATAGAAGAGATACGGCAGCAGGTAGCCTCCTTTCGTAAAAAAGGAAAAACAGTGGGGTTTGTCCCGACAATGGGGGCTCTGCATGAAGGCCATCTCTACCTTATCCGACTGGCCAGGGAGCAGGCAGATGCCGTAGTCGTTTCCATTTATGTAAACCCGGAGCAGTTTGGCCCAACTGAAGATTTTGAGGTGTATCCCCGCCGGCTCAGTGATGACCTGAGGAAGTGCGAAGAAGCGGGAGTGGACGCTGTGTTTGCCCCGTCCGACGAGGTTATGTATCCCTCCCGGAAATATCTACACATTGAAATAAACGAACTACACCGGCATATGGACGGAGGCTCCCGCCCCGGTTTTTTTGAGGGGATTGTCTTAGTCGTAAATAAGCTATTCAATATCGTTGAACCGGATGTGGCGGTATTTGGCCAAAAAGACATACAGCAGTTCCGGATTCTTCAACATATGGTAAACGAGTTCAATCACAAGGTGGAGCTGGTAATGGGGCCGATTGTACGGGCAAACGACGGATTAGCCCTCAGCAGCCGGAATGCCTATCTGAGCGATGAGGAGCGTAAAACCGCTCCGGGCCTGTACCGTGCTCTTTCTTACCTGAAGAAACAGATTGAGGCAGGAGCGAAAAACCTTCAACTACTGTTAGAGCATCAGAAAGCGGAGCTCGAAGCAAAAGGTTTCAAAATTGATTATCTTAACGTGTTTTCGTTTGACGTCATGGCTCCGGCGGATAGCCTGCACGCGGGGCGAAAGTACATACTGGCAGGAGCCGTATATTTAGGTGAAACCCGGTTAATCGATAACATGATTCTGCAATTGTAAGCATTTATCTGTACCTATGAAACTGACCATGTTTAAATCTAAACTGCACCAGATGAAGGTTACGGAAGCAAATCTTCATTACGAGGGGAGTATAACGATTGATCAGGATTTGCTGGATGAGGCTGGTATATTGCCCTATGAAAAAGTACAGGTGTTGAATATCACCAACGGGTCCCGCCTGGAAACCTATACTATCTCGGGAGAGCGCGGTTCACGGGTCTGTTGCCTCAATGGCGCCGCCGCACGGCTTACACAGGTCGGAGATAGAATCATTGTTATCTCCTATGCTGAAATGACCCCTGAAGAAGCCAAAAATCACAAACCCAAAGTAGTGGTTGTAGACGAAAATAACGATCCAAAAACAATTGTAGGCGAAACCGAATACGCGGCAAAATACGACATCAAGTCAGGCCTGAGAGACAATTATTAATTCGGGTAAAATAGTTCATATCTTCAGAATTTCCTCAGGTTTTATCCCTATCCTATCCGCTGCCGCCGATACACATAGTGCGGTTGCATACTTTTTTAATCTTCATGCCGTTTTGCAATCGTAGTTATATCAAAAACTCGTTGGCAGGTTGAAAACGGATGTATATACTATTATAATAGTTTTACGCTTTAAACAGGAATAATAATACGTCATGGCTAAAAAATATACGGTTACCGGGGGATTAGTTTTTCTAATGCTGATTTTCTGGTTAACATTTGGTTCAGACTCTGCAGACAGCACCTCCATACTAATATCTCCCAAAAGAGGCCCATTTCAGGTTAATGTAGTAACTACCGGTGAATTGAGGGCAAAAAACTCTACCAGCATCCGCGGGCCGGAAGGTATGCGGGATATAGGCGTTTTTAATGTGACCATTCAGAAACTCGTTCCTGAAGGAACGGTTGTGCGCAAGGGTGATTTTGTAGCTGAATTAGACCGCTCCGAAATTACAAGCAGTTTGCAGAATGCGCAGCTGGACCTTGAAAGGGTTCAATCCGAGTTTGAACAGGCCCAGTTAGACAGTTCTCTCACCCTATCGCAGGCCCGCGATAATCTGATAAACCTGGAATATACTCTGGAAGAACGCAAGTTAGCTGTTGAACAATCGCGATATGAGTCGCCCGCCGTGCGTCGCCAGACTCAGATTGATTACGAAAAGACATTGCGTCAGCTGGCACAGGATAGAAAAAATTATGCTACCAGAGTTAAACAGTCTGAAGCCAGGCTGCGCCAGATAGAAGTTTCTCTGACCAAGAGAAAGAACGATCTTCGGAAGATTATTGAAACGATGAGTAAATTCACCATCCATGCTCCTGAAAACGGAATGGTTATTTACCGCCGCAACAGGAACGGATCCAAACTCACCCAGGGAGGGACCATCAGCGCATGGGATCCCGTGGTGGCGGAGTTGCCGGACTTTAGCGTTATGGAATCGGTTACCTACGTCAACGAGGTAGATATTCAAAAAGTGAAAGAAGGTCAGCTGGTTGACATAGGCCTGGATGCCAATGCCGAAAAAGAGCTGACGGGTATAGTAACCAGTGTAGCCAATATCGGCGAACAGCGCCCCAACTCCGACTCCAAGGTATTCGAAGTAGTGATCGAGATAAATGAGGCCGATACAACTCTCCGCCCTGCCATGACTACCAGCAACGTCATTCACATTAACTCTTTGGATAACGCTCTTTTTGTACCACTGGAAACCATCCATTCCCAGGACTCACTCAGCTTTGTATTTAAGCAGAAGGGATTGGAAACAGTCATGCAACAAGTCGAACTGGGTATTATGAACGATAATGAGATTGTGATACACAACGGCCTTACGGCCAATGATCAGCTCTATCTCACTATTCCGGACGATACCACAGGGATCAGAAAAATTCTGCTTAGCGAATCTATTACCTCAAATTAGCCGGGGCTATACAACGTGCTACAAATTATTTTATACAACCTGGACATTGCTCTGGGTGCGATACGGCAAAATAAACTTCGCTCATTTCTCACATCTCTGGGAATTATTTTTGGCGTCGCTTCGGTCATCGCTATGCTTGCTATCGGTCGGGGGGCCCAGGAGGAAGTTCTCCAGCAGATGGAGCTTTTGGGTACCAATAATGTGATTATTGAGCCGGTTCTGGAACAGATAGAAGGCGAAGTGAGCGAGGAGGTGTCTGAGCTCAGAGAGCAGAAACGCTACACTCCTGGCCTCACCCTGCAGGACATGGAAAGCATCCGGGAGCTCATACCTTATGTTGAGTACATCAGCCCTGAAATTGTCTATGAAACCTCTTTTATCCGGTCCGGGCGCATCCGCTCAGGCAAACTGGTAGGGGTGAATCAGGGATACTTCGATATCAACAATTTCGATTTTCAGGAGGGGCAGGGGTTTACCGATGCCCAGATAGACGATGCAGACCCCGTATGCGTAATCGGCAGCGACATCAAAGCACGGTTTTTTGCAGGCGAAGATCCTATCGGCAAGCGCATAAAGGCCGGAGGCTTGTGGCTCAGGGTAGTGGGCGTGCTAAAAAGCCGGAATCTGAGCACGCAGAATATTGAGAACCTGGGTATACGAAACTATAATATGGATATCTACGCGCCGGCCACAACCGTTCTGCTGCGCTATAAAAACAGAGCGGTCGTCACCCGTCAGGCCATCGAACAGGCTGAATCGACGGAAGGAGGAAGCTCTGATAGTCCGGGAAGCGGAGGCGGAATTTACAACTACAACCAGGTGGATAAGCTGATTGTCCGGGTCGTAGATAACAAATACAGTGTGCCTGTAGCCGATGTGATGCGGCGCATGCTGCAACGCCGGCACAACGATGTGATAGATTTCGAAGTCATTGTTCCGGAATTGCTTTTACAGCAGGAGCAGCGTACCAAGCGCATTTTTAACATTGTTCTCTCTTCCATCGCCTCTATTTCACTGATTGTGGGGGGCATAGGTATTATGAATATCATGCTGGCCTCTGTAGTGGAGCGCTACCGGGAAATTGGCGTCAGAAGGGCTGTAGGTGCCCATAAGAGAGACATCCAGCTGCAGTTTCTCACAGAAGCGCTGGCCATCAGTATATCGGGGGGCATTATAGGAACCATTCTGGGAATCACCTTTAGCTATCTCATTGAAATGTCTGCGGATATCGTAACCATTGTGACGTTCACATCCATTGCTATTTCCTTTGGAGTGGCCATGGCTATCGGCGTTATATTTGGCTATTTCCCCGCCCGCCGGGCCGCAGAACAAGATCCAGTACAAGCCTTACGCCATGAATAAAATAGTAACATCTCTTTACGCACTTATTCTCATCGGTACGCTTTCATCTGCACAAGCTGTTGCCCAGGGTACAGCCAACCTGGGCACTCTTGATTTGGAAGAGTGTATCGCCATCGCTCAGAATCAAAGCCCCGTTGCCAGGTCGGCCCGTTACGCACTTATCGCCAGTAAATGGCAATATCGTTCATTCCGGGCGGATCTGCGGCCCAGCCTCACCTTCTCGGGAGATGCCCCGAACTACAGCCGCTCGTTCAGGCAGTATTTTATCGACGGGGAAACGCATTACGCTTATACTACCCAATCGGATGCTTCGGCCAACCTTTCGATCAATCAAAATATTCTGATGACGGGCGGAACGCTCTCACTCAGTACGGGTATTTCAAGGCTAGGGGTTTTCAAGGGAGAGAACACGCAGCTATGGCAGAGCACGCCCCTGGTCGTAGGGTTCCGCCAACCCCTTTTTCAGTTCAACAACTTAAAATGGCAAAACCAGCTGGAACCTCTTCGGTATACCATTGCCCAGAAACAGTATGTAGAGGAGATGGAACAGATAGCTGTAACGGTTACCCAGCGCTTTTTCGATGTCTATCTGGCCCGTATTAACCTGGAAAACGCAGAGTTTAACGTAGCCCGGAACGACTCCATCTACCAGATCTCACTGGGCCGCTACAATGTGGGGAACATAGCAGAGAACGATCTGCTTCAGACCGAACTGCAATTGCGCAATGCCGAGGCGTCACTGACCCGCGCCCGTATCGAACACGAACGGAGCCTCAACGATTTCAAGATCCTGCTGGGATACCCCACCGATGTTGAGCTGAACTTAAGGGAGCCCGAAGAGCTGCCTGATATTTCTGTAAACATATCGGAGGCCAAAGCGCTCGCCATTTCCAATAACAGCGAGGCCCTTACCTACAGGCTAAATGAGCTGCAGGCCGAACGCGAACTGGAGCGCGCCAAACGCAGCGGCAGTTTCTCCGCTACTATAATTGGAAACTACGGGCTGAACC
Source organism: uncultured Balneolaceae bacterium (assembly GCA_937982515.1). Taxonomy (GTDB): domain Bacteria; phylum Bacteroidota; class Rhodothermia; order Balneolales; family Balneolaceae; genus CALJMB01. The sequence continues at coordinate 7,302 of CALJMB010000334.1, forward strand.
AAACCTCGGAAGAATTTTCCAACCTCTATTCCGACCCCCTGGAACGACAGTTTTTAACCCTTGGCTTTGACGTACCCATTTTTAATTGGGGCAAACACCGGGCACAGATAAACTCGGCCCGTAACCAACAGCGGCAGGTGGCTAACAGTATTGAATTCCAGCGGCGGCAGTTTGACCAGCGCGTACAGTATATTGTATCACAGTTTTTGCAGCTTAAAGACCAGGTATTGCTTGCCGCCCAGTCTGATACCATTGCCCAGCGCAGATACGAGGTGGCCCAGAACAGATACCTGATCGGGAAGATTGATATCACCAACCTGTTTATAGCCCAGAATGAAAAAGACATGGCCCGGCAGGGATACATCCGGGCGCTGAGAGACTTCTGGTCGGGTTGGTACCAGCTCCGTCAGCTTACACTATACGACTTTCAGCAAGACGAGCCCATAACGTACGATCTGGAGTAGGCAAGGGCGCGCCGCAAGGAGAGGAGAGAGTCCTGAACAGCAATATGTGTCCAGATCTGTGAAGTGGGTCACTCCCCTTCTTGCCACACGGGTTTTGTGTGGGAGGGAGGGGAGCCGGAGGGGTGGGTCACACCGGCACGATAATACCGAACCAGCCTATATGTGCATGCGCATCCTGCTGGCTGATGGCACATTAGAGTGCCCGGAATGAATGGGTTGTCTTATTCAGGCTTGTTGGATTTTGTTTTCTGCTCGGTGCCCAGGGCGCAGGCCTCCGAACACTGAACATCCCTCGCATCCATCCGGGAACCGCCGTGCGGATGAGCTCCCCTCTAGGAGAGAGCTTGTAAAACCCATTCCTTAGCCCGGTCTCACATTAATTAAGAACGTATCCGTCCGCCCCACAACCAGCCCTCTGTGCTCATCTGTGGCTAACACAACCACAGGCGGATATAAAATATGCAAGATGGGTCACTCTGCTTGCTATTTAGAATAAACGTTCTAAATTGCAACCATTAAAAACTAAACCATCAGTAAAATGTAAGGACTGACCGATGAATAGTGGAAAAAAGAAAGATTCAAAACCCAAGCCCGGGATGTCACGGAAAAGCTTTTTAAGCAGTACGGCTATGGCAGCCGGAGGCTTTATGTTTGTGCCCCGCCACGTGTTGGGAGGAAAAGGATATATGGCTCCCAGCGATCGCCTGAATATTGCCTGTATTGGTGTGGGCGGAATGGGGGCAAGCAATACCCGCTCGCTGGCTCAGCTGGGTGAAAACATCTACGCTTTGTGTGATGTAGATGAAGAGTATGCGGCAGAAACCTTCCACAACTACCCCAAGGCAAAGAAGTATACCGACTTCCGCGAGATGCTGGATAACGAAGATGAAATTGACGCAGTGATGGTAGCCACGCCCGATAACACCCACACGGCTATCGCCATCTACGCCATGAAAATGGGTAAACACGCCTTTGTCCAGAAGCCATTAACCCGCACCATCTACGAAGCCCGGCGCATGGCACAGGTAGCTAAGGAGACCGGTGTTGCAACGCAAATGGGCAACCAGGGACACCGTTTCGAAGGCACCTTGAAAATTGTTGAGTGGATCCGGCAGGGCGTCATCGGCGACGTTACCAAAGTGGATTGCTGGACAAACCGTCCGAGAGGCTATTGGCCCCAGGGGGCGGAAGTCAAACCCGCGGATGTCATAGCCGTGACTCCTCACACCATGCATTGGGATCTCTGGGTCGGCCCGTCTCCCTACCGCCCGTACGACCCCGCCATAGCGCCATTTGCCTGGAGAGGAAGATGGGACTACGGCAGCGGATCGCTCGGCGACATGGGCGCCCACATCATGGATCAGCCCTACTGGGCGCTTGAGCTGGGCGATGCCAAAACGGTTCAGGCATCGAGCACCCCTTTCAACAACGAAGCCTTTCCACTGGGATCTAAGGTGCACTATGAATTTCCCGCCCGTGGCAACCGGCCGGCGGTAGAGTTGACCTGGTACGACGGCGGACTGATGCCGGAACGCCCGAAAGAGCTCGAAGACGGGCAGCCGATGGGTTCTGCCGGCGGAGGAATGATTTTCCACGGTTCCAAAGGCAAGCTGATGGCCGATGTTTACGGTAATAATCCCCGGTTGATTCCCGTGTCTCGCACCAAAGACGCTCCGGCGCCAAAGCAGACGCTTCCACGCACCGGAGAGATCCACGAGGAGTGGGTAAAAGCGGCCAAAGGCAATGGAAAGACCAGCTCCAACTTTGAATACGCCGCGGCGCTGACGGAGACCATGCTGCTTGGCAACATCGCCATCCGGTTCAGCAATAAGCCCCAGCGGCTGGAGTGGGATGCCAAAAACATGCGGATAACCAATCTGGAAGAAGCCAACCAGTGGCTGGAAGAACGCAAGCTGTTTCGCCCCCCTTACCAGGAAATCATCGGATAAGCCGAATTTACCTGTAACACCAAAGCCAGGCGGTTATAC
>CALJMB010000335.1 GCA_937982515.1 uncultured Balneolaceae bacterium
TAATTGCCCCGGCCTTCAGGCCGGGGATCAAAGGCCCACCCAACCCACTTAGGGCTTTAGCCCTTTCCACCGCGCTAAAAGGGATAAAGCCCTACAGGATTTGGATCAGGACTCTTAACCCCCGCCCTGAAGGACGGGGCCATTAGAGTGCCGGGGCGATAAGGCCGACATCATACAATGCAACTGAATGGGCTGTTACGTTCTGCGTGATATACTATCCCGAGCCCCCAGGCCGCTGTCCGGATGGGCGTCTGGCCATGCGTTGAGGGTCCGGTACCCGTTGAGTTGCAGAGCTCTAGCAGAAAATTATCTGCAAAAAGTTGGAATATTTAATGACTTTTCTATCTTATACCTTCATTTTCCATATGATATCTTATCTGCCACGTCTGATATAACGGGATAGTAGAAGTGCAGAAGCATAGTCTATAATAATATGGATGGATAATAAAACTGTGATCATAATCTCGAATAAGATGATACCATGAGTGAACAAATCAATAAACATACGCTTTTCCTGGGAAGCTGTTTTGCACTAATCACCACCGCTTTCACTTTTGCCATTCGCGCGGGGATCCTCCCACAGCTGGGAGACCAGTTCGGGCTGACGGCCGAGCAGCTTGGCTTTATAAATTCCATGTGGTTTCTGGGGTTTCCGATCTCCATGGTGCTGGGAGGCATTTTCTATAACTCCATCGGGCCCAAAAGAATTATGCAGTTCGCCTTCCTGGCTCACACGGTGGGCATTGTTATGACCATCTATGCCGGCGGATACGCCACACTGCTGATCTCAACGCTGCTCATCGGGCTGGGCAACGGTTGTACCGAGGCCGCCTGTAACCCCATGATTGCCGATGCCTATGAGGGGAACACGGTCGATAAGATGCTGAATCGCTTCCACATGTGGTTTCCCGGGGGGATCGTGCTGGGCAGCCTCATCTCAAAGTTCATGACGGACTTCTCACTGGGGTGGCAGGCTCAGATGTGGATCATCATGATTCCAACAATCATCTATCCGATCCTGTTCTACGGGCAGCGATTCCCCGAGCCTAAGCTTGAGGAGATGAAATCTCTGAAGGAAAACGTCAAAGCACTGTTTAGCCCGGTGTTTCTGTTCCTGTTCTTCTGCTTTGCGCTGACAGCCATCTCTGAGTTCGGCCCGCAACAGTGGACGAGTATCGTATTGTCTGCCAGCGGCGCCAGCCCGATGCTGATCCTGGCACTGGTAACGGGCCTTATGGCCATCGGCCGATGGTTCGCGGGGCCTGTTGTACGGACCCTCGGTCAGCCTCTGATTCTGTTGGGCGGCGCCATTTTTGCAACCATCGGAATCTATATGTTCAGTATCTCTACGGGAGCTATGGCGTACGTGGCCGCCGTCATTTTTGCTATCGGTGTCTGTTATTTCTGGCCGGTTATGCTCGGTACGGGTGCCAAACTGGCTCCGAAGACCGGTGCGCTGGGGCTTTCCCTGCTGGGGGGCGTCGGGATGTTCTCTACCTCCATCTTCCAACCCATTATAGGCAGCTGGATCGATGCTTCCCGCAGCACCTATGCGGGGATGGGCCTGACGGGAGACGAGCTGGAACTGGCCGCCGGACAAGCTACTCTGGCACAGGTAGCGATTTTCCCGGCTATCCTGATCGTCTTGTTTACCATCTTCTATTTCTGGCAGAAAAAGGCCAACATTGTAACGGTTGATGAAATGGCACAGCAGGCCGCTCCCAACGTCTCGTGACCGCAGCCCTGTACCTGAGAACAGAACAGTGAATCAGTATTATCGATGGCCCGGCTTTAAATCCCGGGCCATCGGTGTTTTTACGGCTTCAACACTACTTTTATACAGCCGTCATCTTTATCGCGGAAGACTTTGTACGCCTCCGGAGCATCTTCCAGATCGAGCTCGTGTGTGATAACGAAGGAGGGATCGACCTTATGTTCCTGAATCGCATCCATCAGTGGCTGCAGATAGTGCTGCACATGTGTCTGCCCCGCTTTTATAGTGAGGCCCTTGTTCATGGCAGCGCCGAAGGGAATCTTGTCCAGCATCCCCAGGTAGACACCGGGAACGGAAACCGTACCGCCTTTTCGGCAGCACATGATCGCCTCGCGCAACACATGCGGACGGTCGGTTCCCATATAAACCGCCTGTTTGGCTCTGTCTATCATGGTATCTATACTGCCCGTAGCATGCGCTTCGGTGCCTACGGCGTCGATGCAACGGTCGGGTCCCTGTCCACCGGTCATCTCCATCAGGCGTTCATAGACGCTTTCTTCTTCAAAGTTGATGGTTTCAGCCCGGCCCTGATCTTCCGCCATGGCCAGACGTTCGGGAAGCCGGTCGATGGCAATTACGCGTCCGGCTCCAAGCATCCAGGCACTTTGTATGGCCATCTGGCCCACCGGGCCACATCCCCATACGGCAATGGTGTCTCCCTCTTCCATGTCACAGTTTTCCACAGCCATGTAACCTGTTGGAAAAATATCCGACAGAAACAGCACTTGCTCGTCATCCAGCTCATCCGGGACTTTGATAGGCCCGATATCGGCAAAAGGTACCCTGACATACTCGGCTTGCCCGCCCGCATAACCGCCTAACAAGTGAGAGTAGCCAAACAGGCCTGCGGGCGATTGCCCCATCACCTTATCGGCCAGTTCGGCGTTGGGATTGGAATTATCGCATAGCGAATACATCTCTTTTTGGCAGAAGAAGCAGTTGCCGCAAGAAATGGTAAAGGGAACCACAACACGGTCTCCAACTTCCAGCTTGTTGTTGCCGGCGCCCACATCGACCACCTCGCCCATGAATTCATGGCCTAATACATCTCCCTTTTTCATCGTCGGCATCAATCCGTCAAACAAGTGCAGGTCGGATCCACAGATTGCGGTGGAAGTGACCTTTATAATGGCATCCCTCGGATTGATAATTTCGGGGTCGGGTATGGTGTCGATTCGTACGTCATGTTTTCCGTACCAGCAGAGTGCTCTCATAGTATTATCCCTCCTTGATTTTGTAGTCTGAAAAACCGGCGCGGATAGTACCGCGTGAGACAAGAAACGAGCCTTTGAATTTCTGAAGAAGAAAAGTGGCAGTAGTTTCCTGATAGATTCGCTGCCCGGCTTTATATTGGCTAATTCTGATTTATACAGTCTAACTCAAAGCGGGCGAAAAAGTTCAGAGGGGGATATAGCCTGTGCTGCGCCAGCCATACCCTGTTGTTTTTGTAGAACACAGATATGGTGGGACTGATACGTACGGATGCTGTATAGGGGCCTTGGTGCTGATCCGATCACTCCGAATGGTCGGATCAGAGAGATGAACCGGTGAGTGTCGGAGGCTCATCGCAATATACCATGATCGGCAAAGACCGGTCCCCATCCGCCTTAACTGTGTTCACATTACACGACCGACCCCTGATTGCATGTGCAATACTAGTTGAGTCCCCGGTAGTACAGAGCTTCCCTGACCTTTTTAGCCTGCTCAACCTGAAGCTGGCCTAGTGCAGATACAAGATCGTATTCCTCTCGGCGGGGTTTTCTCTGCATCAGGTTCCAGACCAGCCAAAGCCCGACGTTGGCCATATGCTGCTCATCGCTGTAATCCCGATCTGCAGTGAAGTTCCTGAAATTCCCTATAGCCCTGATCAGGTTGGGATCTACCTTGTTCAGTTCTTTCGTGACGATACTGGTCAGGTTAATTCTGCCCATCCTGTTGTGGTCTTTTATGATAGCCCCGATATTCATTGAAAAAAGCGAGGCGGAGGAATAAAAAACCCATTTATCCACGCCGGATTTATGTATCAGAGTTTTAAGCTCTTCTGACTGATCGTCCGCGATCAGTTTTTCAGGTGAATCGGATGAAGAACGTGTCAGCTGAATTAACTGGCTCACCTGATGCCGGACTATTTTTTCTTCCAGTCCATTGTTGTCAAATACTTTCTTATACATAATAGTTGTACCCTTAATGTAGTGAATTAAGCCGCCTAAACGCCTGTACGAATAAGCCGTATTTATTTTTGTTAAAAATTCAGAACATTTAAAGTGAACTGCAAGGGGAAGTTGGAATTATTTGCGTGGCAGTTTTTTTCGCTTATTCGCATGCTGTAACGCCGGTTACCAATATTTAACAGATTTTACGTTTGCACGGGGGAAGGAGGATGCTGTGCCCGGTACGCCGGAATGGGGTACGCTCAAATCCGGTCTCTGGAGTACATTATTCCTGATAATCCTGCCTGGGCCTTACCTGAGGGCAACCGGAACCATGAGTAAATAACCTTTTACAACATTTACAGGCCAAGTGCTTTATACTTTTACTAAGGGAAAATGCGGGGAGGTTATGTACTTTTATTAAATAATACTATTAAATCATGGAAAATGTTCGATTTCAGACTATCGGAATGGTGCTAATGTGGTTGATTTTCTTTTCTTTGGGATGTTCCGGCGAAAAAAAGATAAAGATCGTGCAGAAGAATGATTCTGACGTTGTTAAGATCATAAACGAGATATCTTCTGACTCTATCGAGGCTAATGTCCGCAAGCTGGTGAGTTTCGGAACCCGGCATACAACCTCAGACACCGTAAGCGACTCCACAGGAATAGGAGCCGCCAGGCGGTGGATTCATTCTAAATTTAATGAGTACAGCCGGCTGAATAATGGCCGTCTCAAAGTGAGTTACGATAGATATACAGAGACGGAAAACAGCCGGATCAGTGAGCCTGTGGAAATAGTAAACGTAGTGGGCGTATTGCCGGGTACACAGCTGGAATCGAAAGACCGGATGTATGTGGTAAGCGGCCATTACGATTCCCGCGTATCCGATGTAATGAACGACACCAGCTTTGCCCCCGGAGCTAACGACGACGCGTCGGGTACGGCCGCTGTGCTGGAACTGGCCCGGGTGATGTCGCGGTACAATTTTGACGCCACTATTATTTTTATGGCTGTGGCGGGCGAAGAGCAGGGGCTGCTCGGGGCTGCGCACTACGCGAAACAGGCCAAAGAGAAAAACATGAACATTCAGGCGATGTTCACTAATGATATCATCGGCAGTTCAAGGGCCGAAGACGGCTCTATTCATGACAATGAAGTTCGTGTCTTTGCCGAAGGTATCCCGCCGGACAGGGAGTTATCTGACTATCACCGGACTCTTTTGTTTACAGGAGGAGAGAATGACACTCCTTCACGCCAGCTGGCACGATTTATCCACGAGGTGGCCCGGGAATACATGCCCCGTTTCAAGGTGAACGTCATCTATAGGAAAGACCGGTATCTGCGCGGCGGAGATCATTCGGCTTTCCTGGCCCGGGGGTATCCGGCTGTCCGATTTAGCGAGCCCAATGAAAACTACCGCCATCAACACCAGGATGTAAGGGTGGAGAAGGGCATCCAATACGGAGATTTAATCGAGTTCGTAGATTTCAACTATGTGGCAAGAGTGGCACGGCTGAATGCCGCTTCGCTGGCCGTTTTGGCTAACGCACCGGACGAGCCCAGAGAGGTGAGGGTGGAAGTTCAAAAGCTGGAAAACAACACAACCCTCCGGTGGAAGAAAGGAGACGAGCCGGATCTGAAAGGCTATGAAATCGTCTGGCGCAATACCAATCAGCCTTTCTGGGAATACTCCCGCTTTGCAGGCGATACCACGCGCTTTACCATTCAAGGAGTATCTAAAGACAACTTCCTGTTTGGGGTACGGTCGGTAGACCGTATGGGCCATAAGAGCCCTGCCGTTTACCCGCTGCCCGTACGAGAGTAAATAGCGTTGAGTTGTGAGCAGGCATAGCACATAGAGCAGGAGGGAGACCGGCTTTCTGCTATGCGCTATGCCTTTAGCTCCTGTCCGTCTCGATTCCCTGCTCCTCAAAAAAACGAAGCAGCTTGTCTGTATTTTCACGCCCTATTTTCAGCGGGCGTCCGCTGAAGTGAAGCAGGTCAAAACTTTCCTCTGAATCCGTAAATCTTATGATAAACAGGCTGTTTGGTTCAGGGGACAAGGTAAAACGCGCCTCGGCACACGATATGGACTTAATATCACTGAGCTTGTGTTCTTCCTTGCGTACGGTGTCACCCTTCTTCAGATAGCGGAGAAGAAGGCTGCCGTTTCTGACTTGCAGCTCGATGTCCAGCCCTCCGTCCATAGCTTTTAATCCACTTAATACTGCGCCTGCAAAACTGGCAAAGGATGCCAGCCGTACGATGCCCGCCCACATGCCGCCCGGCATATTCCAGTACACTGTAAATAGTGCAACGGAAAGGATGGCTGTAACGCTTGCTATAAGTTTCCAGTAAGGTTCCCGCAGCTCTTCTATTCGCAGTGTTTGTTGCATATTAATGGTTAATTCAGCGATGCAGGGTCCACACGGGTAGGAGTTGCCGATCCGGAAACGATGCTCTCGGAACTTAATGCAATAGCGCGAATCATATTCGCCAGGTGTTTGATATTCAGCGTTTCAAGCTCGTCGCCAACGGTATGGTAGTACGTATCTTTATCAATCTGAACACTGGATATGGTGTGTGCCGGAACACCCAGCCGGGCCAGGGTGGCGTTATCTGAGCGGTAGAACAGATTTTGTTCCGGATAGGGGTCGGGATAAATACGGTACGGCGTATTCCTGAGATCAGCCTGAAGTATCTTGCCCATGGTTGACTTATCGAACCCGGTCAGGTAGGCAGTGTTAGGGCCGAACCTGGATGGCTTGCCGATCATCTCGATATTAAACATGGCGGCTACGTCATCGGGGTTGAGTTGCCGCGAAAAATATCTGGATCCATATCCGCCCATTTCTTCCGCAGTAAAGGCCACAAAGATCAGAGTCCGCTCAGGGGGCGGCCGATTGCTGAAGTATTTGGCAAGCATGATAACCGCGGTGGTTCCCGAGGCGTTGTCGTCGGCCCCGTTGGCTATGGAATCTCCATCAACCGGTTCCAGAACCCCTATGTGATCATAATGAGCCGAGAAAATAACATATTCATCTTTCTTTGACGTACCCGTTATTTGGCCTGCCACATTATAAGCCTCCTGTTTTTTGGCTGTGCGCGAGAGGTGGAACGATCCGCTCTTCACCTGGTCCTCATCCGTGAGAATAAACAGGAGGCTGGGAGCTTCATTTGATTTCATGGTTACCACGGGTCCCGAAAAGTAGTTCGCATACAGTTCAAAGACAGCTTTGTGAGCGCTGGCTACCAATACCAGAGTCTGTTCATCCGGGGCTGTTGATATGCTGGTAAAGCTGGATCTGAAGTCGTCTTCTTTGCCAATTCGCTTCCTGGTAATCCCGCTCAGATCCTGCCAGTTTATCTCCCGCTGATGAGAAGAAACAAAGTAGGAGGCAGGGGATAGCTTCTTTCCGTTTAGGGTAAGGCTGCTTTTACCCGGGTGGAGGGTAAAGAGGCTGAACCGCTGAAAATAGTCGCGTTCTCCGCTCAAAGGTTCCAGGCCGGCCTCGTCAAACTGGCGGGAAATGACATCGGCCGCTTTCTCAATATAGGGGGTGAAGGCTTTTCTCCCCATCATCGCGTCGGAACTCAACTCGGTTAACAAAGAGGTGATCTCTTCTTCGTCTATAAGTTCTTGCACATCGGCCGGCTGGGCCTGTGCGGTAAAGAATACTGAAATGGAAAAAAGGCACAGGTATAAAAATACTTTCATAGAAAAATGTATCTACACATTATTGATTCTTTTGATTATAATAAAAATATCTGTAACACGTGCAGCGCAATAAGATTGCTGTGTTTTGTTTGATGGCACACCGAATGCACAGATGTGTCCCTTCGGTCAATTCCCCCGTCGGTGAGGATGCACTGGGAAAGGCATGGGCTCTACTCTGTCGGAAAGGCTGCCATCATCCTGTAGTAATACCTGTCATCCCGAGCTTGTCGAGGGATCCCCGTAGCCTTGAGGACGTAATGGGAATGGCCCTGCGAACTTTTATAGGGCTTTATCTTTCAACCGTTGATCTTCTGTGTATAAATAATAGTCGGAGGGTTTTAAAGTACATGTAAATAGTATCACGTTAACCATTATTTTAAAGGGTGAATGATATGGCAAAAAATAAACCGCAACAAACTACAACCCGCAAGGAGCTTTCTGAGGGAAAAGCTATCATATTTGCCGTTCTGACCATCACGGCAGGTTTAATTGCGGCCATCTATCTGGTCTGGCTTATGATCGGTTTCTTCTTCCCGGGGCTATAGCAGGCTGGTATCAACTGAAAATGCGTGCTTCAGCTTAAAGGCCGTAGTCTGTATTATTATCTTGGTTCATAGTTGCTTCTGAGGCGTCCGTGGCGCCTGCCCGCAAGACCTTGCGGGCGAGTAGGTTCTGCGCCCGGTAATTTTGTAGCTACTATGCAGCCAGGTAGTAGCTACTTCTTGGTCGTTTAGTAGCTATTAACCGACAAGTCAATAGCTACTTCTTCCTCCTTTAGTAGCTAACAACCAACTGGTCAATAACTACTTCCTGGCGCTTTAGTAGCCATTAACCGGCCGGTCAACGGCAGGCCGCTGCCTGAGGGCCCGGAATGACGCGGTAACCGCTATGCGATCTATAGTACGCGGCCAGGGGGTGGGGGCAGATTGGTGCAGATAATACTTAAGATTGGAGGTATCTGTTCGGCAGGATCTGCGCCTGTCGGCCTCATCTGTGGCCTCCGCGTCCTCTCCATACTACCAAAGGTGAATTCAGGCATTCATAGGAGGGAGTTAGCCAAAGGGTGTTTTCTTCTTAGCCGGGCAGCAGGTATGGATTGAACGAAACTCACCTGTGGAGTGAATCCCAATCGTTACTGATTTTGAGTTAGGACAGCTCTCTTTCAAGCTCTTCCAACTGTTTCAGCGTCTCCCCGAATGTAGAGTGATCGGACGTAAGCGTTATAAACAGCGCAAGCGTTCGCCTATCAAACCCTAAAAGACAGGTGTTAAAATCGAGCATGTTGCGGAGCCCTTTCCTGATATCCCTTCGCAGCTTGCGAAACTCATTTTGTGGCTCATTTGTTGTTCTATTCATGTAATCTGCGCTATTCCATATCTTGCATGGTGTCTGTGTGAAAGGGCACTTTTTTACGGGCCTTCATAATAGTTTCATCAATCAGACGCTGAATACGGGCCGATGTCGTTTCCCCCTTAGCTACCTGGCGGACATGTGTGTGCGATACTCCCCATTCATATGCCAGCGCATTGATACTCGTTTTTAGTATGGTGCAGCTGATTTCCAGTTCGTACAGAATATTTTTTGGGTTTTTCATTTTTTCTTTAGCTTGCAGGTTGCAACTTCTATGGTGAAGGCTAAGTTCTTAATCCGATTTAATTAATAAGACATTTATAATTAATATAATAAGATTTAATTGAAGTACGCAACAGGAAAACGGTTGAAAAGTATAGCCGATGCCTTATATGATGGAAATGTAAGCGAATTGGCCAGAAAGCTGGAAATGAAACCTCAGGCCTTGAGGAAATATGTGACCGGAGAGTCGATGCCCGGAGGGCTGGTACTCATCCGTTTGCATGATATCGGCATCAACATCAACTGGTTTTTGACGGGTACGGAGCAGATGTTTCACCAGACACATCCGGCCCGCATTTCGGAGCCGATGGAACAGTATCTGGCTTTACTGGAATCGGATGAACTGAGTAAGGAAGAACAGCACATACTGGATGAGCTGTTGAAGTTTTCAAATGCGCTTGAAGAGCTGGATATTTCCGAACCCCTCAGGCGGGCGCTGTTGCTGGTATATGCCAAACATGTAAACAGCGATAAAGAAGAGTGAGGTACAGATACACCACACCCCGGAAGTGGCACAACCCTGTCTGTGATTCAAAAAAGCTCTGACAGGGTTATACCGTAAAGATAAGCTGCAATCAGGCAAAATATATCAGCCTGGCCTCAGATGGATTGTGGCCCGGCGTGTACAGGCAGGTGTTCCTCTTTGGCATTTTTAAAAGCTTCTCTGGGCCTCAGTCCCAGAATTCTGAACATCTCCATGTCTTCATCCAAATCGTTGTTGCAGGTTGTAAGCAGTTTTTCTCCTGTAAAGATCGAATTGGCACCGGCCATAAAGCACAGAGCCTGCTCTTCCATGCTCATGTTTACGCGTCCGGCCGAAAGACGAACCATTGAATCGGGCATGGCGATACGGGCAGTAGCGATCATCCTGGCCATATCATACCAGGGCACCTTGGGCTGATGCTCCATCGGCGTACCTTTCACAGCAATCAGGGCATTTATAGGCACCGATTCAGGATGCACGTCCATGGTACAGAGGTTGTGTATAAGCTCAATCCGGTCTTTATCGGTTTCACCCATACCGATGATGCCGCCGCAGCAGACGGAGATGTCATTTTTACGTACGGTTTCAAGCGTATCCAGCCGGTTCTGGTAGCTGCGGGTAGAGATGATGCGGTTATAGAAGTCCTCGCTGGTGTCCAGGTTATGGTTATAGGCATACAGGCCGGCTTCTTTCAGTTTTGCTGCCTGTTCGTCGGTAAGCATTCCGAGCGTACAGCACACCTCCATATCCATATCGGTAATTTCCCTGACCATCTCCAGCACCCGGTCGAAATCTTTGTTTTTGCGGGCCTCGCGCCACGCCGCTCCCATACAAAAACGTGTGCTTCCCGCTTCTTTAGCTTTCCGCGCAGCCGACAAGATAACATCGGCATCAAGCATTTTACCCGGCTCCACATCGGTATGGTAGCGGGCAGACTGAGGACAGTAGGCACAGTCTTCCGGGCAGCCGCCGGTTTTAATAGACAGAAGCGTACACACTTGCACTTCGCCGGTGTCGTGATGTTCGTGGTGTACCGTTGCCGCACGATATATCAATTCCATAAGGGGGGTGTGATACAGTTCCGTAATTTCTTCTTTGGTCCAGTCGGTTCGTACTTCTGCCATAAATAAATATATACGTTAGATGCCGTTAGTTTTGAAAATAATAGCCCCAAAGTAAGAGGGTAGAGGAATAAATACCAATAGAAAGTTGTTAGGTCTGCCTACAGCTTCAGCCAAAGACCCACTTTGAAATGACCGGCAATATTGCTATCTAGTGAGGCTATACAATCAGGCATGATAGTTGATCTGCCTATATAAGTGAAACAATTCATTAACACACACAACTTAAACTACACAAGAGGGAAGCGGTGCCATGCTTCAGGAGATTTTCAGTTGCCGGCAAGTGATTGAAATGCTCTCTGGCATGACAGATTTACTAATTACAGAAACAGGCCTGAATTTTAGCTTTGGCATATTTAGGGCGATATGTTTATTATCAATTGGTTCTGATATGGCAAGATGACAATCGGGCTCGTTTATAAAATATACGGATATAATGAATGTACTAGTCATTGATGATGACCCGACGGTACGGACGCTGGTTCGTGCCGTATTAGAGAAAAACGGGAATCAGGTTGCCCAGGCAGAAAGTGCGAAGGAAGGTGAAGAACTCATTTTCGGTAACAACTACGACGTTATTATTCTGGACCTGGGATTACCGGATGGAGATGGTTTTGAAATCTGTAAAGACATAAGAGACAGAGATATTACCACTCCTGTTTTGATCCTGTCTGCCGAGCATGAGACCGATGTCAAGATTAAATGCCTGAAAGTAGGGGCAGACGACTATCTCACTAAGCCTTTTAATCCGGAAGAACTAATGGCCAGGATAGAGGCCGTTACCCGGCGCAGCGGTGTCGATGCCGCCGGCGAACAGGTGATAGTCTGCGGAGATCTGGAGATAAGACTGCTTGACAGAGAATTCTTTGTTAACGACTCCAAAGTACCTCTGACCAATAATGAATTCAATCTGTTGGCTTACCTGATGAGAAACAGGAACAAAATAATTACGCAGGAAGAGATTGCCACCAATGTGTGGGGCATCAACTTTGATACCCAAACCAATTATATAAACGTCTATATCAGTTATCTGCGTAAGAAAATCCGAAATTATTCAGAAAATAACTACATCAAGACGGTACGGAAGAAGGGCTTTACCCTTCGTTGTGGCGACTAGGGGCGTGTCAGCTACACCCTGTCGCTTCTATTGAACAAAACACGGATAGAGCGGGTGGCCGGATACGCACAGACACTGCACAGGGTCCTTTCCACTAATTCGATCACACGGAGTGGTCGGATCAGCGAGATAAACCAGTGAGCCCAATGGTGATCCATCAGATACTATAATTCGCGAAGGCCAGCCCCATCCGTGGTATCTGCGTTCCCCTTCTGCGATTGTAGGTAGATTACGGGTCCGACATTAGATTTTGCCACCAAAGCACTATACCACACCACATAAGTTAGCGTTTTTCTATTTTAGCGGCCTCCCGACAGACCAATGCTAATTAAAGGCTGACAACACGCCCTCGTTATACCGGATATGTTCCTGTAATATAGTGGCGCAGGTGGAAGATCTCGACTTTTTGTTGGGAAATAACGGCTTTTACCAGGTCACCGATAGATACGATCCCCGCCAGTGTATTGTTTTGTATAACCGGGAGATGCCGGAATTTCCTTTCGGTCATCAGTGCCAGACAGTTTTCTACTGTTTCCGAGGGCGATACCCAAAAAACCTCAGAGCTCATTATATCCCTGACAGGAGTGGTTTTGGAGGTCCGTCCCTTAAGAATAACCTTGTTTCGATAATCTCTCTCACTGATAATACCGACTACCTGTCCGCTTTCAACCACCAGTAAGGCTCCGATATCTTTCTCGGCCATCTTTTCTATAGCCCGGTAAACCGTTTCTTCGGGACCCACATGATAAACCTGATCTCCCTTTTCTCTTAAGATGTCGCATATTAACATTACATTCTCCTTATTTTTTTATTGGAAAGGTGGGTTTACACCTTCCATTATAATACATCCCGTGCCCATTGTACAGGACATTTTTATTTAGGAGAATTTCGGAGATGAATGTTCAGCCGGTAAGGGCCGGAGCAGTGCGCCCGGTTTACTTCGGAAGCGCCTGAGGGATATCGGCAGCGACATAGGCCATTATGGCCATCGCCGCTATGCACTTATTGTATTCATCAACATCGAGCTTGTCGATGGTATCTGCATCGGTGTGGTGATACCAGAAGTATTTTGTTCCATCTACCGCCAGCCCCATTCCCGGCACGTTTCCGGCCCGCATGATGGGCCCGATATCAGCTCCGCCACCGCCTCGCGTTATAGAATCTGCTCCTATGGGTTCCAGCAGCTTGCCGATTTCGGTAACTATTTCAAAGGCTTCATCCGTACCGGTAAAACCGAAGCCCGTGGGTTCAAATACTCCGGCGTCTGATTCCATAGCCAGAATATGGTTTTTTAGTGAACCATCTTCTTGTACCATATCGCGATAGGCGTTAGCTCCGCGCAAACCATTTTCTTCGTTAGTCCACATCACTACGCGTACAGTACGCCTGGGCTGAAGGCCGAGTTTTTTGATCAGTCTCAGTGCTTCCCATGCGGCAAAACTTCCTCCCGCATCATCCATGGCTCCCTGTCCCACATCCCATGAGTCTATGTGTCCGCCCAAAACAACGATCTCTTCAGGCTTCTCGGATCCTTTAATCTCGGCGATGATGTTTCTCGATTCTGTATCGGGAAGGGTATGGGCTTCCATGTACAGACGGATTTTTACGGTTTCACCGCGCATCTGCAGGCGATGGAGCAGGGCCGCATCTTCGAGCGTTATTGCCGCGTGGGGGATTTGCTCAACCCCATCCTGGTAGTAGGAGTTGCCGGCATGAGGTGTTTTCATAGAGAAAGGCCCTACCGACCGGATCAGGCTCGCAACGGCTCCCGCTTTGGCCGCCTCCACAGCTCCGTTTACACGGTATTGAACCGTCTGCCCATAAGTTGTAAAAGGAACGTTATATACTACGATTTTCCCTTTCGCCTGATCGGATTGTTGTTGCAGATCTTCGAAACTGCTAACTACCAACACTTCTGCTTCTATTCCCTCTTCCGGTGTAGCTACGCTGTTACCAAGCCCCAGCATGGGCAGCTGTTTTTCTCTTGGAGCTATCATTGTGGCCGATTCCTTACCACGAACCCAGCGGGGAACCATAACCTTTTGCGTGGTTACGCTGTCAAAATCATCTTTCTTCATTTCACTTACGATCCAGTCGATCGACCGCTCGAGTGATTCCGAACCGCTGAACCTGTGGCCGAATGTATCGACAAAAAGAGTAAGGTAGTTAAAAGCCTCATCATCCTTTAAGGCCTCACTAATGATACGGTGTGCGTCTTTTTTGTAATCAGAAATGATGGCAGGCTGAGCCGGAAGAAGTGCGGGAACCGACAAGAACAGGCAGGCTAAGGCCAGTGTATGGAAGCGTGAATTCATAAGTGTTCATTTGGTTCAGATTGATCCAGTTAAGATGCAAAACAGGGAAATCTCATCCGAGAAAAGTTGTGCAAATAAAAAAGCTGCATTCCGGCAGCCCAGGCGTTATTACCCGTTCTCTAACCTTTTTCCGACCTCACAGCGCCGGATGGAATGTCCCGTCCCGCAGGCGTCAATACAGAATGCAACACAGCAGTGCGGCACATAGTGAACGGGTGATCACGCTAACGTATGTGCCTTTAATCTAACGACTTTTGATTGGTCTCGGCAATTTCTCTATACATCATATATTCATCCGGTGTAATATCAGCGAAAAGGAAGTTAATAGGATCGACCGGCTGATTGTTTCTCAAAATTTCGTAATGGAGATGAGGCCCTTCGGTACGGCCACTGTTTCCGGAAAGCGCAATAACATCACCCCGTTTAACCTTAGTCCCGATCTTTATGCCATCGGCAAAGGCGGACAGATGGGCGTACCGGGTCTCAAAGCCATATCCGTGATCAATAGTCAGAAGCAGCCCATAGGTGCCTTTGCGGCCGGCATACTTAACAACGCCATTACCGGTAGCGTACACTTCCTCCCCAACATTAGCCCGGAAATCCAGCCCTTCATGCATGCGCCTGTATTTCAGGATGGGGTGGTAGCGCATGCCGAAACCACTCAACAAAATGCCCGGGGTTGGCTTTATGGCCGGAAGGTGTTTCATCTTTTCCTGATTGTTATTGTAATAGTCTTTGATCTCTTCAAAGCTAACCCGCTGAATGTTGATACTGCGTTGCAGGCCCTCCAGGCTTTCGGCAGTCCATTTAAGTATTTCTGCTGTTTCTTCACTATATACGTCGAGGTCTGAATAGATATCAGCCCCACCGGTACCCGCCTGGCGTTCATCGTAGGGGATAGGCTCCATTCCAAGTATTGAGCGGTACATCTCGTTATCTGTCTGGGCCAGTGTTTTCACCTGTTCATCAAGCTGCTGAATAGCTTCTTTAGTTTTTTGAAGCTGGTTGATGAGTTCCTTGTTTTCGGCCTTAAGGGCTATTTCAGCCGGTGTGCCCACCGATGCGCTGAGGATAGAGATACCGGTTCCGGCGAGTACAACCCCACACAGAATCCACACAGATGCGGTATAAACGATTCGTTCCAGCGAGTTGTACTGTACCGGAACAAAGTCACAGCTGTTATTATCGTAGTAGAAATAATTTCTAATAGCCATTTACCCCGTTGTTTATTACTTGCCAAAGAGTATGTAACCCTGAGTTTGATACTCAAAAAGCGCAAATTAAGAATTTATTAAATAGATTAAAAAAAATTAATTTTCAAAGAATTATTCAATATCTCCTTCAAAATATTCAACTGCGCGTCTGGGAAAATCACTTTTTCCTTTTTTTTGTGCAATAGAAGATTGAACTTTGTGTTGAAATGCTTCTGCAGCGTCATAGCCGTAATGGCGTAATAAATAGTTCATTGCAATAACTTCTGCAATAACGGTGATATTTTTTCCGGGGGTTATAGGCAGGTTGATCAGAGGTATGTCCACATCCAAAATGGAGGTGGTATCTCTGTTAAGCCCGGTTCTGTCAATGTCCTGGTCTTTGTTCCATAAAGAAAGCTCCAAAACCACCTCCAGCCTTTTTTGATAGCGTATGGAGCGTATGCCGAACATGGAGACGATATCTATGATGCCGAGCCCTCTGATTTCCATGAAGTGTTTATTGATTTCGGTAGCCGAAACCATCAGGACATTGCTTTTTTTGGTGAGCATCACAACATCGTCGGCTACAAGCCGGTGCCCGCGTTCCACCAGGTCCAGGGCTACTTCGCTTTTGCCTATGCCCGATTTGCCGGCAATAAGTATTCCGATTCCATATACGTCTACCATAGAGCCGTGTACCATGGTCTGTAGCGTGAACTGATCTTCCAGTAAATCGCGCAGCACGTACATGAACCGGGTTGTGTCTACTGAGGTGCGGAAGATGGGAATTTTAGCTTCCCGGGCCATGTCCAGCAGGTAATCGGGAAGCTGATTGTTATCGGTTAGAAAGAGAACCGGGATATCGAACTGAACCAGGTTTTCGAATGCTTTTATTCTTTTTTCTTTAGGAAGAAAGGTAATGTACTGGCTCTCCGTATTGCCGATGATCTGGATGCGTTGGTAGGTAAACAGCTTTACATAGCCTGCCAGTGCCAGGCCCGGCCGGTGCAGGTCCGCTTCGGTAACATAACGCTCTCCGCAGTATTCATCGGCAACACAGGGATGCAGGTCGATATGCGCACGGTCTTTTAGCTTTTCGATCAGGTAAGCTACGCTGATCTTTTCTTTTTTAGGTATGGGTTCGTGATTACCGAATGGCATGGTGTTTCAGTCAGGAGTTTGCGTAGCGTTTATCTTTATATCGTTTAAGCTGCTTCACGATACTTTCAATAACAAGATTTATGGCTTGCTCGTAGGAGGGAGCCTGTTCTTTGGCATTGAGCAATTTTTGAGGAACTTTCACATTAAGTTCGGCCTGCTGGGGATTGTCATTGTCAGGGAACGGTTCAAGGATAATATCGCAGGAGATAATTCGGTCGTAATATTGATCAAGTTTTTGTACAGCATCTTCTGCAAATTCACGGAGCTCTGTACTGGATTCAAAATGTCTGGCCGTAAATGTAGTTTTCATAAATAACTCCTCGATCGTTAAGATTTAGCATTAGTTTTTTGCCCGGGGATGTGCCTGTTCATACACATTCCTGAGTCTTTCAACGCTTGTATGGGTGTAAACTTGTGTTGCAGCCAGGCTTGCATGACCTAAAAGCTCTTTGATGACCCGAATATCCGCTCCTCTGTCCAGCAGGTGAGTGGCAAAGCTGTGGCGGAGAATATGGGGGCTTTTCTGGGTTACTTCGCTGGCACGTACCAGGTAGTCCTTTACCAGGCGCTGTACAGCCCGTGCATAGATGCGCTGCCCGCCTGCTGCAAGGAAAAGGGCTTTGCGGGCATCGGCATCGGTACGTGTGCCGAAAAGCTTATTACGTGTACTCAGGTGCTCTTTCAATGCTTGAATGGCCTCACGCCCTACAGGCACTATCCTTTGCTTAGACCCTTTTCCAAGCACCTTTATCTGCTGTAAATCGAAGTCCAGGTCCTCCATATTTAATCCTGTAAGTTCACTCAATCGGATGCCGCTGCCGTAAAATAGTTCCAAAATGGCTCTGTCCTGGGCGCTTCTGGGATTGTCACCTTTTGCCAGCTCCATCATTCTGTTCAAATCTTCAGAAGTGGCTGTTATAGGAAGGGCTTTCTCTCTTTTCGGCACTATCAGCAGATGGGCGGGGTTTTGCATGCTCATTCCGCGCTTAAAACTATACTTGAAAAAAGAGCGGACGGCCGCCACCTTACGGGCGATGGAGCTTCTGCTTAAGCCTTTCTCAGACAGTTCTCCCAGCCATAGGCGGATAGTCAGCCGCGTTATCCAGTCCAGAGCTACCTCTTCTTCGTTCTTGGTGTAATGGCCGGCACAGAATGTCAGAAACTGGGTGAGATCATTTTCATACGAGGTGATGGTATGAGGTGATGCATTCCGCTCTATTTTGAGATAGCGCAGATATTTGGTAATAGCACTTTTCATAGGTTAAATATGACTACTTCCGGGCTAAAAAGAAACAGGCATTTCCCGGGGCTGATTGTCTGATCAGCCTGTGTAGCGAAGCCGGTGTAGCTCAGATTATTCGCCCTTTCCACAAAACCGGATCGCCGGAAAAATAATCTCTGAGAACTCTGAGGCCAAGCTTTTGAAACCACAACACCCCCAGCGGATGCAAAAAGGCATAGCTCAGATCCCACCTGAACCATCGGGCTAAAAGTATTCTGTGTGCCCAGATAATAGTTGCTGCCAGGCCTGCCGGCACAATCCATTCCACAGATCCGTACAGAAATCCGGCCGGGAGAGCAAAGAAGGGCAGGAGGTAGACTAACAAATGCATCAGGCCCGCCAGAAGGAACAGGAAAAGGTTATAGCCAAAACCGGCAAGGAAATTCTTGCGGAACCCTTCAAACAGCTCTCTTTCCGATGCATACATCCGGCAGCTGGCGGCCCCGTGCCCGTGATACATGCGCATGCGAAAGCCTGCTTTTTTAACGGCCCGTGCCAGGGCAACATCTTCTGCCCTATGCATTTTGACCGCCTGGTGGCCGCCTATAGCCTGGTAGGCACTTCTTTTAAAGGCCATGAATTGTCCACAGGCCGCGGAGAACAGGGGAGACACCCGCCACCTGACAGCGGGAGGTATCCAGCGAGGCGCCCGGTATACATAGCGGCAGGGCAAAAAGCTGAGCAGGCTGTAATATACTAACGGGAAGACCATTTTCTCCCAGAAGGTGCGCAGCTCCTGCATAGGCCACACGGTAAGCAGCTCAATGATATCCCTGCCCATCGTCCTGACGACCCTGCTTACCGCATCGGGATCCAGCCAGGTGTCGGCGTCGATAAAGATAAGCACAGAGCCCTCAGAACGGTCGGCCAGCTGTTGACAAGCCCACTGTTTTCCGAGCCAGTTGTCGGGTTTGTCAACCCCTTTTATCACTTGCAGGGTGTCTCCGTGATCATTTGCCAGGCACTCCAGGATATATGGGGTGTGATCGGCAGACTGGTCGTCCAGTACCAGTATTTCAATGTTTGGATAGGTCTGGTTTAATGCAGAAAGGACGCACCGTTCGATGTTTCGTTCTTCGTCTCTGGCGGGTATACACAGGCTAACCAGGGGCGCACTGGCATCGAATGCGTGGTCTGTAACGGAGTGAAGAGGAGTAAACTCCTTCCGGTTGAGTAGCAGGATAACGGAAGAGATAAGAAGACAACCCAGAGAGATATAGAGCAAGACCGTCATGGAACTAACCTGAGTTGCCGGTTAAAAAATCTCACAACCCTCTCAGATTGTTCGTTACCCCTACATCCCCTACAGGGGACTTCTGCTTCCTCCTTCAGAAAAATCGGGGGAGCGGACGCGAACCGGCGGCCTGCCAAGGGCCATGGATATATCTGATTACTCATAACTGGCAAATTGAATTAACTATTACTGTCTAACCTTATATAAAATATTAAAATAAACCTGGCTTATGTCCTGAACCGGATTAATTATAATTAAGTCTGTAAAGTAATCATATCAAAACATATCAATAGTTTACGCTATTTAATCATAAATTGGTGAATAAGCCAAGGTGTATATGATACGGATTCCCATTTATGATGCTTGTATAATCAGAAGGCGACTGACGAGCAGGGTGATTTCCACGGCCTTCGGTCGTCTGTACGGGGCCCCTGGAATGCCGGCATAATGAGGTGTACTTCGTATTACGGACTTTGCCCGGTTTGTCATCCGGCCGGAATACGCTCTGCCTCAGGAAAGGGTTTGTTGAGGTTTTCAGCTATTCCTATCTTAATGTGAGTTCGGGATAAGAGTGCTGGAAAGGCGCTTGCAGCTTTCTCCCC
>CALJMB010000336.1 GCA_937982515.1 uncultured Balneolaceae bacterium
TCTTAATTTTCAGACATGAAGACGGAAACGAAGTGGCATCACCCGAACAGATACAGATATGGATGCAACAAACTATGGACTGGCTGGGTGGCATCGCCGCTCAGGATAAACTGGTAGACCAGGGAAACGGCCTGTCATTCGATGATGCCAGGGTGGTAAAGCATGACGAGGTGGTCACCAACGGACCCTTTGGCGATATAAAAGAAACCATTGGCGGATATGTTATTGTGCGGGCTGAATCTGTGGATGAAGCCGTTGAGTTTGCCAAGGGCAGCCCCATATTGCAGGGAGAAGGCAATACCGTAGAAGTGCGGAAAATTGCTAATCACGAAGCCTGAGAGCTTGGTTAATCCGTAAAGTAAATAGCCACAGATTGGCACAGATTTGAACCGATAAATAGTCATCTGTGTACATCTGTGGCTAAAAAAATATAATGACCGAACGAGAGTTAATACCCCACCTGTTCAGAACAGAGTTCAGCAAAATTACTGCTGTATTGTGTAAAACCTTCGGTCTGGAACACATGGAGGTAGCGGAAGATATTACAAGTGAAACCTTTGCCGCCGCACTTGAGGTGTGGCCGTATAAAGGGATTCCCGAAAATCCAACCGCCTGGCTATATGCGGTTGCAAAAAACAAAACCAGGAATTATCTCAAACGTCGTACTACCTTTGCAAATAAGGTAGCCCGGGAACTACAATACACTCTTTCTTCGAATAAAGAAGAGATCAACCTCGATCTGTCTGCCCGAAATATTACAGATAGTCAACTGCAAATGTTGTTTGCCGTCTGTCATCCGTCTCTGCCGGCAGAGGCACAGATAGGCCTGGCCCTTCGGATTTTATGTGGTTTTGGCATAGATGAAATCGCTAATGCGTTCCTGACCAGCAAAGAAACCATCAACAAACGGCTCTATCGGGCAAAAAAGAAGCTACGGAGTGAACAGATACGAATGGAAGCCCCTTCTGAGGAGGAACTGGACAATCGCCTGAGAACGGTTCTGACTACTTTATATTTACTCTTTAACGAAGGCTACTATTCCGAAAGTAACGATCAGGTACTGAGAAAAGACCTCTGCCTCGAAGCCATGCGGCTGACGTATCTGCTTGCAGAAAATGAGTTGACTGCCCAACCGCCGGTACATGCCCTGCTTGCACTGATGTGCTTTCACTCCTCCCGTTTTGAAGCCAGAAAAGACGACAATGGTGAGATAATTCTGTATAACGATCAGGATACGTCACTCTGGAATCAAGCATTGATTGCAAAAGGTGCCCGGTATCTCAGGCAGGCATCGAAGGGAGATAACATTTCCAAATACCATCTGGAGGCAGGCATTGCCTGGTGGCATACTGTTAAAGATGACACCAAAGAGAAATGGAACAACATACTGCGGCTCTATAACCAACTGTTAGTGACAGAATACTCGCCCGTTGCCGCACTTAACAGAACCTATGCTCTTTCAAAGGTTCATGGGCCAAATGCGGCCATTGCTGAAGCAGAAAAGTTAAATTTAACAGAGAACCATTATTACCATGCATTGCTTGGCGAGTTATATAAAAACATAAACCCCGGCAAAGCTAAACAATACCTTCAAAAAGCGCTTTCCCTTGCCAAAACCAATGCCGACCGGCAGATAATTCAAAGCAGTATAGACAGACTTTAGACGGGCAGCTACCACCATCAAATTTAGTTAATAAAGTGAAGGCCACAAAAACACTAACTGAATTTGTGTCTTTGTGTTTTAGTGGCCTCTTAAGGAATGATAAAATGGTATCCCATCAGCTTTACTAAACTTCGGAAGTTTAGTAAAGCTCTCAGTGGCTCACCCACTCGCCCCTTCCCCCTCACACCAGGAAAAGCCGAAACGGAGCGCAGTTGATTTCTTACCCCAAAAATTCTATTATCCTGCTTCATTACATCCCTTCAACCAGGCAGGACAAAAAAACGATCCATGGGTGGAATAATAGATATGCGCTACGTAGACAAGCTGAGAGCAGCTTGCTGATCTGTAGCGTATAATCACTCCTTCAATTCATTACAATTTACCTGACCGGCACCGGACCACCTTGCCTGTGTCAGTGCAGGTAAAATTTGTCTTGCTCTACGCCCTGAAATACGGAAGTAAAGAGTACATTAGCCTGATTGGTGTAGAACAGGTGTATTTTATACATCTGTAACCTGGCCTTTCATACCTATACGCTGCATTAAGAGAGATCAGCTTTACCCCTTCTTTTAATCCAACTCCAATTCACCCAGCGTATAGCAGAACTATGAATAGTCCTAAGTATACCCAACA
>CALJMB010000337.1 GCA_937982515.1 uncultured Balneolaceae bacterium
GGAGAAGCCGATGAGTTGCATATAGAAGCAGCTTCTAATGGCGTTGTTTATGCTTCTTTCACTGTAAACAACCAGCTCAGAGTGTTTAAATACGATTCTCCTGATAATAATTAACGGTGAATCTCACCTCTGTTATGTGTGTATGGCATCTCAATTGCCATACACACAATTATTAATCTGCCGGGCGTTTTTAAAAACTACGTTTCCCGCACCCCTTTTACTTCAGGTTGTATTCAAAAACTACTCGATCCAAAAGGTGATCATTTTCAACTGAAGCCTGCCGTTCCCCCATTCTACTCAACTACCAGGATGCCCTCATGAAAAATTTTTTCCTTATCCTTTTTCTGTGCTTTACATACTCATCTGTAACCGTTGCTGCACCGCTTGATTCAATCTTAACTATAAAAGGAGTGGTCTATGTCGATGATAACAAAAATGGAAGGTTCGATCCCGGTGAAAAGAGGAAGAAGAACGTATTAATAACCAACGGACGCAAAGTTGTTACAACGAATAAAAGAGGGGAGTACGAAATAAATATTAAAAAAGGGCAGATAGTATCAGTAATACTGCCTGATAGCTATACCTATAACGAGAGCGACAAATGGTGGTTCAACAGCAAGTTGCTGCAGGTCAACGGGCTTAATCAGGATAAAGTTGAAAACATCAATTTTGGACTCGTTAAAGAAAAGGCAAAGAAAAAAATAAAGGTACTGGCCGTTGGTGATATACAGGTTGGTAACAGGGAAGAGGTTAATTTCGCCGGAAGAACGATCATGTCGGAATTGGCCCTTCGAAATGATTACGATTTCAGCATATTTTTAGGCGACTTAGTTAATGATAAACCCGCTCTTTTTAAGTCTGTGCAGAAGATGATGGGTGGTTTACAAAAACCGGTATGGGCCGTTTATGGTAATCATGATCGAAATTTTGAAGGAGAACACGAAGAACAAATTGATTCATATCAAAAAATATTTGGGCCTGCCACATACGCATTTTTTAAAAATGGAATTTTGTTTGTTGCTTTAAATAGTATTTATCCTGTCGGCAAGTTTGGTTATGAAGGTATTTATGACAAGAGTGAACTGGAGTTCTTGTCAGGTATCCTTTCTCATATCTCTACAAACCAGCTCATTGTAATTAATCAGCATATTCCTTTAGCCTGGATGAAAAATAAGGATGATATATTGAGGATTTTAGAGGGACAGGCAAATGTGCTTTTTTTGTCAGCGCATAGCCATACTGTTTTCCAAAGTTTTATTGAAAGAGCTGCAAGTACAAAAATTCATGAGCTTAATGTTGGTGCCGCTTCCGGCCATTGGTGGACAGGACAAAGAGACTGGCAGGGAAATCCGCTGGCGTTAATGCAGGATGGTACACCAAGAGGTTATTTCGAAATTGAATTCAAAAATAACAGATACCAAATTAAATATAAAGGTGTTGGTCTTTCCGAAGAAAATCAGATGAGTATTTGGATCGGTGAAGATGGTGAGCATATAAAGCGGGCTGGTGATTCGGACAATAGACAGATTATTGTCAATATTTTTGCGGGATCAGAGAAAACTGAGGTAAACATGAAGATAGATGATGGTAAATGGATGCCATTGAATAAAAAAAACATCCCGGACCCGTTTATAAGCAGAATAAAATCTTTGCAAAAAGAGGGCCTGTATCCTAATAAAGGAAGCAGACGATCGCCATATTTAAACAGATCGTCCCGCCATACCTGGCTAGGCACTATTCCTGAAACCATAAAGCCCGGACTTCACAAAATAGAAGTGGCCGCTAAAGACAACCTTGGTTTAAATGCTAGTAAAATTACCTGGTTTTGGGTAGAATAGTTAAACAACCAGAAAAATATATGTAAGGGGTTGGTAGACGCCGGTAGAATATACAACCACCCGGCAGTTGTTTGAACCAAATCATTAAATACGCAATCAGGTCTTGACAATGGAGCTGTAATCGGCTATTTGTACCGATACCTGAAGGCTTTATTATTATCCGGTTTCTCTCGGTGAGTTAACATACATTACTGACGTTGGTTATTATCCTGGGTAAGATCTTATTCCATAAAACTGACCATAGTGGCAAGTAAGTAATGTGTGGTTGAGTACATTTATTCCTAAACTCTCGGGCAAAATGTCGTGGTGTCATTGAGTGAAGAAACTTTTTAATCAATAAGGTGTAATTTTAAATGGGAAAATTCCTTCTTGCGGTTGTTTTACTCTTATCCTTCCAGTTAATCTCCTTCGCTCAATCTCCATCCGCTTATGGTCCTGTTCCCTCTGAGGGGCAGCTTGCCTGGCAAGAGATGGAATTCTATGCTTTTGTACATTTCAACATGAATACATTCACGGATGAAGAGTGGGGATTTGGAGACGCCTCTCCGGAATTGTTTAATCCCACCGAATTGGATGCCCGGCAGTGGGTACGCTTAGCCAAAAAAGCGGGAATGCAAGGCATTATCATAACGGCCAAGCACCACGATGGGTTTAGCTTGTGGCCCTCCGACCACACCGAATATGATGTGGAAAACAGCCCATGGAAAAATGGACAGGGGGATGTGCTAAAAGAACTAAGGAAAGCATGTGATGAATATGGATTGAAAATGGGCGTATATCTCTCCCCCTGGGATCGCAATCATCCTGACTATGGAAAGCCTGAATATTTGACTTATTTTCGAAATCAGTTGCGGGAGTTGTTGACCGGTTATGGAGAAATTTTCGAGGTGTGGTTCGATGGGGCTAATGGCGGAACGGGCTATTATGGAGGAGCCAGGGAAAATCGTCAGGTTGACAGAAAAACCTATTATCAGTGGGAAGAAACCTTTCAGCTGGTTCACAAATTGCAGCCAAACGCCGTCATTTTCAGTGATGGCGGGCCTGATGTTCGCTGGGTGGGTACAGAAGAAGGTTTTGCAAATAAAACCAATTGGAGCTTGCTGAACCGGGACGAAGTATGGCCGGGGTGGCCCCATTATGTACAGTTACGATCGGGTCACGAAGACGGATCACATTGGGTTCCCGCTGAAGTAAATACCTCAATCAGGCCTGGCTGGTATTATCATCCCTCAGAAGATCATAAGGTCAAAAGTCTGCCTCAGCTCCTGGATATTTATTATCAGTCTGTCGGCCGTAACGGAACGCTCTTGTTGAACCTTCCGGTGGATCCGAGAGGACTCGTTCATGAAGCCGATTCAGCACGGCTGATGCAATTTGCTCATCAAATCAGAATGGATTTCGATAAAAATCTGGCAGCCGGACAGAGTGTAGTGGCCACTCACACCCGTCATAACAGCAACCAATATGCTCCTGAAAATGTTATTGACGGCGATCCGGAAACATACTGGACCACTAATGACGATGTTATCGAAGCCTCTTTAACTATAAATTTTAAATCGCCGCA
This sequence comes from uncultured Balneolaceae bacterium, assembly GCA_937982515.1. Classification (GTDB taxonomy): domain Bacteria; phylum Bacteroidota; class Rhodothermia; order Balneolales; family Balneolaceae; genus CALJMB01. Next base: position 3,403 of record CALJMB010000337.1, read on the forward strand.
ATATATTAACCGTTTTTTGGTACAAGAATATATCAGGCTGGGCCAGCGGGTAAGAGGGTTTACTGTAGAGGCGTTTACTAATGAAGGTTGGGTGAAGATAGCCGAAGAGACCACCATCGGTTACAAGAGAATACTTCGCTTTCCGGATGTTAAAACGGATAAGGTCCGGTTTTCTGTCACTGATTCCAAAGCGTGTCCCGTTATTTCCAATATAGAACTCTATAGAGCGCCTAAGATACTCAGTGAACCTGAACTTTGGAGAACCAAAGATGATTCGGTTCACATTGTGGCCGCCGACCCAGATGTGGCTATATATTATACTGCGGATGGATCCATCCCTGAAACGGATTCCAAGCGGTATAATCATCCCTTCCATTGGCCCCGGAAAGGAACAGTTCGCGCCATAGTAGTCGATGAATATAGCAGGGAGAGTAGTCCTGTAGCCTTAAAGGAATTTGATATCGGCAAATCCCGATGGACACTGGTGAGCCCAAAGGCTCCCTCCGAAGAAACAACAGCTATCTGGGATGGAAGAGCTTCTACATCATGGGGATTTGAGACCGATCAGCTACCCGGCAATTGGATTATCGATTTGGGAGAAACATATATGATAAATGGATTAAGCTATCTTCCGGATCAGAGCCGGTGGGCGACGGGAATTGCCGAACGGTATACGATTCATGTCAGCACAGACAATAAGAAATGGCAATTGGCAGCTCAGGGCGAATTTTCTAACATTCGCAATAACCCCATTTCCCAAAAAGTTGGTTTCTCCGCAATTGAGGGGCGCTATGTTAAATTTGCAGTAACACGGGTTTTGGATGATACCCGGCAAGTGCGGATTGCTGAACTGGAGATCCACACGGAATAGAACGGGGGTTCGGGTTTTCTTAAATAAGGTGGCGGGGAGGATTGCTGAATCGGGAATAGTATCGCGACCAACTGCTATTTTTAGTGAAAGAAACAAGATAAACATCCTAAAATTTTAAAATGATAGCCAGAACAGATATAGATATACATTGCGAATAGACAAATTCTTGATTAAGCTTGAAAACATTCAAATCCTAAATCATATTAACATACATAGATGAAGACATCAGTTCTAAATTCTGGTTTAACCCTGCTGTGCCTCTTGCTTTTGATTGGTGCAGGTTGTAAATCAACAGAAAGCCAGGACAAAGCGGAAGAAGGGGAGTGGATCAGCCTGTTTAACGGAAAAGATCTGGACGATTGGCAGATTAAATTCACCGGCTATGAGTTGGGTTATAACCTGAACAACACCTTTCGGGTGGAGGACGGGCTGTTAACGGTTTCCTATGATGAATGGGATGAGTGGGGCGGTGAATTTGGCCATATTTTTTATAAGGAACCGTTTTCTCGTTATATCCTGCGCGTGGAATACCGGTTCATCGGGGAGCAGGTTCCGGGCGGGCCGGGCTGGGCCTATAGAAACAACGGCGTGATGCTCCACAGCCAGCCGGCGGAAACCATGTCCAGAGATCAGGAGTTTCCGGCATCGATCGAAACGCAGTTGCTCGGGGGAAACGGCACAGATGAACGCACTACAGCTAATGTCTGCACACCTGGCACCAATATTGTCATGGATGGAGAGCTGATTACCGTGCACTGTATCAATTCCGTTTCAAAGACTTATCATGGCGATCAGTGGGTGACACTGGAAATTGAAGTGCAGGGCAGCGAAATAGTGCGCCATATAATAGACGGAGAGGTAGTGTTCGAATACACTGATCCACAGCTTGACGAGCGGGA
>CALJMB010000338.1 GCA_937982515.1 uncultured Balneolaceae bacterium
CTGGAGTTCATGATGGCCAGAGGATCGAATTCAGGCATCTATTTACAGGGTAGATATGAGCTACAGTTACTGGACAGCTGGGGCGTACAGAATCCGACCTTCGCTGATCTCGGCGGAATATATGAGCGCTGGGAAGATGGTAAGGGCGTCGGCGGTATCGCCCCGAGAGTCAACGCCGCCCGTGCGCCCGGCCTGTGGCAGCACCTGGAGGTAAAATTCCGGGCGCCCCGATTCAATGAAAAAGGGGAAAAAATATCCAATGCCCGGTTGGAGGAAGTTATCCTCAATGGAGTGATGATTCATGAGAATGTTGAACTAACTCATCCCACCGGCGGTGCCGTAAGCAATAAAGAAGCAGAAAAAGGACCTCTGCGATTCCAGGGCGATCACGGACCCGTAGCCTTCAGAAATATAAAATACAAAGCATACGAGCATGCACCACTAACGATACAGGACATCAGCTATCGCTACTTTGAGGGGGAGTTTGAACGCACCACCGATTTTGGAAAGGAGAATCCCGCTGCAGAAGGTAGCATAAGCGAGCTGTCGCTGGAGCCGTTAGCCTCCACAGAGAAATTTGCTATCATTTATGAAGGGAAGCTACCCGTTAAAGAAGCCGGGCGATATCTTTTCGAGCTCCGGACAGATGGTGGAGGGCGTCTTGTCATAGACGGAAAAACAGTCATTGAAAATGATGTCAATTATGGGTGGTGGGATTCTAAAACAGCGGAGGTTACCCTCTCTAAAGGATCTCACGATGTAGAACTGCTCTATTTCAGAGGTAACGCGGGGAGGCGTCCTGCCCTTTCAATAATAGCAGAAGGCCCCGGAATAGAAAAGCATACTCTGCACGCTACTTCTGCTTTCCCCGTCAATTACCAGAGAATCCCCAATATCGTCAATCCTGACGTTGAGCCTCTGCTGATGCATGGATTTATGGATATGGATGATGGAGTACATACTCATAGTGTTGCGGTAGGCTATCCCGGAGGAGTTAACTACGCCTTTGATTTAAATAACGGTTCTTTATTGAAATTCTGGAAAGGCGAATTTCTGAACCTCACACCTATGTGGGAGGGCCGGGGAGGCAGTAATCTGACTCTGGCAGTTGATGAAGCAGCAGCTATTACTTTATCCGGGGCGCCCTCGCTTGCATTTTTGGAGAACGATGACACTCCCTGGCCAGATTCTCTGCAGAACGACGTTCCATACACGTTCAAAAATTACCGGTTTGAAAAAAACGGGGATATAGTATTTACCTATCAGCTGGGTGATGTGAGCATTGTAGACCGCATCGTCCCGGCCAATGAGAGCAGACTGCTGTCCAGAACCCTGACATTTGAATCTCCAGGGTCGGAATCTTCGCTGTATGCACGCATAATAAAGGGTAAACAGATATCTACACTACCTAATGGACTCTTCCAGGTAGATGACAAAACATTCTATATCAGTACGGATGGAGAAAACGCCGGCCACCCCCGCATACGGTCTGCCGGAAATGGGCAAGAACTCATTATTCCTGTCTCTGCCGATAAAAGATCTGTGCTCAATTATTCCATTATCTGGTAATACTTAATGAAATGACCTTATGAAGCTCCTAAATGATAATTGTACCGAAGGATTTAAAAGTATGAATGAACAGAAATTTCATTTAAAGAATATGAACAGCGTACTTGCAGTGGTTGCTGCGCTGTTGTTAATGGTTATGCCAGCTTGTGCTTCCAGTGCCGGTATGTTACCTGTTGAGGCCGATACATCTGCCACTGTTAGCCAGGAGGATTACTATGAATTAATCACCTTGCCAACGCCGGAAGATATGGTGCTGGAGGTTGGCGGCCTTGCCATGATGCCTGACGGGAAACTGGCTGTTGCTACCCGGCGGGGTGAAATATGGCTGGTAGGAAACCCTGAAATGAAAAATGGTAGGGCTCCATACTATACAAAATTTGCCCAGGGTATGTATGAAACACTGGGGCTGGAATATAAAGATGGTTCCCTCTATACGGCCCAGCGGGGGGAAATCACAAAACTGACCGACACAGATGGGGATGGAAAAGCCGACCTTTATGAACGTGTGTATGCCTGGCCGCTGTCTGGTCACTACCACGAATATTCCTACGGGCCGGCATTTCTGCCCAACGGGAACATGGTAGTAACAGGTAACGTAGCTTTCGGAACCCGCAAGTGGTGGGAAGCCCAAAGTAAAGCCCCCTGGCGTGGGTGGACCATGATTATCACTCCGGAAGGAGAGATGAAACCATTTGCCACCGGTATGCGCTCTCCCAGCGGTGTTATGGTTAATGATCAGGGAGATATATTCTATTCAGAAAACCAGGGCGACTGGATCGGATCCGGCTTTATAGCCCACCTCGAAGAAGGCGACTTTACAGGCAACCCGGCCGGGCTACAATGGGCCGACCGCCCGGAGTCGCCGGTGAAGGTTCGCAGAGATGATATCGTGGACAGTGAGCGGCCATATTATGAGACGGCCCTAAAGGTTCCGGGTGTGAAGTTGCCTGCCGTATGGATTCCCCACACTCTGATGGGCATCTCTACAACCGGTATCCTGCAGGATACCGAAGGCGTCTTAAGTCCATTTAAAGGGGACTACTTCGTTGCTGACCAGGGCCACGCTTTGATCAACCGCGTCACCATGGAAAAAGTAAGCGGAGCCTATCAGGGCGCGGTCTTCCCCTTCGTAAAAGGTCTGGATTCCGGTGCACTGAGGATGGCCTGGGGCAAAGATAAATCGATGTATGTGGGTATGACAGACCGCGGGTGGTCTTCAACAGGCGAGGAGCGCTACGGCTTGCAGCGTATCTCCTGGAATGGCAAAGTACCCTTCGAAATGAAGACGATCAAAGCAATGCCCGATGGCTTCCTGATCGAATTTACCGAACCGGTTGACAAGAAACTGGCTGCCAACCCCGCGCTCTATAATGTGACGAGCTTTACCTATATGTATCGCTACGATTACGGAAGCCCGGTCATTAATCAGGAGGATGCGCCGGTAAAGGGCCTGAGAGTGGCAAAAGACGGAAAGAGTGTACGCCTGGTTGTAGACAACCTCCGGCAGTATTACATCCATGAAATCAAGCTGGGAGATATCCGTTCTGCCAAAGGTACACCACTTCTACATGATGTCGGATACTATACGCTTAACGCCATTCCATCCGGCAAGAAGCTGGCAGCCAGACAGTGGACAGCAAAGGCAGAGGCCGGCGGACCTGCGGCTCCCAAAGTTGCGAGCTCTGTAGCTGCACTGAAAGCGGAAGAGCAGAAAGAGGAAAGTACAGCTAAGGCAGAAGCCCCCGCCCGGAAAAGGGTAACGGAACTGCCGCAAAATTGGACGGATGGCCCCGACCAGACTATCCGGCTGGGAACTCTTCCGGGACTGAAGTTTGATATTGAGGAGCTTGAAGTCAAAGCAGGCAGCAAGGTGGCCTTGGAATTTATCAATGATGACGACATGTTACATAACGTCGTGATCGTCCGGCCCGGAACCGCCGATGAGGTAGGAAAAGAAGCACTGGGTCTTGGGCTGGATGGTGAGAAGCTGCACTATGTACCCGACAGCGACCAGGTGCTGTTTCACACCTCCGTGCTGCAGCCGGGCGGATCTGAGACCATCTACTTTATCGCTCCGGAGCAGCCCGGAAGCTATACTTTCGTCTGTACCTTCCCCGGCCATTACATCAGCATGCGGGGCACGTTGGTTGTAAAGTAGATTTCTACTACATCCGGTACAGCTCTGACAGGGTTCCGATTCCTGTCAGAGCTGTACCGGAAATACAGACTATCTCCATACAGGACTACATCTTGTAGAGGCGTATGGCCGTACTGGTAGGGCGTATTGCCATACGCCCCTACCTCTGTGCTTTCCGTGTTTCCGTGGTTAACCCTTCCCGATAATATGTCATTATCTAAATAGTCTTAATAAGACTTGAAAAACTCCTGACATAGAGTTACTGTATCTACCGTATTGACAAGACGATTTTCCGGGGCTGTACAAAAAGATTTCACGCCGCCCACCGGGTGGTGAGGCACCAACCGAACATTATATACAACCAACATCGACAATTAGCAGCGCATGGAGTTATTTTCACTATCAGGGAAAACGGCGGTGGTCACCGGCGGGGGCAAAGGAATCGGGCGAAGTATAGCTGAGGTGTTTGCCGGCCGGGGAGCTTACGTCCATATACTGGATATGGACCGGGAAGCCGGGGAAGACGTCGTGCGGGAAATTCAGAACAACGGTGGAGAGGCCTCTTTCTACCAAGTCAATATAGCAGATCAGAGCCAGGTGATGGACAGCTTTGAGCAAATTTTCAACAAACGGGAGCAACTGAACATTCTGGTTAACAATGCCGGCATTGCTCACGTCGGAACTCTGGAGGAGACTACCGAAGAGGATTTTGACCGGATCTATTCAGTCAATGTAAAGGGAGTGTATAACTGCGCACTGGCAGCGGTTAAAAAGATGAAACAGGGCGGGGGAGGCGTCATTCTGAATATGGCCTCTGTTGTTTCGGTAGTGGGTATTCCAGACCGCTTCGCCTACACAATGAGCAAAGGAGCCGTGCTTACCATGACCTATTCCATCGCCAAAGATTATATCAATGAGAATATACGTTGCAACGCCATCTCTCCGGCGCGGGTGCATACACCCTTTGTGGATGGCTTTTTAAAGCAGAACTATCCCGGAAAGGAAGATGAGATGTTTGAAAAACTTTCCCGGACGCAGCCGATCGGACGCATGGGCAAACCCGAAGAGATCGCCCATCTGGCGCTCTATCTGTGCTCGGACGAAGCTTCCTTTATTACCGGCTCCAACTACCCCATCGACGGTGGATTTACAACGATAAACAATTAATAACAACATGTTCTGTTGTACGGTTAAGACCTTGGTACAATTCATACTCAATCTGTACGCTCTCAGATCAGCACAATAATACGTGAGCAGGCAGCCCAGTCCTTTTCGGGGAGGAGGATAAAAAGCGCCTTTTAGGGAATTTAGGGGTAGAATAGGCTGCAGATATTTATTTAATTCTAAGCACTCAACACATAATCAAAACAGACTTATGAAACTAGTACGCTTCGGTACACACGGCCAGGAGAAGCCCGGCCTGATCTTGTCAGATGGAAAAATAATTGATACCAGTGAATTTGGACAAGACTATGATCCCAAATTCTTCAGTTCAGGAGGTCTGGAAAAGCTAAAAACCTGGGCTGAGTCCAATGCCGGATCAGCCCCTGTAGTTGATGAAGCCACCCGGCTGGGCACTCCCCTGACGGGTATCGGTAAAATTGTGTGTGTGGGCCTGAACTACGCCGATCATGCCAAAGAGAGCGGGGCAGACCTGCCGGAAGAGCCCATTCTCTTCTTCAAGGCCACCTCTTCGCTGACCGGGCCAAATGATGATGTAATCATCCCCAAAGGAAGTACTAAAACCGACTGGGAGGTTGAACTGGCCATTGTTATAGGCCGAAAGGCTTCTTATGTATCTGAACAGGAAGCAATGGACTATGTGGCGGGATACTGCCTGCATAACGACTACAGTGAGCGGGAGTTCCAGCTTGAACGCGGCGGTCAGTGGGTCAAAGGTAAGAGTTGCGACACGTTTGCCCCGCTGGGCCCGTTTGTGGCGACAAAAGATGAAATTGAAGATGTGAACAACCTGAGGCTGTGGCTGAAGGTCAATGGCCGGATGATGCAGGATGGCAACACAAGCGATCTGATTTTTGACGTACCGTATCTGGTAAGTTATATCTCTCAGTTTATGACGCTGCAGCCGGGCGACATTATCTCCACCGGCACCCCGGCGGGGGTTGGTTTAGGATTTGACCCCCCTCAATATCTGAAACCCGGCGATGAGGTAGAGTTGGGTATCGAAGGGCTGGGTACCGCCCGGCAGCGCCTGAAGGCATTTACACGTTAAAAACCGGCAACCAGAACACCGTAGGGGCAGACCCATGTGTCTGCCCCTACGGTGTCTGCCCCCGTATGTCTGCGCACAGAGCTAAATGTATTTCAAAATAAAACCTGGCACATTTAATTCAGATCAATGTCATTCTCAAATAAAACCATTGTCGTAACCGGAGGTGCCAAGGGAATCGGCGGCGGTTGCGTACGGATATTTCACCGGGAAAAAGGTAATGTCGTGGTGCTGGATCCGGATGAGGAAGCCGGAAGAGCGCTGTGCCAGGAACTTGGAGAGGGAGCTTTATACGTCAGATGCGATGTTTCCAGGGAGAATGATGTTAAAAACGCCATGCAACAGACGGTTGCTGAATTCGGGGGTATAGATGTGTTGGTTAACAACGCCGGAATCATGAACTATGCCACCGTAACGGAAACCTCCCGGGAAGAGTGGGACCGGGTATTGGGAGTGAACCTGACCGGCGCCTTCTTGTGTGCCAAATACGCTATACCCTATATGCTGGAGAAGGGTGCAGGAGTAGTTGTCAATATGTCCAGCGTTCAGGCGTATGTTGCCCAGCAAAAAGTAGCAGCCTATGTCACTTCAAAATCGGCATTGGTAGGTTTAACCCGCAGTATCGCCGTAGATTATGCTCCGCAGATACGCAGTGTGGCTATTTGTCCGGGCGGAGTGGACACTCCGCTCAACCGGGCTGCTTTTCAGATGTCGCCCGATCCCGAGCAGGTGCGCCAGGAAACGATCGACATACACTTGCTGGAGCGCATGGCACACCCGGAAGAAATCGGAGAGCTTGTTGCATTTGTAGCAAGCGATAAGGGATCGTTTATCACCGGACAGCCTATCCGTATTGACGGAGGCATAGGGGCTAAAGTGGCCGGCAGTAAAAAAGACTGAAGTGGTATGGATCAGAGCAATGAGTTGTGGGTCTTGAATCCTGAATTCAGAATTCTGAATTCCTCACGCAAATAGAATCGGATACCAAACTACATTACAGATGAACTCAACAGAAGCAACCCCGGAATTAAAACATGAAGCCATCCTGGGGGAAGGGCCGGTGTGGGATGAAGTGGAAGAAAAGCTGTACTGGATTGATATTTTGTCTGGCAGTCTGTTCGCATACTCGCTCCGGGAAAAGAAAAACAGAACCTATGATGCCGGGGCACATTTGGGCGCCGTTGCCCTGCGACGAAAAGGCGGACTGCTAATGGCGCTGCAAACCGGGTTCGCCTTCTTTGATCCGATAGAACGGCAGCTAACCCATGTTACCGATCCTGAACCACATATCCCGGACAATCGATTCAACGATGGAAAGTGTGATCCTTCCGGCCGGTTCTGGGCGGGTACGCTTTCCTATACTTTAGGTGAGGGTACCGGAACCCTCTATTGTCTGGACACCGATCTGAGCGTTAGTCCGAAACTTCAGGATCTAACCATCCCAAACGGGATGGCCTGGAACAGCAGCAGAGACAGGTTTTACTTCATCGATACCCCAACCGGTACCATCTGTTCTTTTGATTATGATGACGGTTCAGGAAAGATATCCAACAGAGAAATTGTCAGGTATATAGACAGCAGTGAAGGATTTCCCGATGGCATGACCATCGATGATGAAGATGGTCTGTGGATAGCACTATACGGAGGAGGAAAGGTAATTCGTATCGACCCCGTCAGCGGTAAAACCCTTTTCGAGGTTCAGCTGCCTGTTCCCAAAGTAACCTCCTGTACATTCGGCGGCCCCGAACTTGACGAACTTTATATAACCACGGCCCGGGAACACATGTCAAAAGAGGAGATCGCCCGATGGCCGCTATCAGGCTCCCTCTTCAAAGCAAAGTTGCCATTCAGAGGCAAGCCGGCATTTCGCTTTGCCGGCTAAATGTATTGTGTGATGCATAACGAATTGGCGATAACCCCAAGCATATGCAAGCCAAATCTATGATGCACCAACTGCCGGTTTTATTTCTCATAGTCTTGGCCTCGGGGCTCAATTGCCCCGGCGTTACTCTCCCCCTGGAGTAGGGGGCCAAGGGGATTTACCAAAAGGATGCGGCCGCACATTCGGATATGACCAACGAGGGCTGGTGGTGAAGTTTAAATTTTTGTTCTTTTTCTTTACTTTATGATTTTAGCGGTCATTTCAACCCAACCAAAATCAAATTGATAAATTTAGCCGGGCCGTTTTCGTCATTTGTACCTGGCATCCTGTCTCCGTATTTGATAATCAGTTAACTATTAAGCATCCGTAACCATTTATGGCAGATTTTTCGCAGCCCGTACCCAAGTATTATCGGATTTATGACGAATTGCTCGAAGAAGTAAGAAGTGGAAAGTTTAAGGAATACGATCGGTTTTACAGTGATACGGAGCTGGTAGAGAAATTTGAAGTCAGCCGCGGAACCATCCGGGAAGCCGTTAAACTGCTTATTCAGCAAGGCTATCTGGTACGGGAACAAGGGAAGGGAACCTTTATAACAAAGCCAAAAATAGAGCAGGACTCCGACAAGCTTATGGGTTTTACAGAGCTCATGACGAACAATAATATTACACCCTCTGCAAAACTCATTGATAAAGAAATTGTCGAAGCTCCGGAGCACTTGGTTAACCTGATGCAACTTGGCGAAGCAGACAAACTGGTTCGCATTGTCAGGGTGCGCTTTGGCAACGACCAGCCGCTAATTATAGAGCGCTCCTATTTCGTATACCGGTATTTTAAGCCTATCTATGAGATGGACCTCCAGGCCAACTCTATCTTCACGTTATTATATAAACACACCGATACCCGCCTTGGTGAAGCCAGGCAGCATATCACAGCTACCAGCGCCGGCCAGTCAGAAGTGGAATTGTTGAATGTAGATCCGGGCGCTCCGCTTCTACTTATGAAGCGCTTAATCAAGACCAAAGAAGGCGATTACTTTCAATATTCCGAAGATGTGTACAGAAGTGATCGTATCAACTTTACGACCACCACCAAACCGTATGAGAAAGACCATGACAACCACGGCCTGCCCTTGGAGCTCAAGGATCAGAGCTGGTGATTGCCGGTTTGTTGCCAGCTGTCGGTGCTTTGTTGTATAGTGTTCAATGTCTACGGCCCCGTCTCTCTTTTAGTCTCTTCTTCCTCCACACTTGAGGGGTGTTCCGAAGCAAGGCCCGTTGCCAGGGCCGGGATGTGGAAAGTCTCCAGGCTTCCCACAGCGCAAGGTTAGCCGGCGGAAACACCCCTCGCATTTCCACAGGAACAGCCGTGTGGCCGGGCTTCCGCCGGCTGGCGCAGAGCGACTCCCCTCACCCTTCATTCTTAGTTTAAAGTCATGAAAATTATGATAATGAATATTGTATAAATAAGGGTAATTTCAATGATAGTATATATCTATATTTGACATCTCCGCCATGGATGCCCTCTCCATCCCTGAAGGGCGCCTTCTCAGTACCATCACCTGCACGGCTACGCTGCACATCCGTACCGGCTCCGTATCAACTCCGCTTATATACGGTGTTGATACGGAGTTCATACGGAGACTATACGGAGTTGATACGGAGTTGGTAAAGAAGTGATTCGGCTTTGAAACGGAGAAGAGAGGCGGAAACCTGCTATCATACACAACAAAATATACGATATAAAAATAGTTATTGGAATGAATACTTACATATAGTAAATGGCCGCTTAACAGGGCTGCTGGTCATTATCAGACAATCTGAATAAGTATCTGATCCTCTCTCTGCTATCAGGCGAGCCAACCTATTCAATTGTGAATACCTGATTTCCTGATTCGGAACTCCCTCTCCAATCATGTGGCTGCCGTTTCCCGGTTTCGTCACCGTGCGCTATAAAATAGGTTCGACAAAATAACTTGACATGTTGATCTGGTTTTTCTAACCTGTATAGACAACTGAACAACGTGGATGGATGAGTAGAGAAGTATGAGTATTAAGTCCTGTTGCGGGTTATGAGATAGAGCCTCCTGCTCATTACCTGTTACTGCCAACTGGCTAAACAGGGCCTCCTTTAAAAAATCACAGGAAAGCTGTTCATGAAACGCTCGGAAATGATTCAATCGGTTAAGGATATGTCCGGTAGGTGGTGGGATATCATTATCATTGGCGGGGGCGCTACGGGGCTGGGGGCGGCTGTGGATGCATCCTCCAGAGGTTATAAAACCCTGTTGCTTGAAAAAGCCGACTTCGCCAAAGGTACTTCCAGCCGTTCAACCAAACTGATACACGGAGGGGTGCGGTATCTGCAGCAGGGGAACGTATCGCTGGTGCTTGAATCGCTGAAGGAGCGGGGGTTGTTAATTAAAAATGCTCCCCATCTGGTATGTAATCAATCGTTTGTTGTGCCGTATTATAAGTGGTGGGAAGGCCCATATTACTGGCTGGGACTGCGGATATACGACATTCTGGCCGGAGAGTTAGGTTTAGGCCCCTCAAAATATCTCTCTTCGAAGAAAGCACAGGCCAGAATTCCAACCCTCATTTCTTCCGGGCTGCGGGGCGGGGTTATGTATTACGACGGGCAGTTCGATGATTCGAGGCTGGCCATTAATCTGGCTAAAAGCAGCGCCAAAGAGGGCGGCGTGCTGATTAATTATATGAAAGTAACCGGGTTGCTTAAAGCGTCAGGCAAGATTCGGGGGGTAAAGGCCGAAGATATGCTGAATGGAGAGGAATATGAAATTAAAGGCCGTGCTGTAATAAATGCGACCGGTGTTTTCACTGATGCTATATTGAAAATGGATGATCCTGAAACCTCATCCATCATTACTCCCAGCCAGGGTATTCATATAGTGATTGATAAACGTTTTCTGCCCGGAGATACGGCTATCATGATACCTAAAACCAGGGATGGACGGATTTTATTTGCCTTGCCCTGGTACAATAAAGTTATGCTCGGCACTACGGATACACCGGTTCAGCAGATTAATGCGGAGCCCGAGGCTATGGAAAGCGAGATCGAATTCCTTTTAAAGCACGCTGCCGAATATCTTACGGAAAAGCCGGATCCGTCAGATGTACGGAGTGTTTTTGCCGGATTACGTCCACTCGTAACCAACAGCAGGGCCGGGAACACAGCCGCCATCTCCCGCGATCATACCGTGACTGTTTCGCCCGCGGGACTGGTAACCATCACCGGCGGTAAATGGACAACGTATAGGAAGATGGCAGAAGATGTGGTGAACCGTGCTCTGGATGTAGCCGGCCTGCCTTCTGGCGAGTGTATTACGGAATCGCTTCGAATTCATGGATGGACGGACGAAACCGATAAAAAAGATCCATTGCATTACTATGGTACCGATAAAGCAGAGGTAATGAATATAATTGACATCAACCCTGAATTAGGCAGGCGGCTTCATGAGCGGTTGCCTTATGTAAAAGCCGAGGTAATATGGGCTGTCCGAAATGAAATGGCTATGACGGTTGAAGATTTCAGCTCCCGCCGTACGCGGGCCCTGTTTCTGGATGCAAAAGCCAGTGTGGAAATAGCGCCTGAGGTTGCCCGGCTTATGGCCGAAGAAGCCGGACATGGGGATGGCTGGATTAAAAATCAGGTTAAAGCGTATTCCGCACTTGCCAGTAATTATCAGATATTGTAAATAGGAAGCTGGCAGCATGCAGCTCTTAGCTGGCAGATAATACGATGATCCGCCCACCCCTGATCCGTCGCTGAACGCTCCGGATCGGCCCTCCCAAGAGGGGAGCAGGGTGCCCTGATCAGAAAGGAGAATCCCCTCTCGGGAGGGGTGCAGGGGCGGGTAGGCCATCGCGGAAGCGACTCAACCTATTGAATCGACAACTGATTGCTTTTTTATTTTGAGTCTATGCTGAATAATAAGATGTCGGCATTCAGTTTCGGGTATGCAGGATGTTATATAAAAAAACTGAACGCTGTCAGCTGATAGCTGACAGCTTGTTGGCAGAGCAATACAATATAAAACACAACTTAAACCAGATAGGGATCGTATGTCACCATTCATAGCAGAAATCATAGGTACTGCAATACTTGTTTTGCTGGGCAACGGAGTAGTTGCCAATGTTTTGTTACGAAATACCAAAGGAAACGGAGGGGGATGGATTGTCATCACCTGGGGATGGGGAATAGCTGTATTCGTAGCCGTTTACATGATGGGCCAGTTCAGCGGCGCGCATATCAACCCGGCTGTAACGGTGGGGCTAGCCAGTGCGGGGCTGTTTGAATGGTCGCTGGTGCCCGGTTACATCCTGGCCCAGATAACCGGCGCCGCTCTGGGCTCATTCCTCGTTTGGCTTGCTTATAAAGATCATTTCAAGGCAACAGAAGAGAAGGACCTTATTCTGGCCTGCCACAGTACCATTCCCAATATCAGAAATTACACCTCCAATTTTATTACAGAGGTTATCGGTACCATCGTATTGGTAGTCGGTGTACTCTACCTGGTATCGCCGGGATTTGTAGGGGTGGATGGTGAGCTGTTGGAAACGATTGTTGTGGATGGCCGGGAAGTGGGCTTTGGCCTGGGAGCCCTTTCCGCTCTGCCCGTAGGCCTGCTGGTATTTGGGATAGGTCTTTCTCTTGGCGGGCCGACGGGTTATGCTATCAACCCGGCACGAGACCTGGGTCCCCGGATTATGCACGCCATCCTGCCAATGGCCAATAAAGGCAGCAGCGACTGGGCGTACTCGTGGGTGCCGGTTGCCGCGCCTATTTTTGGGAGTGTGCTGGCCGCAGGTTTCTACCTTTTGTTTGCCTGATTCCGGAAGGCTGGCGGGTGGCAGGCCGGGGCAGGGATCTCTTGTAGGAAGCGTAAGCTGCCCGTGGTACAAGGGGAAAATGAACAGGGAAGGGTGATCAGGAAATGTCAACCGGTAAGGATACTCATAAACGAGTAATGATGTTTAGGTAATCTGTACTTAATATGAGCAGCATACCTTTCTCTCTTAATGGAAACAATGGTAAAACGCATTCAGGGTTTGGATGGCATTTTGTGGCTGACCGGAAGGCTTTTCGGTGCCAGGCGTGTTATCGCAGCGGATTTATATCACACCCTGATATAATATGGGTTCGGGATAGGAAATGATGCTTCGAAGCCTTCCCCTCTCAGGAGGAGAGTGATAAGGCGTTTCATTCTTATCCGGAACGGTTGTTCATATGATACGTACATTAACTTATGAGTTGAGGCTTAAGAGGTTTAGTGCCACAGCCCGTTCAGGATCATCAGGTAAAATAATGCAGGGGGAGCAATGGCTAAAGAGATACAGCCTGATTACAATATAGATTATGAAACATTAACCGACTCTGAGGTGTGGGAAGCCATACTTGCAGCCGACCGTACAGCTTTTGGTGTATTGTTCAGCAGGTACTACGATGATCTTTATCATTATGCTGTAAAATTCAGCGGACGGCCGGATATGGCTGAAGACCATATACAAAAGCTGTTCTTAAAGATCTGGCGGCGGAGAGACAGCCTCGAAGAGGTGAGGGGAGTAAAGACCTACCTCTGGTCTGCCTTGCGCCGAAGTATGATCGATACTTTCCGAAAAGAGAGAGCCGAAAAGAAGTACCTGGACAAGCTCCGCACCACATCGACCCGTATGCGCTATACGGCGGAAGAGCTCCTGATTCATGGTGAAGCAAACGCAATGCGCTCCAAAGAGCTGAAAAAGGCCATCGATCAGCTAAACTCCCGGCAGCGCGAGATATTATACTTAAAGTTTTACGATGGCATGAGTTACGAAGAAATCGAGCAGATTATGTCGGTTAGTTATCAGACCTCCAGAAATTATGTGTGGCAGGCATTGCAGTCGCTAAAAGAGATATTGAAGCCTGAGGTTCTGGCGGGGCTGGCTCTATTCATAGGATTTCCTATTTCGGGATGATGCCTGGAGAGCATGAAATCTGCCGGGGGATTTAACCTGAATCGCCCCGGATGCAATCCGGGGCTATTCAGAGAACCGGCCTTAGGCAACTCCTGCCGGAGTTGTGTTGGTACTGCTATTTTTTAACCCGGATTGCATCCGGGGTTATTGTTGTTGATCCGCCTCCGGAGGATGCAGTACCGGAACTCCGCAGATAACTGAGCCACCGTGAACCGCACCGGCTAATTGCCTCCCCCCACAAGACTGTTCATACCCTTAAAGTTTGGCTTCAAACCAATTTTATACAACATATAGACGCACTCCTCATATTATACCCGCTGACTCTTCTTCTTACCCGCCTACAGCGCAAAAATATTTTCTTAAGTACAACCGCTTTTTGCATACGTCTATTTACCGAAACGGTGATACAAACGGATAAAAAGTCATTGAAAGAAGATAATTACAGTTTTGAAGATCTGACTCGCAGCCGGTCGTTTCGGCGCTGGGCCGACGGAACGGCCTCGCGTCAGGAACGCCGGTTCTGGGATGAATGGATCCAGAAGAGCGCCTCCAATCGTGCATTGGCTAAGCGTGCTCAGAAACAGATAACCGGC
>CALJMB010000339.1 GCA_937982515.1 uncultured Balneolaceae bacterium
CGGCTGGCTTCTATATCCAGCGACCGGGGTGATACGTCGTACAAAGCCAGGTCTGAAGGCAGGTTGATGTGTCGCTCCGTGATAATTAATTCATTGGAATTGATATCGCCGGCTGAGCCTAAATCTAATGAGATAGCGAGCTCTGACGGATCGAGCATTTGAAACGCCTGTTCGGGTCCCGCCAGGGTAACTCTGGCTTCGATGGGATTGGAATCTTCCAGTATGATATTGCTGGATTTCAGGTTACGGTATTCGATGGGAACAGAAAAGCTGCGATATACATTTTCGGTGGTGTAGGCGAATGAATACCAGAGAAGAATAGCAATAATCACGGAGGCCAAAGCGGTATGAGGGCTCCGCATATGCCACCACCGTTTGAGATTTGTTTTTTGGCGGTTGTAATGCTCTTCCCAAAACTCCGTGAGGTGGCTTTTGAGATCACTGCCGGCATCCAGCTCGAAGAGTTGTCCGTGCCGGGCAACACTAATCACCCCGCGCTCTTCAGAGACGACAATCACCATAGCATCACACCGTTCCGAGAGGCCCAGAGCGGCTGCATGGCGTGTGCCGCCTTCCGATATTTTATGCAGATGCCTGGAGAGGGGCAGGTGAGTTCCGAACCTGGTGACCAGGCCGTTTTCCACAAGCAGGGCCCCGTCGTGCCCGGCCGACTTGGGATCGAAAATACTGAACAGAAGAGGAAGGGATATCTGTCCCTGAAGTTCAACTCCTCCCGTGATATGACGGTTCCATTCCTCCTTTCCCTTCAGGACGATGAGGGCACCGGTTCTGTTTTCAGCCATCCTGGACGCTGCTTCAGTAATGATATCCGGTATTCTGGTGCCTGTGGATGGTGTTTTACTTTCCCAGAAAAAATTCCAGTTGCCTATATGGTCTATGAGACGGCGGATATCGGGCTGAAAAACGACAACGATTCCAATCACGATCAAGATAAACAAGCCCTCGATCAGGATTTCCGTCATATACATTTCCGTTGTGCGGGCGAGGATGTACAGAAGCAGGAGCAAACTCATGCTGATTAAAAACCGCCGGGATGCGCTTTTTCGTAGCCAGTTTAGCAGGAGGTAAAGGAAAAAAGAGATAAACAAGACATCGAGAAGGTCAACAAAGCGGACATTGTCAATGAAATCCTGTAAGCCAGAGCTCAGTGATTCGATCATTATTGTTAGCTTAACTTTGTGTGCGGTTAATTGTACAAATGCACCAGGGCGTGTGGACCATCAGCCTGTAAATGTGGATGTACGGGTGGGTGATCCGCGGAGCGCATGGCCCGTAACGCAGAGATGCGCCTAATCAGCCCAAAGACACGCCGCACGTTGAATATCCACCCGCCCTAGTTTGACCAAAAAAAGACTTCAGATGTTTCGGAACATGTGTTATGGCAACATCAGCCGGATGGCGTTGTAAACTTCTTTGTCCTGCTCATCACATAAACACAAGGGTGAGCCGTTAAAAGAGGAAATGTCCGGCAAGCAGGATATATATATCCTGCCAAAAATTGAGCGGCAGCCTGTTAATTATTTTTTAAATCTTCCTGATAAGAGTTGTATTTTAAAGGCCGAATTTGGAAAGTCTCGCCATCGGGCAGGCATGCAACAGATTACACATACATGGATATTGAAGCTAAGCTACAACAGGTAAAAGAACGATTTGAAGAGGTCACGGCTGCGATGAGTGACCCGGCCGTATATGATGACCCCGACCGTTACACGGAACTAACCAAAGAGCACAGCGAACTCAAAGAGCTGGTCGAAGACTATTCAACGTGGAAAGACATCAGGCATCAGATCGAAGGCAACGAAGAGCTGATTGAAGAGGGCGGAGATCCTGAAATTACGGAAATGGCGCTCGAAGAAAATAAAGAGCTTAAGCCCCGGCTGGAGGAACTGGAAGAGCAGATCAAGTTTAAACTCATTCCTAAAGATCCGGACGACTCCAGGAATGTTATTGTTGAGATACGGGCGGGAACCGGGGGAGACGAAGCCGCTATTTTTGCCGGCGATCTGTTCGAAATGTATCGCCGTTATGCCGATAAAGAGGGCTGGAAGGTGGGAATAATGAGCCTGAACCATTCGGAAAAGGGCGGATATAAAGAGATTGTCTTTAGCCTTGAGGGCGACGAAGTGTACGGCAAGATGAAGTATGAGAGCGGCGTCCACCGGGTGCAGCGCGTGCCCGATACCGAAACCCAGGGCCGCGTTCATACCTCGGCCGCCACCGTAGCCGTTTTGCCTGAGGCAGAGGATGTAGATATTGATATCAATCCGGCCGATCTGCGTATTGATACGTTCAGGGCCAGCGGGGCAGGCGGGCAGCACGTAAACAAGACCGATTCTGCCATTCGCATCACGCATGAGCCCACCGGCGTGGTAGTAGAGTGCCAGCAGGAGCGCTCGCAACATCAGAATAAGGAGAAAGCCATGATCATGCTGCGCTCCAGGCTATACGAAATGGAAGAGGAAAAATTACGTAAGGAACGGGCGGCCGAGCGGAAAAGCCAGGTTTCTACCGGCGATCGCAGCGCTAAAATCCGCACCTATAACTATCCTCAAAGCCGCATGACCGATCACCGCATCAACCTGACGCTGTACAATCTGGATGATATTATGAAGGGCGATATTGAAGAAGTCATCCACTCCCTCCGCGTACAAGACAACCTCGATAAACTGAATGCTATTATGGAGTGAGGGGTGAGCAGTGGCGGTAAGCAGTGGCAGCGGCAGTAGGCGGAAACGCGCTGCGTTCCACGCCAGGCGTCTCCCCTCCGGGGGAGGGGAACAAGGGGTGGGTTCGGCGGGGCGGGGAACGGTGGGCAGTGGCAG
>CALJMB010000340.1 GCA_937982515.1 uncultured Balneolaceae bacterium
TTAAGGGGGAGAAAACCCGGAGCGCCACGCCGTGGCGCTCCGGTCTCCGGTCTCCATACACGCCCGTATGGACAAGAGAGTTAACTTTTTCGTGGTATTCCGAAACAAAATATTCGCAAGTTACTATAAGCAACTAGTAAACAGCAGCTTATCTTAAACACTTACGGTTAGTTGACGATAACTTGAAACTTTTGGCCCCGCTTGCTTATTTAACACCTAAACAGATCGGTATATATTTATGAAAATTAATTTCGTGTCAAGAGAAGACATCAAGATCTCGAAAAAGAGTTCATCTAAGTATAAGCCCTTGATTGAGGCCATACAAAAGCTGGAGGCGGGCGGAAAAGCTCTGGAAGTCAAATTTAGTGATGAAGCTGAGTTAAATTCCATGAGAAATGTTGTATACAGTTATAACAGGGAGAGAGGAGAAAATATCAAAAGCAGCAAACATCCCCAGCAGAAGTTGGTTTACTTCTATAAAGAAAACAACGATTAGCAATGTATTCAGGCCCTGCCTATATAAAAAAGGCTCAGAGGGATGTTGCCCTCCAAGCCTCTTAAATTTCAGGAAGAAGTTAAGCTAACTGCTGTTTTACTCCACTTCCTCATCGTTTTCACTTTCAGAATCTTCTTTCTGATCAGCTTTCGCTCTCTTTTCGGCCTCCTCTTTTGCTTTGGCCTCCATTTCCTTTTTCAGATCGGCCAAGCCAGACATTTCTCCCAAAGTCGGGGTTCCGGTCTGGGGAGCATCGGATGACTCTTTCCTCTTTGAAGCGGAAGCTTTAGCCCGCTTGACATCTTGTTCGCGCTGGCTGAGTGTAATGTTCTTATTAGACTCATCCATTTCGATAACAAATGCCTTGACTTTATCGCCCTCGCTGAAGTGTTCTGTCGGGTCTTCCTGGGTTTCCGTTTTGCTGGCGGGAATAAACCCTTCCATATCCAGGGGCAGTTTAACAAAAACTCCCTTGTCGGTTATTTTGGTTACTTCACCTTCAACTTCAGAGGTAAGTCCGTACTCTTCAGCGAACTGTTCCCAGGGGTTGCCCTCGATCTGCTTATGGCCCAGCGTAATACGCCGGTTATCAAAGTCGATGGCCAGGATAATCACCTCGATTTCCTCATCTTTATCGATGATCTCATTGGGGTGGTTAATCTTCTTGGTCCAGCTCAGGTCTGATATATGAATGAGGCCGTCGATGCCGGGCTCAAGTTCCACAAACACACCGAAGTTAGTGAGGTTTCGAACCGTTCCTTTGTGCCGGGAACCCACCGGATAGCGTTCATCGATTTCTTCCCATGGATCTTTTTCAAGCTGCTTGACACCCAGGGAGATCTTCTTTTCGGGTTCATTCACGTTGAGCACTACACATTCTATGATATCATCCTTTTCAACCAGCTGTGAGGGATGCTTAATGTGCTGTGTCCACGACATTTCGCTTATGTGAATCAGGCCTTCAACACCCTTTTCCAGTTCAATGAAGGCTCCGTAATCGGCAATGGATACGACCCGCCCCTGAACTTTAATTCCTTCGGGGTATTTAAGATCTATCTCCTCCCAGGGATGAGGCTGCAACTGCTTCAAGCCCAGCGACACGCGCTTGGAGTCTTCATCGAAGTCGATTACCGCAACGTTCATACGCTGATCCAGCGAAACAATTTCTTCAGGATGCTCTACACGCCCCCATGAGAGGTCTGTAATGTGGAGAAGCCCGTCAACGCCGCCAAGATCAATAAACACGCCAAAGTCGGTGATGTTTTTGACAATGCCCTCGAGTACCTGGCCTTCTTCGATGGTTTCGAGAATCTCCTGCCGCTGTTCTTCCAGGTCAGACTCGATAAGTGCGCGGTGAGAAACAACCACGTTTTCTGCCTGCATATTCAGCTTTACAACCTGAAACTCCATGGTCTTACCGACATAGGCATCGAAATCCCGGACCGGCCGGACGTCAATCTGTGAGCCGGGAAGGAAGGCATCGATACCCATAACATCGACAACCATACCACCTTTGATACGGCGTTTGATGTAACCTTCAATCACTTCACCGGTATTATGGCTGGCTTCAATGGTCTCCCATGCATGGAGAATGTCTGCTTTGCGGCGGGAAAGAATAAGTTGCCCTTCCTGGTCTTCAACCTTGTCCAGGAACACTTCCACTTCATCACCGGGCTTAAGATTTTTTACAAGTTCATCCGGAAATTCGTTTACCTGTACGATACCTTCAGATTTAAATCCGATATCGACAATAACATATTTCTCATCGACGGAAACGACCCGTCCGGTAACAATTTCTTTCTCTTCAATTTCATTGAGCGTATCTTCATACATCGAAGCCAGCTCGTGAAACTCTTCATCTGTATAGTCGTCTGACGCCGCCTCAAGCTGATCGTAGGTATATACTTCCTGGTCGCCCAGCTCGCCGGTAAAAGAAGGCACGTTGTTCGGAGTTGTTTCTACAGCTTCGTCTTCTTTTGTCGTCGCTTCGGCAGACGGCCCCTCATGTTCCGGCCCTGCCTGCAATTCTGTACCTTCAGCCTCTTTTTCCGCTACCTTCACCTCTTGATTCTCAGTGGTTGCTGTACGCTCATCCTCTTTTTTGGTATCGTTTTGTTCTTGTTGTAGGTTTTCTGTCATTATAGTTGATGTTAAAGTTACCGCATCTCAATCTTACTTAAAATTGAAATGGGATTAGAGTTAATGGTTAAGTATTAATGTTTTGTTTCTGTAGCTTCTGAAATCATTGAACAAATTTTATTTACCTGTTGTTCAAAGGTTGTATCCGTCGTGTCGATTTCAATTGCATCCCCTGCTTTGCGCAGCGGGTCTGACTTTCGCCGGGAGTCTTTCTGATCTCTTCTTATAATATTACTTCGTACTTCTTCAAGTGTAATATCAGGCTCTTGTTCCTTCAGTTGTTCAAACCTTCGCCGGGCACGTTCATCTACATCTGCAGACATATAAAACTTCAGCTCTGCCTCGGGGAATACGGCCGTGCCCAGATCACGTCCTTCGGCAATGTACTGTCCTCTTTTAACAGCCTTACGCATTAAATCGTTGATAAAAGTTCTTACCTCGGGCTTCGATGCAATCAGACTTACTACATTCGCCACTTCCTCTGTGCGTAACTGTTCCGTTACATCCCTGCCGTTGACAAAAACATGAAACGTTTTATCTTCATAACGGAATGAAACCGTCAGCGTTTTCAACAACTCAAAGAATGCCCGGAGATTTTCCCCTGTCTCCAGGTATACAACAGCCAGTGCTCTGTATAGGGCTCCGGAATCCAGGTATTCGATCCCCAGCCTGTTCGCTACAGCCCTGGCTGTAGAGCTTTTCCCTGATCCGGCCGGCCCGTCAATAACTACGATCATGGTTGAAAGACTCCTAAATTACTTTTATTTAGTTAATTTTTCAATGACTTCTTGTTTAATGATTTCAGAAATTTTAACTTTGGGGTCTTTCTGATCTGGCAAGTCCAGATGATACAAATAATTTCGAAGAACTGATAAGTAAA
The DNA here is from genome assembly GCA_937982515.1 of uncultured Balneolaceae bacterium. Lineage (GTDB taxonomy): Bacteria > Bacteroidota > Rhodothermia > Balneolales > Balneolaceae > CALJMB01. The sequence goes on from CALJMB010000340.1 coordinate 3,516, forward strand.
TATTTTATGCCACAACATAAATCTGCCATTAAACGTGTACGCCAAAATGAAAAGCGTCGTCTACACAACCGGTCCCAACGCTCCAAAATGAGAACACTGGTTAAGAGAGTATTTGAATCTACGGATAAGGACGATGCCCAGACATTGCTGAGAGAAGCTGTTTCTTACGTGGATCGTGCTGCGGGCAAGGGCCTCATCCATCCTAACAACGCCGCCCGCAAGAAAGCAAGGCTTACTAAACACGTCAACAACCTTTAAATACCTTATCCGGATTGGCTGATTTTACATCAAAGGCACTTCTCGTAATATTAGATGGCTATGGGATAGCTCAAAATCCTGAAGTCAGCGCAATAGACAAAGCCAGAAAACCCTTCATCGACCATCTTATGCAAACCTGCCCTCATTCCAGGCTGTCTGCAAGCGGGGAGAGTGTGGGGCTGCCCGATGGTCAGTTTGGCAATTCGGAAGTAGGCCATCTCAATATAGGGGCCGGCCGCATTGTGTGGCAGGAGTTGTCCCGAATCAATAAAGCTATCCGGGACGGTTCTTTTTTTGAGAATGATGTTCTCTTGCAAGCCGTAGAGGAAGCCAAAAAGAAAGGGCGCATTCATGTCATGGGCCTTTTTTCAGACGGTGGTGTACACAGCCAAAATGAGCACCTCTACGCGTTGCTTCGCCTTATCCAATCCAAAGGCATCGGCAATGCATACGTTCATGCGTTTACCGATGGCCGCGACACCTCTCCTACCGGAGGGCTGGAATATGCAAAGGAATTTGAACAGCGATCGAAGGAAATTGGTACCGGAACCCTGGCCTCGGTTATCGGGCGCTACTACGCCATGGACCGCGACAACCGCTGGGAACGAACCAAACAGGCTTACGACCTGCTTGTTCATGGTATTGGCAGCGCATATGATTCGGCAGAAAAAGCGTTGGAAGCATCTTATGATGAGGGAGTGACAGATGAGTTCATCAAGCCCAAGCTTATAGATCAAAACAAAAGTTCCAGGATTCAGGAAGGCGATGTAGTGGTATTCTATAACATCCGGGGTGACCGCGCCAGGCAATTAACGCGGGCTCTGACTTTAGAGGATTTTGAGCATTTCGAGACAAAACCTCTGAACCTTCATTATGCCACCTTCACCTCGTATGATGAAACATTCGGCCACGTCCATGTGGCCTTCCCTCCGGTTGAAATTAAAAATACACTCGGCGAAGTAGTAAGTAAGCAGCATCTAAAACAGCTTCGCATTGCAGAAACAGAAAAGTACCCTCACGTCACCTATTTCTTCAATGGAGGTGAGGAAGTCCCGTTTGAGGGGGAGGACCGCATTGTCATTCCAAGCCCCAAGGTGGCTACCTATGACCTCCAGCCGGAGATGAGTGCACCCGATGTGGCCGATACACTCTGCGGGAAACTGGCAACCGAAGAGTACCATCTGTGCATACTGAACTTTGCCAACCCCGATATGGTGGGCCATACCGGTGATATGGATGCGGCCATCAAAGCGGTTGAAACGGTAGACAGCCAACTTAAAAAAGTAGTTAACACAGCCGATGAGCACGGCTACAAAATATTGATCATTGCAGATCATGGAAATGCCGACTGCCTGGTCAATGAAGACGGATCTCCCCATACGGCCCACACTACGGCACCGGTACCCGTTATCGTTGTCAATGAACCTCGCGCCCAAAAAGTGGCTGAAGGCATTTTAGCAGATGTTGCTCCTACCCTCCTGAAGATGATGGGAATTGATCAGCCTGAAGAGATGACAGGCCGTCCACTATTCTGATATCCTTTCGGCCGGTTTCTGTGCATGCCCTGACACAATCCTGCTCTGTACAATCCTGCTTTGCTTTGGCGCCGATCCCGTATTTTTCAGGACAGCCGGTTGTTTATTCCAGTCAAAACCAGGTGCAATTTGCGATTTTCGATTTCCGGGCCAACATTTTCAATACTTTTTAAGCCATTATTGAATTATTGGTAAGGTCTTACATATCAAAAGTTTGTTAAATGTTATTTCCAGGCTTTCCTTTTTTACCTTGAAATAAATCACTTTTGATTCTCCTTTTAGTTTGCTTTTACACTGTGCCAATACTACTTTCGTTCATGAGAGGTGAACTAAAAAATCATCTGACTCGTTACTACGAGTAAATAATATCCCCAAAATCCAGGAAGGTAATTTGAATATGGAGGGCAATTTCTCAAGTAAAGTTCGTGACGTAATTCAGTTTAGCCGCGAAGAGGCCTTACGACTGGGACACGACTATATAGGAACCGAGCATCTGATTCTTGGTATAGTACGCCTTGGCGAAGGGGTTGCGGTTAAGATCCTCAAAAATTTACATTGTGATTTATACAAACTAAAAAAAACAGTTGAAGACACGGTTCGAGGTACCGGCGGCTCTGTAACAGTGGGCAACATTCCATTAACCAAGCAAGCCGAAAAGGTACTACGTATAACCTATTTAGAAGCAAAACTATATAAAAGCGACACTATTGGTACAGAACATCTGTTACTGTCATTGTTGAGAGACGAAGAAAATATCGCTGCACAGATCCTACAGCAATTCAGTGTCTCCTACGATGCTGTTCGTGAAGAACTGGATCTTATTATCTCAGGCAAATCGACTGACGATAGTACACAAGATGCTCGTTCTGTTTCTGCAAGTTTATCTTCATCAAAAGGTTCCAAATCATCCGGAAGCTCCAGAGAAAAGAAAATGGAAAAATCTAAAACACCTGTGCTTGATAATTTCGGCCGCGATTTGACACAGCTGGCCGAAGATGGAAAACTCGACCCTATCATCGGTCGGGAAAAAGAGATAGAGCGCGTGGCTCAGGTACTTAGCCGGCGCAAGAAAAACAACCCCGTGCTTATTGGTGAGCCCGGAGTGGGTAAAACAGCTATCGCTGAGGGACTGGCTTCGCGTATCATCGAACGAAAAGTATCCAGGGTACTCTTTGATAAGCGTGTAATTGCACTTGACCTTGCCGCACTGGTAGCGGGTACCAAATACCGTGGCCAGTTTGAAGAACGTATGAAGGCGGTGATGAGCGAATTGGAAAAAACAGATGATGTCATTCTGTTTATAGATGAGTTACATACTATAGTAGGGGCAGGCGGAGCCAGTGGTTCCCTCGATGCTTCGAATATGCTTAAGCCCGCTCTGGCACGGGGTGAAGTGCAGGCCATCGGTGCAACTACTCTCAATGAGTATCGCCAGTACATCGAAAAAGACGGGGCTCTGGAACGGCGTTTCCAGAAGATTATGGTTGAACCCACTTCTACTGAAGAGACCCTTGAAATTCTTGAGCAGATTAAAGACAAGTATGAGAAGCACCACAGAGTAAAGTATTCAGCAGAAGCCATTGAAGGATGTGTACGGCTTACCGATCGCTATGTGACAGATCATTTCCTGCCTGACAAGGCTATCGATGCGTTAGATGAGGCCGGCGCCCGGGTGCACCTGTCGAACATCACCGTTCCCCAACACATTATTGACCTCGAAGAAGATATAGAAAAGACTAGTAATGAAAAGAATTCGATGGTCAAGAAACAGCGCTTTGAAGAAGCCGCACGGTTGAGGGACAAAGAAAAACGGCTGATGGAAGAGCTGGAAACAGCCCAGAAAGAGTGGGAAATAGAGTCTGAAGATATCGTATATGATGTTGATGCTGAAGACGTTGCTAAAGTTGTTGCCATGATGAGCGGGGTACCGGTCAATAAGATCAGCCAAAGCGAAGGGAAGAAACTGCTCAAAATGAAGGAAGAGCTGTCTAAACAGATCATTGGCCAGGATGAGGCTGTCATAAAGCTGACAAAGTCTATCCAGCGTACCCGCGCCGGACTCAAAGACCCGACCCGGCCCATCGGTTCGTTCATTTTCCTCGGTCCTACAGGTGTTGGAAAAACCGAAATGGCCAAAGTGCTGGCCAGGTATCTGTTCGATAAAGAAGAAGCACTGATTCGTATCGATATGAGTGAGTACATGGAAAAATTCTCCGTATCACGCCTCGTAGGTGCCCCTCCCGGCTATGTAGGATATGAAGAAGGTGGCATCCTTACAGAAAAAGTTCGTCGCAAGCCATACAGTGTGGTACTGCTCGACGAAATTGAAAAAGCGCACCCGGATGTGTTTAACATTCTGTTGCAAGTGCTCGATGACGGCATCCTGACCGACAGCCTCGGGCGTAAGGTAGATTTCAGGAATACCATCATCATCATGACGTCCAATATCGGGGCCAGAGATATACGCAACCTTGGAAAGGGTATCGGCTTTTCACCATCTGACAGTACCTTCGACTACGAGAAGATGAAGACGACCATCCAGGATGCTCTCAAGAAAGTGTTTAACCCTGAGTTTCTGAACCGTATTGATGATGTTATTACCTTCCGTCCGCTTGAAAAGGACGATATCTACCAGATCATAGATCTGCTGTCTGACGATCTCTTTGAGCGTATCCATAATCTCGGCTTTGAGGTTGAGGTTACCAAAGGCGCCAAGGATTTCTTGTCGGAAAAAGGATTTGATCAGAAGTACGGAGCACGCCCGCTTAAGCGCGCCATACAGAAATATGTAGAAGATCCCCTGGCTGAGGAAATTCTGAATTCGGATCACCCTGAAGGTTCATCCATCAGAATTAAGATGAACAAGTCCAGAGACGATCTTACATTTGAATGGGAGGAACCTGATACATCAGATAAAAAGAAGAAAACCTCCGCTGAAACCGGCGATGGCGAGAGTTCAGAAGGCAGCGAAGAAGCTACATCTGAAGCCAAAGCCTGACACTCACTACACTAAATGCTAACTTAAAAAAGGCCTCTTACCGGAGGCCTTTTTTATTTATAGAAAGATATAAGACTGGCCGTGATCAACAGTTACATAAAAGGGAACGCGGATACGGCGAATGGGGGCTGATAAGCACGGATAATACAATATGGGACCTCCTAGATCGTGATCTGCGAAGACCGGTCTCATCCGCCGTAACCGCGTTCTATAGAATCGACAAGAATGGATGAAGTAGTTCTAGAAGCTTGCTCTTATCTCAATTTGCCGGTTAGCTCCTTCCAGCCGGTACCGGCTCTTGCCTGTTCTTACCAGGTCATGCCTGATGGCTTTATTAAACCGGATTGGAGAACCTAAGCCTTTACGGGCAATTTGCCTCTTGCCCAAATGAATGGCATGAAATTCGATATTACTTGCGGCACCTGTTGATGGAGAGGAGTTGCCTGTCATCGCCAGGATAATTTCATCTTCAGGAAAGTACTGTGCGGCTATTAAGGGAGAACGCAGACTCGTGCTGCCCAGCCTTTCACCCTTAAGCACATCAAAAGCCAGTACCCTTTGGGTGGAAAGCAGTGTAATATATTCTGCACTTTCCGATAACCTGGCGTCCTTAATATCTTCAGCTGTCCTTATCACATTGAGTTCATTGCCGAAGCGATCCATAATCACTACCTCATCGTCGCTTCCGCTGCCTGCAGTCAACAGTATGATAAACTGCCCGTTATCTGAAACCACAACATCTTTAATGATTCTGCCCGGGTTGCTGTATATGTGCTCCAGTCTGTTGGAGGCATTAAGTATCTGAGCCTGAGACCCCAGGCGGCCGTCTCTCTTTATCTGAGGATTGTAGATTACAATGGTCTGTGCCAGGGGATCCATAGCAACTTCAGAGATGGCTTCCCCCCCTTTACTTTGGCTGCTGCTAGAAACCCTCGTTATGATTTGGCCAAAAGAGTTGTAAAATGAAAAGCCGGCGATATTACTGCGAACAAGCGCAGCTCCGGTGCCGGCTGGATAGATAGCGACAGAAGGATCGTCCGGGCTAAATTTCTCCACAGGAAAGGCCGCCAGAGTGTCTCCTTCCGAATCCATGACTAATGCAATGTTTCCTCCGGCGGCAGATAAAAAGCCGACGACAGACAGATCCGGCGACACTCCGTAATCAAGAAAATCCCTTATAACAGTACCGGATGAAAAACTCACCCGGGTGTTACCAAAGGAAACGGGGCCTTCAGCCAAAATAAAAGCGGGGACATCATTCCCGGAAGCAGTTCCCTGAGCAGAGACATTCAGAGATTGGGCAGCCGCACCAAGAGGTAATGCCAGGCAAATAACTACTATAACATATCTGGTAAACATTCTTTCTGATTTTATCTGAAAAATTAGACCTTAAGAACGGAAATATTTCGAAGAGATGCATCCATCGGGCCTATCTATTATGTTCATTGTTTACGCTCAGATTTTCCGGGCTGTACGGATATATTTCCTTAAATTGCATCACACCTTTAATTGTGAGTTCTTCAGGCCAAAATTTAATAGTAACCTTTTTTACACACCATGTTCTACTCGGTGATAGTTCCAGTCTATAATCGTCCTGACGAGGTAAAAGAGCTTCTCGAAAGCCTCACTCATCAGACTTATAAAAAGTTTGAAGTATTAATTATCGAAGACGGCTCGCAGAATACCTGCAGGCATATAGCCGAAGCATTTACCAGCAAATTGGATATCAGATACTATTACAAAGAAAACTCAGGACAAGGTTTCAGCCGTAACTATGGATTTGAGCGAGCTAAAGGAGATTATTTTATTGTATTTGATTCCGACTGCATTATTCCCCGGCATTACTTTTCAACGGTTGAGAACTATTTGAACAAGTCGCCTGTGGATGCCTTCGGCGGGCCAGACAGAGCGCACCCGTCGTTTACTCTTCTTCAAAAAGCTATTAGTTATTCCATGACATCTCCTTTCACTACCGGGGGAATCAGAGGGAATAAACGCCATGCCGGTACCTTTCACCCGAGAAGTTTTAACATGGGAATTTCGAGAGAAGTTTTTGAACAGACGGGAGGATATAAAATTACGCGTATGGGAGAGGATATTGAGTTTAGTATTCGTATTCTTGAAGCGGGCTTTAAGTCGGCGCTTATTCCAGATGCCTACGTTTACCATAAGCGCAGAACCAGTTTGAGTCAATTTTTCAAACAGCTTCATTTCTTTGGCAGAGCCCGGATAAATATTGGCCGCTTTTACCCCTCAGAAATCAAAGCGATTCATCTGCTTCCTTCTCTGTTTACCCTGGCATTTTTATTTTACTTATCCACATTCTTTTGGAATCTCGAACTTTTCGTGCTCTTTACAGGAATATTATTCTCATTTTTGTTGCTCATAGTAATAGACTCTACATTTAAGAGTAGAAATTTTGCCGTTGGCATGTTAAGCGCAGTGACCTCTGTGGTTCAAATAACGGCATATGGAGCTGGTTTTCTTTCCGAACTGAGGAAAAAAGTGCGGGAGTGAATATTCATAGTTAATTCAGATTGATTTGAGGGACTAAGTATCTTATATTTGACATCTTTCCGAAAGGCGGTGGCGGGCTTGAGCAGTATTGCCCGCAAGGTTGGTTCAAACAACTTGTTTGGCCTTCAGCCTTAAGGAATTAAGCGACAGATGTTTTTTTACTTTTTGTACAGACCGGGGAGTAGCGCAGTCCGGTAGCGCATTCGCTTTGGGAGCGAAGGGTCGCAGGTTCAAATCCTGTCTCCCCGACTTTTGGATTTATGATTGTTGAATAACGAATTATGATTTAAACGGCGGGCGGTTAACTCATAATTCAAAAATAATAAATCATAAATCAAATGAGCGCCCGTAGCTCAACTGGATAGAGCAATTGCCTTCTAAGCAATAGGTTACAGGTTCGAGTCCTGTCGGGCGTACGATAGGATTTTCGATTGATGATTTTGATTCAACAATCATCAATCGAAAATCATCAGTCCATATAGGGCGACATGGCCGAGTGGTTAGGCAGAGGTCTGCAAAACCTCGTACGGCGGTTCGAATCCGCCTGTCGCCTC
>CALJMB010000341.1 GCA_937982515.1 uncultured Balneolaceae bacterium
CCCGTCCTACATGAAACCATCCGCGTACATCCGCGGCTAAACACTCTTCCCTCTCTCTGTTCCCATCTGTGCAGATCTGTGGCCCCACTCACTCTTCTCCCATATTCCCATCAGCAACAGCAGCAGAATCGTACTGCTGCCCAGCCCCCATGCGGTCACGGTAGCCAGCTGACCCCAGAACTCGCTCTCCCCGAATAAAATCATAGGCAACAATCCCCCGATGGTGGTCAGCGTGGTGATAAGCACCACCCGTATCCTGTTCCTATACACATACAGCCAGCTGCGCAGCCCGTGGATGCCCAGATCCCGCATATACTGCTTCTCATGAATCAGCAGGATAGCATTGTTGACTACCACTCCCACACAGAGCAGCGTACCCGCAATGGCACCCCGGTCGAAGGCCAGGTCGTGGTACAGCGTACCGGTCATTATTCCGATGAGGCTCAGCGGGACGGCCAGGATCACCACCAGCGGATCCAGCCACGATTCCAGCAGGGCCGAGACGATCATCCAGACACTCAGAAGGGTGAGCCCCAGCAGCAACAATATGTTTTTGGTATTCTGCTCATTGCCGAAGCTGAACAGTCCGCCGGAGCCATACTCAATACTGGCGCCTACCGGCACGGGCGTCTGCTCCAGCACCTGCTCGATGTACTGCTGTCCCAGACGATAGGGCCCCAGAAAGTCCACGGCCACCTGCCGGAAGTAGGACTGATCTTCGCGGCGGATCATCGACTGGCTTTTTTCTCTTTCCAATGAAGCCACCTCGGCCAGTGCAAATGTAACACCCTCTCTTTCCCTTTTCTCTTGCATCAACCCTTCGGGGTATAATTCTCTGTTCTTATTCCGGCCGATCAGATACAACGGCTTCCCGTCCAGCTCTACCCGGCCGAAGGTATTGGTGGGATTGACATCCAGCGCAATGGCATTGATCAACTCTCCTCTGCTCAGCCCCCGCAGCGCCAGTTCGCTGTCATTCAGCTGCAGGTAGTACTGGTAGAGGTCGTCCCTGGAATACCATCCGGTCTGGTGGATATCTACCTCCTGTACCCGCCGGTTTACCATCAGGCGGCGGCGCAGGCTCTCGGCCAGGCTCAGCAACTGGTCGTAAGAATATCCTTTAAGGGTGATGCGGTGGCTCGCCGAACTGCCGCCGAACCCGGTGCTTATACCATCTCCCAGTCCGCTGACTGAAATAGCAGAATTCCCGATCCGCGCCGCCAAATATCTGGCTTTACCATAATAGATGTAGGGATCCTCCGTCCCGTACGGGTATTCATCTTTGATGTAGAAGACGAGGCGGGCCCCGCTGTATTCGGAGAGCTGCGTTTCGTAAAAAGAAAACGCCTCCGCATAAGGCGCGGCAATCTCCTCAAAACTGCGGGCCATCTTATTGATCTCTTCCAGCGGGGTGCCCTGCGGTGTCTGGATGGAAATATAGATGCGTTGTTGCTGCCGGCCTCTCCACGGACTTCCGAAATAGGTATCGTTAAAGAAGCGGTACGGCAGTCCTCCAATCCAGGGATCGATATCGCTCCGGTTACTAAAATAGACTTGTGTGAATTCCGGCCAGGCCGTTTCTCCTTCCCAGTCAGGTTCCCCGATGGCAAAAAGCGGAATGCCTATGGTAGCCACCAGCGCCGCATAGAAAACCCAGCGCAGCCTGTGCCGCCAGCTGAACAGCCATAACATGGGATGTTGTATATAGGCAAACAACCCATTCCATGTCCCGTAGGGACGGGATATATCCCGTCCTCTTTGGGATTCACCCCGATCCATAGAAAAAATGACCGTATCATAACCCGGCACCAGCCAAATAAGGGCGTAAGGAATCCAGGTCAGGGAGATAAATACGGATGAGATCAGGGTCAGCGATAAGGCTACAGCCAGAGGCACCAGAAACAGCTGCAGCTCTTCCATGGCAAAAAACAGGGGGATGAAAATACCCACTGTGGTAAAGGTGCTGCCCAGGACCGGCACCAGCGAGCGGGGCAGCTCTTTCATGACGTGGCTGAACCGGTCCGCCCGCCTGACCGGCAGGCCCGGGTTAACCTGTTCAAACACCACCACGGCATTGTCGATGATCATCCCCAGGGCAATGGTAAGGCCAGCCAGCGTGATGACATTCAGCGTATAGCCGATGAAATAGAGCACAGTAATGCTCAGCAGGATGGAAAAAAAGATGCTTCCCAAAATGACAAACGGGGCCCGCAATCGCCGTATGAAGACCAGCAGAATCAAAAACACCACCAGCAGACTAATCGCGGCCTGGTACTGCAGCTCCCCGAACTGTTCGCGCAACTCTTCCGTGGCATCCTGCTCAAGCTGGATGTGGATATCGTCTGGCAGCACTTCCCGTATCTGCTCCATCTGCGCCTGGATCCGCTCAGCCAGGCCTATGGCATCGGCTCCGCTCTCCTTAATGAAATTCAGGCTCAGCGCAGGACTCCCGTTAATGCGCTTCAGGCTCTTGGCCGGATAGTCCTGAACAGACACCTCCGCGATATCCGAAAGCCGTATCATCCGTTCAGACTCAGGAATACGCAGGCGCATGTTCCTGATCTCATCTATCCCGCCGAACCGGGGCGACACCAGCAGGCTGATCCGGTTCCCCGAAGACTCTGTATAGCCGGCCGATCTCCACTGCAGGTTATCCTGTATGTGGGCGAGCACCTGCCGGGGATCGATATCGTACTGATCCAGCCGGTCGGTATCAAAATCCACGGTAAGCGCCGGGTCGTAGGCTCCGTTTATTTCTACATCGGAGAGCCCCTCCAGCCCCAGTAGCGGCAGGCGAATGTTCCGCCGGCCATATTCCAACAGCTCGCGTACCGGCCGGTCGCCGCTGAGCGAGTAAACCACAAAGGTCTGCATATCCTGCAGTTCCTCAGGTACCCGCCGGCTCACCGCGCCCTGCCGCACGTTAGGCGGCAGGGTCTCCTCCAGCGCGAACAGATACTCTTGCAGCTCCACTATGCGATAGTCGACGGGCGCATGCCGGCTGAAGGTAATGGTAACGGAAGCCCGCCCCTCCTGCGAGACAGACTGTATCTTCTC
>CALJMB010000342.1 GCA_937982515.1 uncultured Balneolaceae bacterium
CGGCCACCGAGGGCGGTGCCATCAAACACCTGCCGGAGTTTACCCTCTCGAAGTAACCATTGCTTATTTAAGCTTATCTCCAGGGCTTTCATCCTGATAGGTGGAAGCCCTTTTTGTTAAGATATAGTGACACCCTTTTCTGAACAGCCTCTTATCTGTGGATCTTTGAGTATCCTCTGCATAAGCCTCCTCTTTTTTCCTGCTTTAAAACGAATTCTATTCTATGCTCCACAATGCATTATGGGTAAAGCCAGAGTCATGGGTCCTGGCGATCGTGCATAGCCAAAAGAACCTTATGGATGAACGTCACCTTACTTTTCACAGAAGGCCCGACTCTATAAAACAAAATACAATCAGCAGATAGAAGTGAAATAATTAAAATTTTTATTTGGAACTTTTTCAAATACTATTAACTTAGTATTAAGTAAATAGTTAAATAAATTGATCACTATGAAAAAATCACTGACTCCCCTTGGAGAAACGGAAATGGAAGTACTTCATCACGTCTGGGATTTTGGCGAAGCTACTGTAAAAGATGTACAAGAACGGATACTTGAAGATAGAAAGGTTGCTTATACCACTATTATGACTGTGATGAAAAACCTGGCCGAGAAAGGATATCTGAAGTACCGAAAGGAAGGAGCCTCTTATGTATACAGCCCGGCTAAAGAACCCGAATCGGTACGATTCAACCTGGTAAAGGACCTTGTGAAGAAAGTGTTTAAAGGCTCCCCTACAGAATTGGTACAAACGCTGGTTCAGGGAGAGAAGCTTTCTGAAGAAGAACGAGAAGAATTACGCAAAATGATAGACAACATGGAGGATTAGCCATGATTAACGAAATGCTATACTACCTTAAAGAGGTTGGAGCTATAAGCCTGAGCACTTTCTGGTTTCCTCTTGTCATCTGGACGGCTCTGGTGATAGCTGTACTTCCAGTCATGAAATACAGCAAGAAGATTCACGCCATCTACCAGTACCATATCCGGGCGGCTATGCTGCTTGCCCTGCCGGTGGGGCTTACTGCCTCTTTTGCCATCAGCAGACTCCTATCCGCTTTCTCTGCCGACCCGGAGCTGACGGCTAAATTTATTGTGATTCAAAGTCCTGTTATCGTGCCTGCCACCGGAATAAGCCAGGCTGTTTCATGGTCAGACCCTATCTTTTGGGCGGGCCTTGCCGTAACCTTTTTTGCTCTTGTTTCCGCAGTATTCCTGGTGAAATTTACTGCCGATCTCATCGTGCTTCGCCGGTTTTCTTCTACGCTGTATAAGAGCCTGCTGTCAGAACTTCCTCTGCTCTCGGCACACAACCTGAATTTGGCAGAAAATGTAACATCTGATCCTGTCATTGCTTTTACAGATGAGGTTCAGGTACCTTTCACATTCGGATGGCTTAACACAACCGTCGTTCTTCCGGACGCTTTAAAGGGCACTCCTGAAAAACTCAACCTGGCGCTCCGGCACGAGCTCATGCACATCAAACACAGGGATTACCTGCTCAACAATCTGCTTATCTTGGTAAAGGCCCTGTTCTGGTTCCATCCTCTGGTTCACTACCTGTACAACGATTTTAAAGAATACCGCGAAATTTCATGCGACAGCGAAGTATTGGCCGATTCAACCATCTCCAGAAAAAGCTACGCCGAATTATTGTTTGAACTGGCCCCAAAGAACGTGTTCCCAAACAGCCGTACGGTAAGTATGGCTGTCAACCCATCCACCCTAAAAAAGAGGATTCATGCTATGACACATCAACCCTATTCAAACAAAATCTTTAGATCGAGTATTATTGCGGCCGTTGTTTCCGCACTATCCATCACCGGCGTCATCGCGTGCAGCGATGTACAGAATACCGGCATTACCAATCAGGACGTAGCCGAGGCACAGCACAGTATTATTACCACTGAAACCGGCGAACAGCCCCTGTATGTCATCAATGGAGAACAAATGGATTTGGAGGAATCGGGCGATATTATTTCTCGTATCAAACCCAAATACATTAAAACCATCGCTGTTTTAAAAGGAAAACAAGCAGTAGATAAGTATGGACAGGCCGGAAGAAACGGCGTTATTCAACTTCAGCTTTTGGATAAAGAGAAAGCCTTCAGCGACCTTATGGATGCGCCACCACCGCCTCCATTGCCCAACACAGCACCGCATAGCGATGATACATCTATACAAAGTACCACGCCACCCGAGTCTTACTTTCTTGTTGTAGAAGAAATGCCGCAATTGATCGGCGGACTCGAGTCCCTCCAAAAGCATATCCGGTACCCGGATCTGGCTCACAGAGCCGGGATTGAGGGCCGGGTGATTGTCCAGTTTATAGTCAACGAACAGGGAAGGGTTGAAGATCCTCAGATTATACGCGGTATTGGGGGTGGCTGCGATGAAGAAGCATTGCGCGCAGTAAGCGAAGCGCGGTTCAAACCGGGCAGGCAGCGCGGCAAAGCGGTGCGGGTTCAGTATTCACTGCCTGTCATATTCAAACTTGCTTCAACGGATGACATGTCCTCCTGGAAACCTGCATCCCGGGAAGCCGGTGATCCGTCGAATATTTCTGTCGGGGAGCCAAGTGTTATAACTAAAAAATTCATTTTGAAAGATGTATCGAATAACGGTTCAGGCGTTATTTCAGGCACACTAATCGATACCGATACAGGCAAACCCTTACCCGGAGCCAACATCGTCATTACCGGTACCACTACCGGAACCACAACCGATATAGACGGAGAGTTCCGGCTACATGACGTTCCGCCCGGCGACCATGATATCAGCGTCTCTTACATAGGCTATGAAATGGCTAATATTCACGTGGCAGTAAAGTAAATGCCTTTTTCACTATTTTACTATCTGAAGCGGAATTAAAACAGTTCCGCTTTTTTATTTTCCTGAATTATTGATATCGTTGGAGATCAATAATTAACAGAAGATATCATTGTGAAAGTTACGGCTTATGGAGTGCACCTTATAACCGCCTTGGGAGCGGCGCTGGGATTATGGTCTGTTATCTTGACGATGGATGGTTTTTTTCAGGAATCGGTCTGGGTATTGGCGGCCGCCGTATTTCTGGATTCTATAGACGGCACTCTTGCCAGGTACTTTGATACTAAAACGCATGCCCCTGAAATTGATGGTGCTCTGCTGGATAACATCGTCGATTTTCTAACATGGACAATCGCTCCCCTGTTCTGGGCTTACGCTTCTATGAACCTGCCTTTATGGATAGTAATGGTTTGTGCCGTGGCCAGTGCCCTCGGTTTCGCCAACACAGAGGCTAAAACATCCGATTATTATTTCCTTGGGTTTCCCTCCTATTGGAACATTGTTGTCTTTTACCTGTTCCTGTTGCAGCTGCCGGTATATTTATCTTTGGCTATTCTTCTTGTGTTCGCGGTAACTACCGTGGCGCCGGTCCGGTTTATATATCCAAACCGAACCCCCGACTTCAGGCTCCTGACCATGTTGCTCGGTATTATCTATTCTATCCAGCTTCTGCTGTTGATTATTCTGTTTGATGATTCTCCTGCTTTCCTGATCTACAGCTCCTTTATTTTCCCTGTTTACTACTTTACCATGTCGTTTTACTTGAACATTAAACAAAGTGAAACATCTCCGGAAACGTGACGTATTATCGGGGTAACCAGCAAAACAACCAATATTTAACTGATTTTCTTATGGGTGCCAGATTAAAAAAATCACGAACTGATAAAATGATCTCGGGGGTATGCGGGGGTATTGCCGACTACCTTGGCTGGGATCCTACCATCATTAGAATTATTTTCGTTATCTGCACATTTCTGGGCTGGGGAAGTCCGATATTACTGTATTTTATCTTAGCACTTGTCATGCCTGATTAAGGCGTAATTAATTTTGGATTCATTTTAAAAGGACGCATCGCTACGATTCGTCCTTTTTTATTGCGGTACCTGCTTAACAGGAGTTTGAAGCAGGCAAAACCTCCATTGCTTTCCTCTCACAGAGCCGTTGTTACGTTCCACATATCATTGTTATCCTATTCCTATTCCTTGCCGGACAAGCTCTTAATCCCTCCCTGCCAAGGGGGAGTTGGATAGTGCCCTGGCTTTGTTATCCTTCTGGCTTCGGCCGCCGGCTGCTTCTGTTGCGATATTATGCAATGGAATCTGTGTAAGTATCTTTTGATATTAACCTTTGATTTCTTCATTATACTCTGGAAATGTTCTCTTAATAAATACAGTTGCAACGTATGAAAATTGGAATCGTTGGCCCCGCTGAACGCGCTGTTGCCTGGGAGAAGCATCTCCGGCCCCATCGCTCCGTTTCGGAAGTTGTAATTGCCGGAAGGCTTAAAGACATAGGCCAGGTTTCTGCCTGTCTCCTGCTCGATGAGTCAGATGAACAGCTGGATACCCTTCTGAAGGCGGTACACTCGGGGTTTCATACGTTTCTGATTTCCAAACTTCCCACCAATCTGGAAGCCGTTGAGAAAATATATCACGCGGCTGAAGAAGCGAATGTACGGCTGCAATTTTCCCACTGGCCAAGCCTTGCTCCCGTTTCTCAATGGATGAGCCAAAAAGTTCCCAAACCTGCCTTCATTCAAACTGTAAGAGACATTCATTACACTCAGCACCTTGAAACCCAGCACGGCCTGGAGCACTATTGGGTTGATGAACTGGCCTATTGCCTGAAATGGATTGATAAGACCGTTCATCATATCGATTTAAATACAGCATACTTAAATAAAAACACCTATGCCTTGCACCTTTTTCTGAGGTTTGGCAATGGTGCTACTGCAAACACTTATATTAACATAAGCTCTTCTGAAAACCGACATCAGAGACTGATTTCAGACGACTCTTATCTGCTCAACTGCAACGTGCTCACACAGACAGTAAGATTGGGACAGGAGAATGCGCGTGGACAGCTTTATTTCGAAAAAAAATCTTTCGACACTTCTAAAGCAGCAGAGTTAGCCATAACACATTTTCTGAAAGCTATTCAAATGAAGAAACCTGCGATCTATCATGGCTACGATTTGCTAAGGCTGAATCGAGAAATTGCAAAAATAAAGCACCGTATGAAGCGATTATGATTCGTGTGTTTGTTGATCTTTACTCACTTTAGCGCACAATTTATTAACAATAAATTAACATTGAGACATACCCATCAGCTTTGCCAACAACACCGTCATTCCATATATCATTTAATAACAGCTATTTATGTCAGTGTTAACAATTTGTTAATATTGGAATCTTTTTTATGGCATGCTTGTTGATATAGACAAATCTATCGCTATATTAGCATATAGAGTTTACAAAGAATAGAGCAACATTTTACGGGAGCTTAAAAATCATCTGAGGCATGCCATGAAAGACAAATTATTTGAATCACACTACAAACCGGGATTTGACCATTTCATGTTCAAGGTCAAGAAATTACTGGACCTGAATAATCCCCAAAAAGAAGTCCAGCTCTTTTATCTTGTGCTTATTACCCTGATTCTTACCATTTCTATCCTTTTGGGTTAACAAGAAGCCCTGAGTAAAGTAATTCAGGGCTTTTTTGGAAGTTTGCCCTCCGACCTTTCAGTACTATACCCTCCTTTGGGTTCCGGTTTCCCGAAAACTGCTTCAGTTGCTCTCCCTGACGCGCCTGTTTTTCACGATCTCTGAAAGTCTGCCGGATCCGTCTCATCCGTGTTCCATTCCCGTTTCAGGTTTCAGGTAAAGTTTTCGAAAATGCCGGCAGCGCCCATGCCGCCTCCTACACACATGGTTACCATGCCGTATCGGGAGTTCCGTTTCATCATTTCATACAAAACTTGTGTGGTGAGTTTGGCACCGGTACATCCAAGGGGGTGCCCCATGGCAATAGCACCTCCGTTAACATTGACAATATCTTCATCCAGATCCAGTTCTCTGATAACCGCCAGTGCCTGGGCGGCAAAGGCCTCATTAAGTTCAATCAGATCTATATCCTGTTTATTAATGCCTGTCTGTTTCAAAACCTTTGGGACGGCTTCAACCGGACCGATGCCCATAATTTCCGGTGGTACGCCTGCCACGGCATACCCCACATAGCGGGCGATGGGCCGTACCCCCAGCTCTTTAGCCCTTTCTCCGCTCATGATCAAAACAGCCGCGCCGGCATCGTTCATCTGTGAGGAGTTTCCCGCTGTCACCGTTCCGCCTTGCTTAAATACCGGCCTCAGCTTCGCCAGAATCTCAGGAGAGGTATCGCGCCGGGGGCCCTCATCCACTTCAAACAGAAAGTGCTGCTCTTCAACCTCGCCCTCTGCCGTAACGGCTTTTCGTTTCACTTCGACAGGAACGATCTGGTCTTCAAACTTACGTTCATCCCAAGCCTCAATCGCTTTTTTATGGCTATGGTAGGCGAAAGTGTCCTGATCTTCCCGGGTCACTCCATATTTATCGGCCACTCTCTCGGCCGTAAGTCCCATACTTATATAAATTTCCGGGGTATCGTCGACCAAGTCTGGATTGGGCTGCACCACGTATCCGCCCATGGGCACTTTCGACATACTCTCTACCCCTCCGGCGATGACCACATCGGCGCCACCCGCCAGGATACGTTCGGCTCCCTGGGCGATGGTCTGCAGCCCGGAAGAACAAAAGCGATTCACGGTTACGGCTGGTACAGAATGAGGCAAACCGCCAAGCAAAGCAATCTGACGGGCTATATTCAAGCCCTGAGATGCTTCCGGGAAAGCACAGCCTATGATGACATCATCCACCATTTCGGGTTCCAGGGAAGGCACCCGTTTCAGCAGGCTTTTTATCACTTCACCCCCCAGGGTATCCGGATGTACAAATCGCAGTGATCCTCTGTTGGCTTTCCCCGTTGGAGTTCGCGCAGCAGCAACAATTACGGCCTCTTTCATGACAGTAAAAAGTATTAAGTTTAAAGTAGAAAGCTATTCAGCCAGAGATTTTCTCAGGGAATAGACCATTTTCTGGATTTCAACGACTGAATCCATAAGCTTGTCACAATCTTTGCTCTTCAGATATCCCAGATTTCTGGAAATGACAAGCTGGGTTTCCAGCTCGTAGCAAGAGCCTGTAGCAACGGCTAAAAAATGGCTGAATTCTTTTTCTGATCCCCGGCCTGCCCCTTCAGCAATGTTTGAGCCAATGGATACAACACATCGTTGTAGTTGAGATACAAGTCCATACCTCTCTTCCTTTGGAAAATACTTCGTTGCCTGGTAAACAACAGTAGCCAGCTGTATAGCTTTCTTCCAGATCATCAATTCTCTAAAATTATTCATAGTAAGTAAGGGTTGATTAACGATACTACTTACTCTGTAAGACGATCTCAAGAGAAATTCCTTACAAAAATGCTGCTAAAAATTTTAATACGCTACACTTTATACTCACTACTTTATACTTTCCACTGATTTCAACTAATTCCTCAATGGCTTCCCCTTCTTAAGCATGTGCTCAATTCTTGCCTGTGTTCGCTCATCCTCCAGTAATTCCAGGAAGGCTTCCCTTTCCAGCTTCAGCAAATAGTCTTCCGGTACTTCCTGCGGCTCGCTCAGATCACCTCCACTCATCACATAAGCGATCTTCCCGGCCACGACCTTGTCGTATTCGGTAATAAAACCGGCTTCTTCCATGATGTACAGCATAAGCTTTAACGCGCCCAAAACCTGTCTGCCAAGTACCCGGATGGCTGGCTTTACGGGGGGCCGATATCCGACGTCTGCCATGGTACGGGCCTCCTGCCTGGCAGCGGCAATAAGCAGGTCTCTGTTCATCACTACCACATCGGAATCCCGCAGAAAGTTCAATTCCTTTGCCTTTGCCGCACTGTCTGACACTTTCGCCATTCCAATGGTTTTAAAAACCTCCTTAATACCGGGAACGGGATCCACCTGCTCGTCATCAATGAGTTTTTGCATAACGCGATGCAGCATCTCTTTGGTTCCGCCACCAGCCGGTAACAGTCCCACACCTGCTTCCACCAAACCGGCGTACAACTCGTGATGAGCAACTACTTTGTCGGCATGCAGCATGAATTCCACTCCTCCGCCCAATACCCTCCCGAATGGCGCCACAACCACAGGAAAAGGTTGGTATCGCAGACCTACAGCCGTATCCTGAAAGCTTTTTACAGCCCGCCTAACCTGCTCTTTCCGGCCCTGCTGCCAGGCTCCCATGGCTTCTACCAGGTTGGCGCCATAGGTAAAGTTATCTCCATCATGGCTGATCACCAGCGCGTCAAAGTCCGATTTAACCTTTTCAACGGCTCTGTTCAGAGACTCAATAAGTTTAAATCCGAGGGTGTACTGTTTAGTGCGAAACTCGAACAGGGCCACCCCATCTCCCATATCGTACAGCCCCGAGCTTTCATCCCCTGCCACTTCAGTTCCATCCGTTTTCAGAAAAGCCACGGTAAGAGCACCCTCTGCCGGGGGTGATAATGGTTCCTCCTGTCCGGTAGCGGGGTTATAAATCGTTCCCTTAACCCGGTCATAAAAATACTCCCGCCCAGAATCAAGCATACGGAGAATGGATTCAGGTACGTCCCGCCCTTCCTCTTGCATGCGCTCTGCCGACTCCCTGACGCCAATCGCATCCCAGCGTTCAAAGGGGCCCAGTTCCCAGTTAAAGCCCCACTTCATGGCACGGTCGATGGCTTCCGGGGAATCGGTAATTTCAGGAATACGATTGGCGGAATAGAGCAGAAGGTCACAGTGGATTTCCCACAGGAAACGACCCGCTTTGTCATCTTGACGGACCAGATACCTCAGCCGCTCTCCGGCCGACTTAAAATCCTTCTTTGCCTTGTCCGTGCTTTCAAACCCGGGAGAAATCTGGGAACCGTACTCACCCGTTTCAGGGTCTATCACCTTATATTCTGTACCTCTGTCTGTCCGGATTTTCTTGTAAAAACCCTCTCCCGCTTTATTTCCGTGCTTCCCTTCGCTGACCATATTCTTAAACGCTTCGGGCAGCTTGAACACCTCTCTTCTCTCATCTCCGGGAATGGACGGATACAGATTCTCTGCCACATGGCTTATCACATCCAGTCCTGACAAATCAGCGGTTCTGAAAGTAGCCGCTTTTGAGTAGCCGGTCAGGGTACCGGTGAGATAATCGATCTCTTCAGCCCGAAATGTTCCCTCAAAGAACCAGGGCATGATACTGGCCATAGAGAAGATGCCGATGCGGTTGGCGATAAAATTGGGTGTGTCTTTGCAGGGCACTACCCCTTTTCCCAGCGTCTTTTCACAAAAGCGGCTCATGAATGCGGCCACCTCCGGTGAGGTGTCAACTGTGGGAATAATTTCCAGCAGCTTCATGTAGCGGGGCGGATTGAAAAAATGAGTACCTATAAAATGTCGTCTCAGTTCATCTCCAACACCTTCACTTATGGCGGAAATAGGCAACCCCGATGTGTTAGAGCTGACAATACTCCCCTCCCGGCGGTATTGTTCAATCTTCGCCATCATCTCTTTTTTGATGTCCATCCTCTCGACAACAGCCTCACAAATCCAGTCCGCTTCCCCGAGCACGTCCATGTCGTCCTCGAAATTTCCGGGACGGATGCGGGCGGCATATTCAGGCAGAGCCAGAGGTGCAGGTTTCATCTCGGTCAGCCTCCTGATGTTATCTTCGGCTGTTTTGTTGGGCCGGGCTCCTTCAGCCTTTAGATCCAGCAGCCAGACGTCCAGTCCGGCATTCACACAATGTGCGGCAATCTGACTCCCCATCGTACCTGATCCCAGAATAACTACTCTTCTAATAGAATACTTGTTCTTCGCCATAAGTTATGTTCTTTTTAACCCGTCCATACAGGTATTGCTAGAATATTGTGTTTAGAGTATGTGCACTATAAACGTGTGGCATGCCCTTGTCCCCACAGCCGCCGGGATTGGCCCACATGAAGTCGTTCTCAAGCGAGTATACTCAGCCCGATGGTCCATACGGCCTGGCCGTTGAATACAGAATCGGCAAAAAAAGTCCCTCTTCCAAGGAGGATATTCTTTAAAAGAATTCCTGCCGTTAATCACATCATTATAAGATATTGTAAATATTAAAATTATTTTATAATTAACAATAGGTGCTGTCTCAACATTCAGAAAACCGCGATATCATGAATAAGTTTCCCTGGCTTGATCAATATCCCGATGGCGTACCTGCTGCCATTGATCCGGATACTTACGCCTCTTTGGCCGAGGTGTTAGAGTATGCATGTAAAACTTATGCCGATCTTCCGGCATATGAGAATATGGGCACTTCCATCACCTATAAAGAGCTGGATGAATTAACAAGTACCTTTGCCGCTTATCTACAGAAGAAGGCTGGATTGAAAAAGGGTGATCACATTGCCATTCAAATGCCAAACTTGCTGCAATACCCTGTAGTACTGTTTGGAGCCTTACGGGCCGGATTGATAGTAGTAAATACAAATCCGCTTTATACCCCTCCCGAAATGAAATTCCAGTTTAATGATGCCGAGATAAAGGCGCTGGTCATAATGGAGAACTTTGCCCATAAACTGGAAGCTATCTGGAACGAAGTTTCCATTGAAACGGTCATCGTTACTAAAATCGGGGATTTGATGGGCGGACTGAAAGGAGGTTTTCTCAATTTTGCCGTCAAATATATCAGAAGAATGGTCTCAACCTATAACATACCGGGGGCGATTATGTTTAAGGATGCGCTATCTGATGGAGCCGGCCTTTCTCTTGAACCTGTAGCTCTGCGGGGAGATGACACAGCTTTTCTGCAATATACCGGAGGTACGACGGGGCGCTCGAAGGGAGCCGTTCTCTCTCATCGCAATATGGTAGCAAACCTTCTCCAGTGTGAAGCCTGGTTCGCAGGCCTTCACACAGGTAAAGAGATCTGTGTAACGGCCCTGCCCTTGTATCATATTTTTGCATTAACCGTAAACTGTCTGCTTATCCTCCATATCGGAGCCCGCAACGTTCTGATTACCAATCCCCGGGAAGTCAGGGGTTTCATCAGGGAGTTAAAGAAACAGCCGTTTACTATTTTTACGGGTCTAAACACATTATTCAATCTCTTGTTGAACCAGGAAGAGTTTAAGAAAGTTGATTTCCGGCACCTGAAAGTAACCATAGGCGGAGGAATGGCCGTTCAAAAATCGGTTGCCGAGCGATGGGAAAAGGTTACCGGAATCAGGCTTACAGAAGGGTACGGCCTGACGGAAGCCTCCCCTGTTTTAAGCTGCAATCCGGTAGGCGCCCCTGGAAAGCTCGGAACCATCGGCTTGCCTTTGCCATGCACTGAGCTGGCTATAATAGATAACGAAGGAACCTTTTTGCCTGCCGGAGAGCCCGGGGAAATTGTGGCAAAAGGGCCACAAGTCATGCAGGCCTACTGGAAACAGAAAGAGGAAACCAAAAATGTCTTTTTAAATGGCTGGCTGAAAACAGGTGATATCGGAATAATGAGCGAGGATGGTTATTTTTCCATCATCGACCGCAAGAAGGATATGATTAATGTTTCCGGATTCAATGTCTATCCCAATGAAGTGGAAGATGTGATTGCAGCCCACCCTAAAGTACTGGAAGTAGGAGTGGTTGGAGTGCCGGACAAATACTCGAGCGAGGCAGTAAAAGCATTTATTGTTAAAAAAGATCCCTCCCTTACAGAGGAGGAAGTCATGCAGTACTGCAAAGAGAATATGACCGGATATAAGCGGCCCAAGCACATAGTATTCAGAGAAGAGCTACCGAAAAATCCGGTCGGGAAAATTTTACGCAAGGATCTGAACTAAGCGGTCAGGTTATCCCGTCAGATGGTTGGGGGGATGCACAGTGAGTGCGAAGGCACGATCCATCTCCCCTTGGCAAAGAGGGATTAAGGGGCTGCCCCGCAAGGAATAATATGATAGCTGGAGTTACTACAGTAGTAGGTTGAGCGTAACAACCCTGCCTTCAAAGGAAGATAAATTTCAATCACCAAACACTTTAGTTTAACCAAATTCAACCACTATGTTTATTGAACCATCCATCCGGGATAAAGTAGAGGAGTTTCTGGAAACAGCCCCTGAGAATATGAGTCAGGCTATCGGCATTGAGTTTCTTTCTTTTAAAAAAGACGAAGTGAAGGCTTCTATGCCGGTCAACGGGCAAACCATACAACCCTTTGGAATTTTACATGGAGGAGCGTCTGTTGCCCTTGCCGAGACCGTCGCCTCAATCGGAGCCTGGCTCAATATCGATCATACCATAAAGGCAGCCGTGGGTATTGAGATCAATGCCAACCACATCAGGGCTGTTCCGGCGCCGGATGTGGTAACAGGGACAGCCGTGCCCATTCAGCGGGGAAATCAAATACACGTCTGGGAGATCAGCATTACCAGGGGAGACGGGAAGCTGGTCTGTGTATCCAGATGCACGCTGGCAATCATTGATAAAAGGCAGTAGAAAGTAG
>CALJMB010000343.1 GCA_937982515.1 uncultured Balneolaceae bacterium
ATATGGGTTACGGCCGATGCTCCCTGCAGGGCTTTGCGCGGCTCAACCATTTCTACTTCTTCAAATCCGTCTGTAATTAATATGGCTATCTTTTTGTTTTCTAGTTGCGTACTCATAGCGTCGGGGTTCTTTGTTATAAATTTATGTAGATGTTATTGGGTATTTATAGTTGGCAGGGTGGGAGATAGGTTCCGCTATTAAGCTTTAAATCTGAGAAGGGGACCGGGTAACCATAGAATCACGAAGAGTGCTTCGGTGCGGTCCCTGTGCCCTGGAATACTGCCGGCTTACGCATCTGCTCCCTGTAGCCGGGTATTTGCAGGTAGATACATATACTACGTCTCAGCTGAGGTATAGAGTATGGCGCACTTGGGGCACAGGGTATTCTTCACTTGACGCCTTGATCATGACGCACCTGAGTAATGGAATATTCCTCAGCTGGCGCATAAGGTATGCCGCACCTGGGTAATAGGACATTCCCCAATTGGCGCACAGAGTATGACGCACTTGAGACATAGAGTATGCCTCACTTGGCGCAGGGGGTATGACGCAGGTGAGACATTGGGTAGGGCGCAGCTGAGACGTTTAGTAACATGCAGCTGGGGAAGGGGGTATGAGCAGCCACCCCCCCCCACCCGCTGTACGCGCCATGGACATCCCTAAGTCCCCTTCAGGGGCTCCAGGGGTGAACGGGCTATTCACACAAATACCAATACGAATTCTATATCAGCATGCCAAAATCGTAAGGACCGCAGACAGGCAACCAAAGACCGTGGAAGCCGCTACGGTCATCCGTTGTTAGTCTTCTTCATAATCATTCTGCATTATGAATGGGAACCCGGATAAGACACAAAAAAAGCCCGCTGTTACTTACAGCGGGCTTTTAACAAGTCAAACCAGAGGAAGAAGCTTATTACTGCTTCATAATGACGGCTTCATCTGCAGGGTCTTCAGGCTGATGGGCTGAGCCATTGCGCGATTTATGCTCCTCGGAGACCTTAAACTGCTCTTGCGGGTCTCTAACCGGAGTAGCTTCCAATACAATATCGAGCAAGGGATCCATTCGCTCCAGATACTGAACCTGGAGATTGCCTATGACATCCTTTTCGATTTCCTCCACGTCTTTTTCATTTTTCTTAGGCAGCAATACCTTTTTTATACCAGCGCGCTTGGCAGCCAGTACCTTTTCTTTGATACCGCCTACGGGCAGAACAAGGCCGCGGAGGGTAATTTCGCCGGTCATGGCCAGCGTGCCTTTCACTTTGCGCTGGGTGAAGATAGAAGCCACAGCTGAGAAGATAGACACGCCTGCTGAGGGGCCGTCTTTGGGAACGGCGCCTTTAGGCACGTGAATATGGAGATCCCAATATTTGAAGGCCTCTTCGGGTATATTAAGTGCGTCGGCATGAGCTTTCAGGTAAGATATAGCCAGCATAGCCGACTCTTTCATCACATCGCCCAGCTGGCCGGTTATATGTAGTTTTCCGTTACCTTTAGATACACTGGCCTCTATAAAGAGGATGTCTCCGCCGTAAGGCGTCCATGCCAGACCGGTAGCCACACCGGGTACGGTTGTACGCTCGGCTACCTCAGAGTAGAACTTCCTTTGGCCAAGATACTCTTGTACTTCATTAACCCCTACCGTGTACTTTTTATCTTTACCAGAGGCAATTTTTGCAGCCACTCCACGGCAAACGGCGCCTATCTCACGTTCCAGAGAGCGTACACCCGACTCACGGGTATACTCTTCGATGATTTTATCGAGGGCCTGAGGAGTGATTTCTATCTGATCTTCAGTCAATCCGTTTTCTTCCACCTGCTTAGGTATAAGGTGCTGTTTAGCAATTTCGCTTTTTTCTTGCAGGGTATAACCGCTGATATTTATAATCTCCATTCGGTCACGCAACGGGGCCGGAATGGTATCCAGCGAGTTAGCTGTTGCGATGAACAGCACCCTGGAGAGGTCATAGTCCAGTTCCAGGTAGTTATCTGAAAAGCTGTCATTTTGCTCGGGGTCCAGCACTTCCAGCAGGGCAGAAGTGGGGTCGCCCCGGTAATCCGATCCTACCTTGTCAATCTCATCAAGCATCATAACAGGGTTGCCTGTGCCGGATTTTTTCATGGCACGGAGGATACGTCCGGGTAATGCCCCAATGTAGGTACGCCGGTGCCCGCGGATTTCAGCTTCGTCATGAATACCGCCCAGGCTGAATCGTTCAAACTCACGGTTCAGAGCCCGCGCGATGGACTTACCCAGTGAAGTTTTACCCACACCGGGAGGGCCGTAGAAACAGAGTATAGGCGCCTTCATGTCCTTTTTA
The DNA here is from genome assembly GCA_937982515.1 of uncultured Balneolaceae bacterium. Taxonomy (GTDB): domain Bacteria; phylum Bacteroidota; class Rhodothermia; order Balneolales; family Balneolaceae; genus CALJMB01. The sequence goes on from CALJMB010000343.1 coordinate 2,322, forward strand.
AGCTTCAGTACGGCCAGGTATTCAATGATACGTTTTTTGACCTTTTCCAGGCCGTAGTGATCCTCATCCAGCACCTTGCGGGCATGTTCAAGATCCAGATTATCCTCGGAGTATACATTCCAGGGCAGATCCAGTATCCACTCTATGTAGCTGTGAATAATGCCGTAGTTGGGCGAAGAACTGGGTGTGCGTTCCAGTCTCGAGAGCTCTTTTTCTGCCGTCTCACGGACGTCATCTGGTAATTCCTTTTTTTCGAGTCGTTTTCGCAGCTTTTCAACTTCCTCTTGTTCGCTGTCTTCACCCAGCGCCTCCTGTATAGCTTTCATCTGCTGGCGCAGGTAAAAGTCGCGTTGCTGCTCATCGATATCGGACTTTACCTTTGTGCGGATTTCTTCGCTTAAATTCAGCACCTGCAGCTCTTTATTCAGAAACTCCATCACCTTTTCCAGACGCTTGGAGAATTTACGTATCTCCAGCACCTCCTGTTTTTCGGCAATGGAAACACTGAGGTTGGATGAGATGAAGTTCAGCAGGAATGTAGGGCTGCTAATGTTATTGATAGCGATAGCCGCTTCTGACGGGATGTTGGGAGACAAGTTTACGATTTTACTTGCCGTCTCTTTTACCGTGTGGATAGAAGCATCCAGCTCAACGCCGGTGATGTCCATCTCCTGCCGGTAAGGCTGTACATCCGCCCTGAAGAAGGGATCTTTCTGTGTAAATTCTGTGATTTTGAAGATGGTCCTTCCCTGTATGACTATGCTTCTGCTGCCATCAGGCATCTTGATAAGTTTCAGAATCTGGGCAACGGTACCGATTTGGTACAGACCCTGCTCATCCGGATTTTCATCGTCTTCATCTATTTGTGTTACCACTCCTATAGTTTTATCAGACTCGTATGCCTCCTTTACCAGAGCCAGGGAGCGATCCCGGCCTACGGTAATGGGCACAACTACGCCAGGAAAGAGAACGGTATTCTTAAGTGGCAGTATAGGGAGGTTATCCGGTATCTCCGATTGAGACAGGTTCTTTTCCTCTTCTTCGGACATCAGGGGAATGGCCTGCTCAAAATCGTCAAATTGTTCACCCGCATCCTCGAAGTACGTAATATTCTTGAACATTTTATTCATCGGGAAAATAGTTTAATGAATCTGTTTCACTTTTCTTTACTTTACCTGAGGGTGTGCAAATAAAGAGCCAATAGCTAAACTACTACCAATTAGTCATAAGTACTGGCAAAATAACAAAACTAAGGTAATTTGTTTCATACCTTTGCCAGGATGGCAGATATTTCTATGCTACAGGTGAAATTGCAGGCCGGCAAAAGCCCCTCCAACCATTTCGGAAGTGAGTGAAGATGCTTTTAAAAGCACCTGAGATGAGATGGCAAAGCTCCAGTATCGGGTTTCTATACCGGTTCCTAACCCAACGGCCATAGGTGTGCCTGCTGCAATCTGGGTTCCTAATCGAATGGGAATAAATGGCAGGAGACGCGCTTCCATACCCAGGTGTGCTGTAAGCTGAGTACCTGAGAAAGCAGTTTTATTTAGAGCGAGGGTGAAATCTCCCATCAGTTTTAACCGGTGCAGATCCAGGAGGGCCCCCGCATTAAATGAGGTGGGCAGCAATCCTGAAAAGGGATCTTCTGAATGCTCGGCTGGACTTAACAGGGGGTTAGACAAGGCGTCGGCTTCTTCGAAGTATGACAAAAATTGCCCCGGAGCGCCTATAAATTTGGACTGGACGGGATCCTGCTCTTCAACCAGTGCCGTTTCCTGGTAGCCGGAAGCTGTAAAGGGAGCGGTATTATAATGTATGATACCCAGATCTGTAAGGGAAAAAGCAATGCGCAGAGATTTTTTTACCGGAACCCGGTTAGCTCCTCTGTCCAGTATCGAGACGTCGCTTCCGAGCGAAATTAAATAGGTGAGCCCGAAATCGATTCCCAATCCATAACCGGTGGGAGAGAGCGAGTGATACTCATCCGGATACTGGTTTAGCGCCTGCTGAAGCTGGCCGGTTGACCGATAGTGCCTGATCATATCGCTGTAGAGGCCGCTGGAATGGTGTGTGAACCGGCTTCTGTGCATGAGTCCCGTCATTTTGTCACTATCGGTTTCATATCGGGCATCATAAGTGGCATCCATATAGGAGCCGGCTACAACCACCTTAGGGGCGATACCTATGTAGAACTTGTTAATTTGAGGAAGGAGGCCGTTGATCAGTTCAAATTCCTGGGCATATCCAAAGGATAGTTCATGTAAAATTAGGCTTTGCATAGTTAGCTGGAAATCGCGGACCCTTCGGTTCTCCCGCTTAATAAATTCATCGGAATACCATCCTCGTCCCACTTCTGTACGGGTCCCGATCCGTGTACGTGCTACCAGAGAATAGGCCTGCCGGTCTCCCCTCCACTGTATCCCTGCCAATATTACCTCAGCCCGCGCCTGATGTCGGGAAGTAAGCGTTTTACCAGGGTAATGTTGTTCCAGTATTTCATTACGTTCGGAAACAGAGACAGACTGGCTACCCAGGCTATGAGGCCGAAAAATATCTCTGAAGCCGGTAATCTGCGTACTTATATTGTCCGTAGAAAGTACCGGCTGGAAATATCCGCCCGCGTTGCCGGTTCCAAAGTGAAAGCGCCCTTTCCGGTCAAAAATTATCAGGTTTGCAGGGTTGTAGAAGTTGGCTTCCAGCCCGTTCAGATAGGCGGTGCCTCCTCCGCCCAGTGCCAGGTTATGGCCGCTGACCACGGGCTGTGCGCTCACCTGTAGAGCACTTCCGCACAAGATGAGCAGGCCGATAATATATAAGTAAACTGTGGATTGTGTTGTCAACCTGGTTACGATGTTTAGGAGGTTGATTTGATGATATTACTGTAATCTGAATTCAGGAAGAGGTTTCTCAATAGTAAGGCAGAAGCTCTACCCAACCACTCGCAGTTTTGCCACCCGTAACATGAGGGTTTTTCTGCCCCGGCCTTTGAAAAAAACCACTACTTTCGTCTTTTCACCCGAACCGGTACGACTGATAATTTTTCCCGGCCCAAAGACAGGATGCTCTACTTTTGCTCCGGCCTGGTAGGGATCCTCATCGGGGTTATCATAGTGTATGGTGGTTCCCTGGTTATAACTGCGGTTGTTTTTTGTGTACAACGGCTGTTTCCAGTCGTACTCTATCTCCATGCCACCGTTTGAAGCGGATTCATCACTAGAAAACCTGTTTTTATACTGGCTGATGGTAGCTCCTGTCTCTGTTCGTACTACGTCAGAGCTTACTTCTTCCAGGAACCGGGAGCGCATCATCGGTTTCTCTTCTCCGAACTTATACCTGCTGCGACAGTAACTGAAAAACAGCTCTTTTTCAGCACGCGTAATGGCTACATAAAACAGACGCCGCTCTTCCTCAATATCAGCTTCATCTCCGTCACGTCCTCCAACCGGGAAGAGATCTTCTTCCAGTCCCACAACAAATACAACGGGGAATTCAAGCCCTTTAGCTGCGTGTACCGTCATTAATGTTACAGCTGGTTTGTTTTCGTCGTACTTGTCAGAGTCAGTTATCAGGCTTATTTCCTGGAGGAAAGAAGGCAGTGAAGGATTTCTGGTGTTTTTTTCATAATAAGAGATGGCGTTCTGAAGTTCCAGAATGTTTTCCCGCCGGGTCATCGATTTGGGAGAGTTTTCTTCAACCAGCGCTTTCATATAACCGGAGCGTTCCAGTAGCTTTTTGGTAATTTCAGTCAGAGATTCCTTATTATTGAGATCATCCTTTAGCTCATTAATTATTTCAACAAACTCCCTTACGCTCTTTTCTGCAGGTTTGTACAAGCCGGCTGTTTCTACATTTTCAAGCATACTCCATAAGGATTGACCCTGCGCGCGGGCTTTAGAAGTCAGGTCATGGAGTGATTTGTTTCCAATACCTCTGGAAGGCTCATTGATGATGCGAAGCAGGTTGGTGTCATCGTCAGGGTTAGAGAGCACAGTAAGGTAAGCCAGCACATCTTTGATCTCTTTACGCTGATAAAATGAGAGGCCACCGACCAACTGGTAGGTGACGCCCTTGCGGCGGAAGGTTTCTTCAAACACCCGGCTCTGATAATTGGTGCGGTACAGAACAGCAAAGTCGTTGAACATGTACCCCCTTCGCATCTTCAACTCATTGATGTAGTTGGCCACCCGGTTGGCCTCATCGCGCTCGTCATAATTATCTAGCAGGGTGATCATCTCACCCATGCTGTTGTCTGTCCAGAGCGTTTTTTCCAGCTGTTTGGTGTTTCGTTTGATGATAGAATCTGCCGCCTGGAGGATGGCCTGGGTAGACCGGTAGTTTTGTTCCAGCGGAATTTCTACGGCGTCTTCGTAGTCGTTCTTAAAGTTGAGGATATTGGTGATATCCGCTCCACGGAAGGAGTAAATGCTCTGGGCATCATCGCCTACCACACAAAGGTTGTTGTATTTGCTGGCCAGCATATTGGTAACTTTGTACTGGGCATGGTTGGTATCCTGATATTCATCAATAAGGATATACTTAAATCGATTCTGGTATTTTTCCAGCACTTCTTTGTGTCTGCTGAAGAGTTCAATGGGTTTAATCAGCAAGTCATCAAAATCCATGGCATTATTCTGCTTAAGCCGCTCTACGTAGATTTGATAAATCTTAGCGGTAATATCATCCAGGGTACTATGTACAAATCGTTCCAGGTATTGTCCCGGTAAGATGAGCTGGTTCTTGGCATCACTTATACGCCGATGAATCATACGCGGCTGGATCTCCTTGGGATCATAATTATTTTCGCGCAGAATCTGCTTGATCGCGTTTTGGGAGTCGTCGGTGTCGTAGATCGAAAAACTGGATGTGAAACCCAGTTTATCAGCTTCAAACCGCAGTATTTTAGAAAATACCGAGTGAAAGGTACCCATCCATAGTTTCCTGGCTTCATCGCCAATCAGGTTTTGGATCCGGTCTTTCATCTCACGGGCTGCTTTGTTTGTGAACGTCAGAGCCAGTATTTCGTCGGGCTTCGCTTTCCCTTGATGAATCAGATAGGCTATACGATAGGTCAGTACCCGGGTTTTCCCACTCCCTGCACCGGCTACGATGAGGAGAGGGCCATCGGAATGCCTGACAGCCATTCGTTGCTGTTCGTTAAGCTCGTTTACAAATGCAGGTTCCTGTGCCATGAATAATGAATACTATTTTACTTCACTAAAATTAAATCCTGAACAACTAACAGTGGAATGCTGATAACACGGATTAAACGGATATGCACAGTTATATTTATCTAGTCTCGGTGCTCCATTCCGGGATGTCAGCCCGGGGCCGCTCCGCTGCCCCTCGAAACAGGACACCAAGGGAGAGCGTTCTGCATCAGAGTAGCGAAACGAGATTTGAGATAAATATAATGCCCGTGAGTTTCCGTCTGATCCGCGGCATCCACGTTCCTTTTCCTAACTCAAACTATTGAGAATATCCGTCAGCTTCTGCAGGCTTGATTCCGTATCTGCTTTCTTGTCTTGTTCCCGCTGGACTACCTCTTTGGGGGCGTTTTCTACAAACTGTTTATTATTCAGCTTATTATTCACCGATTTGAGAAAACCTTCCAGCCGGTTGATCTCTTTTTCGATCCGGCCCTGTTCTTTTGCAAGGTCAATCAATCCCTTCAGGGGGACAAACAGTTCTGTGCCGTCAATAACGGCAGAGGCCGATGTTTCTGGCTTCTGCTGCCCGGTAGAGACTTCAAAGGTACTGATATTCTGTAACTTACGGAATATCCATTCATTATCTTCCAGAGCCCTGGCTGTTGCCTCATCTTTAGCTTTAATCATTAAGTCGATTTCTGTCCGCGGACCTACATTGAATTCCGCCCGAATATTGCGGACAGCCGAAACCATATTCTGTATGGATGAGAAGAGTTCAGTTTCTTTTTCCGAAATATAGCTGGTATCTAATTCAGGCCAGCTTGCGGTGATAATGGCATCTTGGGTATCTCTGGGGTGTATGCGCTGCCATATTTCTTCCGTAATAAACGGCATAAAGGGATGGAGCAGCTTCATCAGATCTTCAAAGAAGCTGAATCCACGGGCCAGCTTCTCCGCAGGTATCCTGGCACCCGGTTCATCGGCTTTGATCAGTTCAATGTACCAATCGCAGAAGTCGTCCCAAATCAGAGAATAAATTTTCCGCAAGGCTTCATTAATACGGAACGATTCCATGTCTTTATTAACGGACTGGATGGTTTCGTGAATGCGCGAGAGCAGCCACCGATCTGCCAGGTTATCCGGATCGATATCGGTTTTGTGAGAATAAACAGCGTTCTCCTCTCTGTTCATCATCAGGAAACGGAACGCATTCCATATTTTATTGGCAAAGTTTCGTCCCTGTTCACACAGGCTTTCGTCAAAAAGCAGGTCGTTGCCGGCAGGGGAAGAAAACAGCATACCCACACGTACCCCGTCGGCACTGTACTGCTCAATGAGTTTGAGAGGATCGGGAGAGTTGCCCAGTGACTTAGACATTTTACGGCGCTTACTATCCCGGACAATACCTGTGTAATAAACGTTTTTGAATGGTTTTTCACCTTTGAACTCGTAACCGGCCATGATCATACGTGCTACCCAGAAAAACATGATTTCCGGAGCTGTCACCAGATCGTTGGTCGGGTAATAGTAGTTGATATCTTTGTTATCCGGATCTTTGAATCCATCGAATACGGTGATGGGCCACAGCCAGGAGGAGAACCAGGTATCGAGCACGTCTTCATCCTGCCGGATATCTTTCGCGGTTATAGTAGGCCGTCCTGATTTCTCGCGGGCTTTTTGCAGGGCTTCTTCTTCTGTTTTGGCTATTACATACTCTTCTTCGCCTTCTCCGTAATACCAGGCCGGTATGCGATGCCCCCACCACAGCTGCCGGGAGATACACCAATCGTGAATGTTTTCCATCCAGTGGCGGTAAGAGTTTCGGAATTTGTCCGGATGGAACCGGATCTCGTTGTTCATAACATTTTCCAGGGCTGGTTTAGCCAGCTCATTCATACGGCAAAACCACTGAAGAGAAAGCCTGGGCTCGATAACGGCATCGGTGCGTTCAGAATAGCCCACATTATTGGTAATCTCTTCGGTTTTAACCAGATGCCCGGCTTCTGTCAGATCTTCAATTATCAGTGATCGGGCCTCAAAGCGGTCTTTGCCTTCATACGGTCCGGCCCCGGCATTTAGGGAACCGTCCGGGTTGAGAATGTCGATAACTTCAAGTCCATGTTTCTTTCCCAGCTCGTAATCATTAGGATCGTGGGCGGGGGTTATTTTCAGGCATCCGGTACCGAACTCCATGTCTACATACTCGTCAGCGATGATAGGCACTTCGCGTTCCACGATCGGTATAATGGCCGTTTTACCGATGAGGCTATGATACCGTTCGTCCCCGGGATTTACACAAACGGCTGTGTCCGCGAGAATGGTTTCGGGACGGGTAGTAGCGATAGTTACATAGCTGTTTTCCCCCTTTATTTTGTAGCGAACATGATAGAGATTGGACTGTACTTCACGGTGGATTACCTCTTCGTTGGAAAGTGCCGTTTGGGCTTCAGGATCCCAGTTGATCATGCGCTTTTTGCGGTAAATATAACCCCGTTCGTATAGTGTGATGAAGCATTCGATTACTGCATCATAGAGATCCTCTTCCAGGGTGAACCTTGTGCGATCCCAGTCACATGAAGCTCCCAGTTTTCGTAGTTGCTGAAGGATGATGCCGCCATGCTCGTCGGTCCATTCCCAGGCGTGTTTCAGAAATTCTTCACGGGTGAGGTCTGCCTTGGTAATACCCTGTTTCCGCAGTTTGTCTACAACCTTGGCTTCTGTAGCGATAGAGGCGTGATCAGTGCCCGGTACCCAGCAGGCATTTTTACCCAACATCCGTGCACGGCGCACCAGCACATCCTGGATGGTGTTGTTCAGCATGTGGCCCATATGCAGCACCCCGGTCACATTGGGGGGCGGAATGACAACGGTATAAGGTTCTCTGTCATCGGGTTCCGAATGGAAAAAACCATTTTCTTCCCAAAATGAGTACCATTTTTCTTCAACAACGGTTGGCTCGTATTGTTTGGGAATATCCTGGATGGAGTCTGCTTTATTCACTATAGACGATCAATGTTTGGCGATTGTTATTTCCGTCACTGGTAAAACTTTGAAGATACGAAAAAGGAGGAAAGGGTGTAAGGCAAAGTAGAGGCGGCCAATTTACAGATTGTTGAGGCCACGAAAACACAGAAGATTTTTATCTGACCTGCCTGTATCCAAGTTGGTTATCGTGGTATTAGGGTATAAGGGGGGCAGGTACTTTCAACATACCATTACATTATACCCCTTACACCTTCTATCTTCAGGTAAAGGCGGGTATCCGTCCCAATGAGACCTGACTGAATACCAGCTCGTGCTTTAGTGCTTTTGCGGCCTGAAGAGCTAATAACTGGCAACTATTTTACCCGCTTCATACGTACGCCGAAGTGTCCATCGCAGTGGTGCTTATGAGGAAAGGTTTGATAGGCTTTTCCACCTTCGATCAGCACCTCTTCCGGTAGATAATCTTCCAGGCTTTCCAGCTCAAAGTTAGGGTGGTTATTCAGGAATTTGACCACTTGTTCCATGTTCTCTTCCTCTTCGAGGGAGCATGTGCTATAAACGAGACGGCCACCTTGTTTTACCATTTTCGCTGCAGAGTTGAGCAGTTCTTCCTGCAGTTTCACTGCATTTCTCAATCCTTCTTCATCCCGCCGCCAGCGCAGGTCGGCCCGCTTGCTTAAGACTCCGGTACCGGTACAGGGGGCATCCAGGAGAACACCATCGGCTTCATCCAGGGTAAGCTTCGCTACATCGCCCCTTCGGACTTTAATATTTTCGGCGTGATATTGAAGTGCGCTTTCTGCCAGAGTCTGGAGACGATCGGAGGAGATATCCACAGCCAGAATTTCTCCTTCGGCATTCATCATGTCTGACATCATAATGCTTTTAGTACCGGGGGCGGCACAGAGATCGTAAATAGTCTCACCGGGTTGGGGATCCAGAATGGTCGGTGCAAAACCGGCGGCAATATCCTGAACCTGACAAAATCCTTTCTCCAGCCATCCTCTTGCTATGAAAGGAGCAACACTATCTACCTGAAAGTAGCCGGGGAGCCAATCACTTTCAGTAAATGAAATATCACTTTTGGTCATCCGGAGTTTAAAATTCTTTGTCTTCGTTCTCAGATTATTGGCCCGCACGTAGTAAAAAGGGCGCTGGTTATTAGCCTGCATCAGCTGGAAGGCTTCTCGTTCACCGAACCGTTTAGACCACCGTCTGACTAACCACTCCGGATGGGAGAATGTAACAGCGACCAGCTTGGTGCGGTCTTTGAAATTAGGTTTGGGAAGGTTTTCGATGTCGCGTTGCATGTTACGCATGATGGCGTTGACCAGGTCTCCCGTTCTGTGGCCGAGCGTCAGCTTGGCAATTTCAACCGACTCATTGATAGCAGCATAATCAGGCGTGCTGTTCATAAAAATCATATCATAGATACCCAGCCTCAGAATATTTTTGAGCCGGGGTTTCATGTCTTCAATATCTACATTAGAAAAATGATCTATCAAAAAATCGAGATAAGAACGACGCCGAAGAATATTTTGCACATATTCTCTAACCTCGGCACGACCGCGTACATCCAGTTCATTGGCTGCTGAATAATCTAAAATACCATTTTCATCAAAATCTATTAATATTTCTACGCTAACGGAACGGGCTGTTGCTTCAGTTTCCAAAGTAGTATGACAATTTGAGATTAATATTTAATACAGGTCTAAACGAACAATATACGTTCAGGAATGCCCGGCATCCCTCTGCTTATCACATATCTATAAATATGTAGACGGTTCCAAACGAAATAAGGATCCAAAAATACAGGATTGGCAAGGGAGTTGCTAATATTGTGAGAGTAATTTTCTCATATTTTTAAATGCTAAGAATCTGTTAAATGAATGGTTTAATTCATCCCGGTTTCTCAGCACAAAGTTTCTAAACGTTTTTAATCAAATATAAGTATTACTATTTATCTTGTGCCTTCTGGCCCAAACGAGTATCGGTACACCCAGAAGCAACACCCCTACGCCGAAGAGTGCTCCAATGCCGGTAAAAGTGAGGCTGGAATAGAGCATAAACAGGCAAGCCAATACAAAGATCAGAGGAGTAAGAGGATACATGGGCACCTTGTATGGGATGTCATTATGATTATTTCTGCTTCGAAAAATGAAGAGCGCAATAGTAGTTAGAAGCAGAAAAAACCAAAATACAGGCGCTGTGTAATCAACCATAGTCACGACTGCTTGCTTGGTGACGCCTCCAACAATAATTAACAGGAGGGTAATGACGCCTTGAACGATGAGTGCATTGCGAGGGGTATTGCGTATACCATCCCATCTTCCCAGATAGCTGAGTAGGGAAAAATCTCTTCCGAGGGCATAATTGGTCCGTGCTCCGGTAATAATTGTGGCGTTTACTGTAGACAGAGCCGAAACAATTACAATTACTGCCATAAAGAGCCCGCCACCGGGTCCGAAGACCTGTTCTGTCAGATCTACTCCAACCGCTTCTGTATTTTGAAGAAAATCGAACCCTAAAACATGCAGATATGCATAGTTGATCAATACATAGGTAATGGTAATAATGGCGATACCTGACAACAAAACCCCTAACATATTATGCCGAACATCTTTGAGCTCTGCCGATAGATAAGCTGCCTCGTTCCAGCCGCCATACGTCAGTAACACAAAAATCATGGCGGCACCTGCAGAGCTGGTTTGTAAGCCACCACCTTCATCAGATGGAGGAGGGGGGACAGAGGTATCTGCCACAAGGCTAAAAATGGCGGTTATGACAAGAAGTAAAACAACGATGGAAGTAATAACATTTTGGGCTGATTTGGAATAGCTTGTTCCCAGAATATTTAACCCTGTTAGAATGATGACTGTAGTTCCTGCATAAATAGCGGAGCTGTAGGTACCCATGTCAAAAATAAGACTGGCGTAATCTCCCAATATAAAAGAAGCAAGGGCTATAGATCCCGTCTGGATAACAGTCATTCGTCCCCATGAAAAAAGAAAGCCTACAGACGGACCATAGCCCTGATTCAAAAAATGGTATTCACCGCCGGCATCGGGTTTGAGGGCAGCCAATTCAGCATAGCATAGAGCGCCAAGTGCCGATATGATTCCGCCGGCGATCCAAAATAAGAGGAAGGTCAGCTCATTTGCGGAGTTGGCTGCTACAATAGGGGGGAGCCTGAATATCCCAATACCTATAACAATACCGACAATAACGGCAACGGTATTAATGCTGGTAAATATGGGCAAAGGCCGTCCTTCCTTACTTTTTATTTTCATAATAGCAGGCGTAGATTATTTTGAATAATAGAATGAATAGCAGTCTTTTACTGTCGGCTGGCTTGCCAGGCGACTACTTCGGCAGTGTTTCCCTCGTATATTTGTGCGTTTCCCTCTATGGTATCGTCCTCGATGCTTCCACTGAAAATATATCTCTGGGTTCCGTTTTCAGCTATGAAGCCAATGCGTTTTCCACGCAAAACAGGGTCGCTTACCTTCATAGATTCAGTACCATTAGACAGGTTGATATCGATCTCCTGGTATTGCTGATTTACAGACATGGAGAATGATTCACCATTGACATCCCAGGACCATTCACCTTCAGCCTGGGCAGGAATGACCCAGTAGTAGATGGTGCTGGTCCAGCCTGTTGATCCCGATTCTACCTCATACTGATCGTCGGGCGTCCAGTCTCCCATATCAAAGCTGTGGGAAACAATTCTGGTACCAGGCTCGAGCTCTTCCAGAAGGTGGGGGCGGAGCTTGCGATTAACGCTATTGAGCAAATACATGGTTATGACTGTTGCTTCATTGAAATCCGTATCAAAGATATTTTCTTCGAGAAACAGCACTCTGTCGCTAACTCCTTCATTTTCGGCATTAGCCCTGGCTTCTGCGATTCGCTTCGGATTTAGATCAACTCCATGTCCCCAAGCCCCCCTCTTCACAGCTGAAATTACAATACGCCCATCACCAGAACCCAGATCAATGACGTAATCTCCCTCCCCGACATCGGCGATTTCAAGCATTTGATCTACAACAGGCTGAGGGGTTGGCACATAAGGCACATCAAGATCCTGAGCTTGAGCAGAAATTGCCAGGCTGGCAATCAGAACATAGCCAACAATTATTGGACTTAAAGTTTCAGATAACTTGCAGAAACATTTATTCAGATATTTAATTAACACGGCCTTTCTCCTAATTGTATTTTATTTTGGGTGGGTTTAAAAGCAATAGAAATTTATAGTGGTTACTTAAATAAATTAATATTAATTGCTTAAACAAAATACGATAGTAATGGTTCCTCTATAAAAGAAAAACTTTATTGGTTAAACTTATGAAAAAGAGAATGTATGTCTGACAGGTAGTCGGTTTTCATTTATTCTTTTGAACAGCTTCCTATTCTTCCCGAAGAAAGAATCTGCCAGCCGTTGCCTTTACTATAGAAAAAGCATAACTTTTGTCGCTTCCAAACCGTTGGAAATGCGAATGGTATTTTAGTAGAATAATCCAGAAGATTAACCCCTTACAATTCTATTTGACTGATGAAGAAAGGAACCGTTGCACAAGTAATCGGACCGGTAGTCGATGTCGACTTTGAGCAGGGAGAGATACCTCCGGTACTTAACGCTCTTTATATTGAACGAGAAGACAAATCTAAACTATTCCTCGAAGTAGCCCAGCATTTAGGTGAAAACCGCGTACGTACTATTGCTATGGACTCTACCGATGGTTTGGTTCGTGAGACAGAGGTTGTCGATACGGGTGCAGCTATCTCTATGCCTGTTGGTGAAGATATCCTTGGCCGCGTATTTAATGTGGTTGGTGAAACCATCGATGGCATTCAGCCTCCCAGTGGTGATCAGAAATATCCCATCCACCGTGAGGCTCCCGATTTTGAAGATCTGGCTACTTCTACAGAAATGCTCGAAACAGGGATTAAAGTTATTGATTTGTTATGTCCCTATGCCAAAGGCGGTAAAATTGGTTTGTTTGGCGGTGCCGGCGTAGGTAAGACCGTGTTGATTCAGGAACTGATCAATAATATCGCCAAGGGGCACGGAGGTTTGTCTGTTTTTGCCGGGGTAGGAGAGCGTACCCGTGAGGGAAATGATTTGCTTCGTGAAATGCTTGAAGCCGATATTATCAATTACGGCAAGAATTTTAAAAAAGGCATGGAGGAAGGCAAATGGGATCTTTCCGAAGTTGACCTGGAAGAACTCAAGAAGTCAAAAGCCACCTTTGTATTCGGTCAGATGAATGAGCCTCCCGGAGCCCGAGCACGTGTGGCGCTGTCCGGATTAACGATTGCCGAGTATTTTCGTGATGAAGTTTCTCGTGACATTCTGTTCTTTATTGACAATATTTTCCGCTTCACTCAGGCGGGGTCTGAAGTGTCTGCACTTCTGGGACGAATGCCTTCGGCTGTAGGTTATCAGCCAACACTGGCTACAGAGATGGGTGATTTGCAGGAGCGTATTACTTCTACCAAAAATGGATCTATTACATCAGTTCAGGCCGTGTACGTACCCGCGGATGACTTAACCGATCCTGCTCCTGCCACTACATTCGCTCACCTCGATGCAACTACAACACTAAGCCGGGCCCTGACGCAGATAGGAATTTATCCTGCCGTTGATCCGCTGGATTCTTCCTCCCGTATTCTTGATCCTCACGTGGTAGGTAAAGACCACTACCAGGTAGCACAGGGTGTTATTCAGATTCTTCAGAAGTACAAAGACCTACAGGACATCATTGCAATTCTGGGGATGGATGAACTCTCTGATGAGGATAAAATTACTGTTTCTCGTGCACGGCGGGTTCAGAGATTTTTGAGTCAGCCTTTCTTTGTCGCGGAACAGTTTACCGGGCAAGAGGGCCGTTTCATTAAGATAGAAGACACCGTAAAAGGATTTAAGAAAATCCTTGATGGCGAGCTTGATCATCTGCCCGAGAACGCATTCTATATGGTGGGTACTATCGAAGAAGCTGAAGAAAAAGGTAAAGAACTGTTAGCTGAAGAAGAAAAAGAAGTTGCCTAGCAAGAAGGTTATTTATGAATAGTTTCGAAGCTCAGATACTAACACCTGAAGGTACACTTTTTGACGGTGCGGTGGTCGGTGTCCAGTTGCCTGGTACACTGGGAAGTTTTGAGGTCAGGTCGTTGCACGCTGATATTATATCCACTCTGGAGATCGGCCGTATTATAGTCCGGAAAGCCGGTGGAGATGATCTGGTATTTGCCGTTAGCGGAGGCTTTGTGGAGGTTCATAATAACAAGCTTGTTTTACTTGCCGAAGCAGCAGAACTGGTTAGTGAAATAGATGTTGAAAGGGCCGAAGCAGCCATGGAACGTGCCCGGCAACGACTGGCCTCTAAAGAGAAGAGCATCGACAGAGAACGTGCCCGAAAGGCATTGAGCCGGGCAGAAAACAGAATTCGAATTGCTGCTGACATCTCTGTTGAGACTCGATAGGACAAAAAGAAGCATAAGAGAAATTAAAGAGGCGATGGATTATTTATTCATCGCCTCTTTTATTTTCTCTACCAGCCAATACGTCCCCTGTCTCTGTCTTGTAATATATCCTCGGGGCCCGCACTATCGGGATCTTCAGGCGTTACAAAACCGGGAGGGGGGGTAAAGGGTTCGTAGCTCCAGGGTATCTCCGGATTGGCAGTGGCATAATTGATAAAAGTACCGACAATGGGAAGCGCCGAACGGGCTCCCTGCCCGATATAAGTATCTTCAGGAAACCTGATTTTATTATCTTCACCACCCACCCATGCGCCCATGGCCAGATTGGGGGTTGTGGCTATAAACCAGTTATCGGAACTGTTTTGGGTGGTACCCGTTTTTCCGGCGATATCCTGCTGCACGTTGTAGGTGTTCCTCAGGCGTACGCCGGTACCGTGATAGCCCTCTCCGCCGCGTATAACCCCCCTCATCATATCGATCATAATATACGCTGTTTCGGGACTGATCACTTCCTGGCGCATTTCAGGGTGGTATTCTTTGATAATATTACCCTCTTTGTCTTCTATGCGCGTTAAGGCAATAGGCTCGATATGAACGCCCTCATTGGCAAAGGTAGTATAAGCGCTTACCATTTCAAGCAGAGAAGCCTTGGCCGTTCCCAGGGCTATAGCAGGAAAAGGCTTCACCCCCTCCATATTAATACCGAAGTTCGAGGCCATCTGTATAATTTTACGAGCTGCAGGTTCCAGATCTTCCAGGCTGGTGGTGTTGGGAGCCCCGGCGATTTCCGGCAGCAGACGAACCGTAACATTATTCAAACTCCGGGCCAGACCCTGTCGTAAAGGAACCATTTCAGGGCCGGCGGGAACTTGTGGATCTTTAGGTGCCCACGCTCTTCCCTGGCGGTCATAAAATTTGATGGGATATTTTGAAAACTTATGGTATGGTTGGTATCCATTATCAATAGCTATAGCATATACAAATGGTTTGAAGGTCGATCCTGTCTGCCGCCTCGATTGATAGACATGATCATACTGCACATTCCCATAATCTGCACCGCCTACCCAGGCCATGATGTTACCGTTGCTGGGGTCAATGGCAACAAAGCTGGCCTGCAAGCGCGTCTTGACATGCTTTACAGAATCTACATATGCGGAGTCTGCCATTAAAATGTCAAAGACAACCGATTCCTGATCGGTATTATATTTAGAAAAAGCGTTTTTATACCGGTCGGTTTCTCTGATAAATTGCCGCAGAAAATGGGGGTATTTTTTCCATAATCTGTCCATATAGTCTCCTCCCCGTGTTGTCCACTCGTCTTCAAATTTAACTTGAAGCGAAGCCAGATTTTCTCTGACGGCTCTTTCTGCCGCCTGTTGCAGACGGGAATCGATAGTGGTATAAATAGTCAATCCGTCTGTAAACAGATCGTATCCATTCTCCTCGGCCCAGCCCTGGACCTGTTTACGGATGTACTCGCCAAAATAACGGCTTTCTCTTCCCGACTTGGAGGGGGGATGATAATTTAACACAATCGGTTCTGAGCGAAGTTTTCTATATACTTCATCACTGATAAAATTACGCTCATTCATCAGCGATAACACTATGTTTCTGCGCGCTGTCGCATTTTCAGGGAAAACCCGGGGGTTATATCTCCATATTGCATTTAGCGATCCCACAAGAGTAGCCGCCTCAGATACTGTGAGATCTTTAGCGCTTTTACCAAAATGCGTTTGTGCAGCCGATTCAATGCCGAAGGCACTATTGGGAAACTCTACAGTATTCAGGTACATCTCCAGAATTTCCCGCTTGGTATATTTCTGCTCAATCTCGATGGCGGTAATCATCTCCCGCAGTTTGCGAACAACAGAAAACTCTAACCCTATTTCTATTCTGTAAAGATTTCTGGCCAGCTGTTGGGTAATAGTGGATCCACCTTGTACACTACCACGTATTAAATGGAAGGGAATGGCCAATGTACGTACCATGTCAATACCCCAGTGGTTATAGAAGCGATGATCTTCAGTAGCGACAAGGGCATTTATAACGTGAGGTGAGATATTTTCAATGCGTACGTCGGTGCGGTTCTCTGTGTAATATTTATCCAGGATGGCCCCGTCACGGCTTTTTACGAACGTAGCCACGGCTGTTTGTGGATTTTCTAACCTTTCTGTAGAAGGCAGTCCCTGAAAAAGGAAAATGATAAAACCGATGATTAAAACACATATAACGCCTAAAAATATGAGAGTATAACGAAGAAGCCTGTTTTTTTCTGCTCTGCGGACCGGTGGGGAAGCAGAGGTTTTTATTCCTGAAGAGGCGGCCCCTGTTCTAGCCTTACGTTCGGCAATTTTTTGCCTTCTGTACTCCGGATCATTAAAATACCGATCCATTTCGTCATTGTAATTAGAATTGCTCATAAAGTCTTTTGTTCGGCATGAAAGGGTTGCAGTTCCCCGCTTTTATCGCTCCAAACAACGAGTGAAAATTCACCCTTATTGTAAACAGCCAAAGTTTTATGTTTATAGAAGGTACCCAAATTTATAAAGGTTCCGAAGTCAAAATTCAGAACGCGGGGAAAGTGGTCATGCCCGCATATGATAACGTCCGTTCCTACCAGGTTTAACGTTGTTTTTGCCCATTTGTTCAGCTTTTTTTGATCACTTCGGTATTCTTCAAAATAGCGATTTAGCCGTGAAAAATACTTCATCAGAATTAAACCTGTCCGGGGAGGAAGAACTTTCTGATAACATTGAGTAAAGGTGTTGTTCCGGAGAAACCGATGTAGCCGGGGGCGATGAATTTTTAAATCAGGATCCACGAGCCCGTCGCCATGTAACAGAAGAATCCGTCGGGAATCCAGTGTGAGTGTTCTGTAGTCATTTTCAATATCAAAGCCGATCTCTTTGAAATAGCCGCGTGTCCAGTTATCATGGTTGCCGGTGATAAACAGGGTGTCCCCAGTATTTCTATTGTAGGAGCAGAAACGGTTTAACAATCTGTTGCCCAATGAAGGAATAAAAGAGGGATATTCCATCCAGTAGTCGAATAGGTCGCCCAAAATACATATTTTGTATTTTTCCTGCTCGCAATAGTCGATCAGATGCATCAGCGAAGATTCCAAATGCTTGTTTTCGGCCTCCGAAAATCCTCCCAGATGTACGTCAGAAATGAAAAGTAACTTTTGATTCGTGAAAGTCATCAGATACGCCGAAAGAGTCCCGGGCGTTGTTATTTCTTTCGCTTTATGATAAAGTTTATCAGTTCTTCAAATGCCTTGCGATCTTCGGTTTCCGGAAGAGCGGATAACGCCTCAATAGCTCTGGATGAGTAAGTGCTCATAATTTTCTGGGCGTAATCCATCCCCCCGTTTTCATGAACAAAAGTAACGATCTCTTCCACTTCTGTTGCCTTTTTTGTCCGTTTCCTCATCAGATACCTGATTCGGGTTTTCTCAATGACGGAGGCGTTCTCCAGTGCCTTGATGAGAGGAAGTGTTACTTTTCTTTCCTGGATGTCGTTGCGTCTGGGTTTGCCTACGTCATCCATACCATAATCAAAAAGATCGTCTTTTATCTGAAATGCTATGCCTATCCACTCGCCGATATCATACATCTTCTGGTGTATCTTCTCGTCTTTGGAGGTAGAAATAGCACCGCATTCACAGCAGGCGGCAATCAGGCTGGCTGTTTTTTCAGTGATAACTTTAAAATAGTAGTCTTCAGTCATGTTAAAAAGCCGGGCAGCCTTGAACTGACGCAACTCGCCTTCGCTCATGCTTTTTACGGCTTTAGACAGAACTTTAAGCAGTTTAAACTCGTTGTAATCCAGCGCAATAAGCAGCCCTTTGGAAAGCAGAAAATCGCCAAGCAAGACGCTCACTTTGTTCTTCCAGACTTTATTGATGCTCAGGAAACCCCGGCGGATATCCGCATCGTCCACCACGTCATCGTGGATGAGTGTAGCCGTGTGAAGCAACTCGATCATGGTAGCGGCTACGTACGTACGCTCGGTAACATTCCCGAACAGGCGGGCAGACATAAAAACCAGTGTTGGGCGTATTTCTTTACCCTTTTGACGCAGCAGATACTGAACGATTTTGTCCAGCAAAAACACATCGGTGCGAAGTGCTTCTTTATAAAATGCCCGGAAATCGGCAAGATTTTCAGATACCGGGTATGTAATCTCCCGCAGAGTCTTTCGATCTTTCCGTTTGAAGGACGTGGATTTTTCTAGCTGTGTTTCAATCATTTACACTTTAATCTTCCCGATTAAGTAAAAATTCAAATTTAACAATTATTCAGGTTTTATACTCCTTCTATTTGCACTACCTTTGATTCGGCTAAAATTGCTTTTATTTTTAATTTCTTCAAAGAAAATACGCACAGACTACATTTATGATTCAAGTTGATCTTTCAAAGGCGAAACAGTTTATCGGGCAGGAAGAATACGAAAAAGCCTGCAGGAAGGCTGAAAAGAGCTTTAAGGCCATTCAGGACGGATCGGGGAAAGGGGCGGAGTGGCTGGGATGGAGAAGCCTTTTGGCCAAGCCTGATAATGCTACTCTGGAGCAACTGGACAACCTGGCTGCAGCGGTGCGTTCTGAGGCTGATGTGTTCATCGTGTGCGGAATCGGCGGTTCTTATTTAGGCGCAAAGGCCGTGATCGATGCGTTGAAAATAACCTCAGGTTTCAAGCCAACTCCTGAAATAGTTTATGCGGGACATCATATGAGCGGGAGATATTTAGAGAACCTGATTCACTATCTTGAAACTCCCAACCCGGATGGTTCAGTTAAAAGTGTCTATATTAATGTGATTTCAAAATCAGGATCTACGCTGGAGACGGCCCTGTCATTCCGGATTCTGCGTGAATGGATGCACAACCGTTACCCGGAAGAAGCAGCCAGTCGTATTATCTGTACAACCAGTGCCGAGGGCGGGGTGCTCAATGCCTTGATTGACGAGTACGGGTACATGAAATTCGTCATTCCGGACGATGTGGGAGGAAGGTTTTCTGTACTGACGCCTGTTGGCCTTTTGCCTATTGCAGTATCCGGTGTTGACATACAAACCCTGTTATATGGAGCAGTTTCTAAATATGAGAGCCTGGAACAGAATCCCAGCCCGGCTGTAAACTATGCTGCTGTCAAATATGCTTTGTTTGAAATGGGCAAGGTCATTGATGTATTCGCCACCTTTGAACCCGAATTGCATGCGCTGGGCGGTTGGCTGCAGCAACTTTTTGGAGAAAGCGAAGGCAAGGAGGGCAAAGGTATGTTTCCGGCCACTGCAATCTATTCAACAGATTTGCACAGTTTGGGCCAGCTGATACAAGACGGCGAGCGCAACCTGATGGAGACATTTATTAGACTGGAGAATAGCGATTCCAGCCTGTTTGTACAAGAGCTGGAAGGAAACTACGATAATCTGAACTATCTTTCCGGCAAGTCCTTTCACGAGATTAACTCCAAGGCTTTTGAAGGAACTCTGAAGGCTCACGTTGAAGGTGGAGTGCCCAGCGTGGTAGTTTCCATAGAAAGGCTGGATGCCCGGCATATTGGAGAATTCATCTATTTTTACGAGTTGGTTACAGGTATTTATTGCTACTGTCTGGATGTAAATCCTTTTAATCAACCGGGAGTTGAAGCCTACAAAAAAGCAATGTACGAACTGTTGGGTAAGTGAATACGCAATACGTGATAAATAAGCGGGGGCATCCCAGTCAACAAATCAGCCAATTATCAAATCTACAGATATGAAGCGGGAACAGCGAGGTGACAAGTTTGTGGCTATCGCGGGAAATATAGGTGCAGGAAAGTCTTCCCTGACAGCCTTGTTGGCTAAACATTTTGGGTGGAAAGCCTTTTATGAATCCGTTGACAACAACCCGTATCTGGCAGATTTTTATGACGATATGCGGCGATGGAGCTTTAACTTGCAGATCTATTTTTTATCCAGTCGGTTTCGGCATCATAAATCTATGGTAGAACAAAAGGGGAGTATCATTCAGGACAGGACTATTTATGAAGATGTAGAGATATTTGCCAAGAACCTGCATGATATGGGCTTGATGAGCGACCGGGATTTTGCAAACTACGAGGCTTTATATAAAGAGATGGCTCAATTTCTCAGGCCGCCGGACCTGCTTATTTATCTCCGGGCTCAGGTACCTACACTGGTCAGACAAATTCAGCAACGCGGGCGGGCATATGAGACCACAATTCGCATCGAATATTTAGAGCGATTAAATCGTTTATATGAAAACTGGATCCAGGAGTATCCGCACGAGAAACTGATAATAGATACTGATGATCTTGACTTCGTGAACAACCAGGAGGATCTGGGTCGGGTCATTGAATTGATTGAACAGCGTTTATTTGGGTTGTTTAATTGATTGCAGGTCAACCTAATAATTCATAAATTTGCAGGCTGTTACCGATATGTCAAAATTAGTGTTTCATATTGTCGAGATTCCGGAGGGTCAGAGCCGGCGTAAACTGAATTTAAAAGACAGTGATCTCGATCTTTCTCCCTACGGATTTAAGGGGGGAGAAATTGAGTTGGAATTCTACCGAACGCAACATTTTATTCGGGTGGATTTCATAATACACGTTGGCGTTGAGCTACAATGCGACCGTTCGTTAGAAATGTTTATCTACTCTATCGAATCCGAATACCAAGTGGTATTCAAGGTAGATGTGGAAGAAGAAACAGAAGATGAAAACGGGGCCGTACGCAGGTTCGACTTTTCTTCTAACACATTAAGCATTGAAGAAGAAGTCCGGGACACCATTATGTTAAATATTCCCATGCAGGTTTTGCATCCTCGGTTTTTGGATGAAAAAGGAAATCCAAAAGCTTTTCAGGCCAAAACATTTGGAGAATCAGGTGAGAACACAGAAAGTAATGACGAAATTGACCCTCGCTGGGAAGATTTAAAGAAACTTAAGAATTAAACAGAAACTACTACGATTAATTAAATGGCACATCCAAAACGTAAAACTTCAAAATCACGCAGAAATAAACGCCGCTCACACCATGGTCTGGAGGAGCCTGTTTTAGCTGAGTGCCCGAACTGTGGCGCTTTACATCGCTACCATCACGTCTGCAAGGAGTGCGGTCATTACAGGGGCCGCCAGGTTTTGAACGTAAGCAAGTAAAGTTAGCTTAAATTCTCATCCATGATTATTGCTGTTGATGCCGTTGGTGGCGATCATTATCCCAAAAGTCCTGTTCAGGGAGCCGTAGAGGCTATTCTGGAGCACGAACTACTTCAGGTAATCCTGGTTGGCCCTGAAGATTTAATAAGAAATGAACTGGATGAATATGAGTATGATTCCAGCCGAATCCTGATTCACAATGCACCTCAGATTATCGGGATGAATGAATCTCCCGCCCAGGCTGTGAAGGCAAAACGTGAGTCTTCTATCGTTATGGGACTGGGATTACAAAAAGCAGGCAAATGTGATGGTTTTATAAGTGCCGGAAATACAGGTGCTTTATTGGCGGCGTCAACACTTCTTTTGGGAAAACTAAAGGGCGTCACACGGCCTACAATAGCAGCGACTTATCCTACCATTAAGGGATTCAGGCTCCTGGTTGATGCAGGTGCCAATCTGGAAATCCGCCCGGAAATGTTTGTTCAGTTTGCCCAAATGGCATGTATTTATATTGAAGAAGTGATGGGTGTACAGAATCCAAAGATTGGATTACTAAATGTGGGTGAAGAAGAAAAAAAAGGTACTGATGAAGTCCGTGAGGCTCACGCCATTTTGAAATCTCTTCCCAATTTTGTCGGTAATCTGGAAGGCGGAGATATCTTAATGGCTAAAGCCGATGTATATGTTTCGGATGGATTCGTGGGAAATTTATTGTTGAAGCTGGGTGAGTCATTTCCGAATGCGATAGAACAGCTTGTAGGGGCCACTATTAAGAAAATGAACTTATCCGCAGAAGAAGCTCATACGGTTGTACATGTGCTTAAAGCTTCTCTGGCTCCATTCAATTATGAGTTTGTAGGTGGTGTTCCTTTTTTAGGGGTGAACGGCGTTAGCATGGTAGGCCATGGGGGAAGTTCTCCGCGGGCTATTAAAAACATGATCTTAAATGCCGTAAAGTGTGTTGAAAATAGCATTAATGAAAAAATTATTGCATCTCTAAATTAATTAAAATTTTATACATGGCGGAAATCAGACGTGCTAAAATAACTGCAGTGGGGCACTACTTACCTGAAAGCAGATTGACCAATCATGACCTTGAAAAAATGGTCGAAACCAATGACGAATGGATACAGACGCGGACGGGAATTAAAGAACGGAGGATACTTAAAGATAAAGATAAGGCAACGGCTTTTATGGGGGCCGAAGCAGCCAGGGAAGCATTGGAACAGCGCGGCGTTTCCTCCGATGAAGTGGACGTCATTATCGTTGCAACCGTAACACCGGATTATATTTTTCCCGCTACAGCCTGCCTCATCCAGGAAAAAATCGGAGCTTCTAATGCATTCGGGTTTGACTTGTCAGCAGCTTGTTCCGGTTTCTTATACGCGCTTAGTACAGGTGCCGGTTTCATAGAATCTGGTCGTGCCCAAAAAGTGCTGGTTATCGGAGCTGACAAAATGAGCGCCATTGTAGATTTTACAGACCGCACTACTTGTATTTTATTCGGCGACGGCGCCGGAGCTGTCTTACTTGAAGCATCAGATGACGAGACAGGCATTATAGATTATATTCACCGTAGTGAGGGTGATACGGCCTGCGCATTATACCAGCCTGCGGGAGGAAGTCTGAATCCCGCTACGGAAGAAACGGTGGCTAATCGGCAGCACTATATAAAACAAGACGGAAGGGCCGTGTTTAAAAAAGCGACAATGGGTATGGCCGATGTTTCGCGTGAAATTATGGAGCGAAATAATCTGGATGCAGATGATGTGGCATGGCTGGTGCCTCACCAGGCAAACTTGCGTATCATCGATGCAACAGCAAACCGAATGGGGCTGAGCACTGATAAAGTTATGATTAACATAGATAAATACGGAAATACTACCGCAGCTACCATTCCGCTGTGTTTATATGATTGGAAAGATAAGCTGAACTACGGCGATAACTTAGTGCTTGCCGCCTTTGGTGGAGGATTTACCTGGGGCGCCACCTACCTCAAGTGGGGGATGAGATAATGGCTACAGCATATCTGTTTCCAGGGCAAGGTTCCCAGATTGTGGGTATGGGAAAAGAGCATTATGAAACAAATGAGGAGTTCAGCCGCTATTTGGATCAGGCTGATACGATATTGGGTATTGGTCTCAAAGACATTATGTTTAGCGGTCCGGAAGATGTTTTGAAACAAACGGAATTTACTCAACCTGCTATATTTTTGCATTCTGTGGCTCTATTTGAAACACTCCATGCAAAGCCGGATATGGTGGCCGGGCACAGCCTGGGTGAATTTTCCGCTCTGGTTGCCTGCAGGGCTGTTAGTTTTGAGGATGCGCTCAAAATAGTGCGGCACCGGGGTCGGTTGATGCAACAGGCCGGCGAAGAAAATCCGGGATCCATGGCCGCTCTAATCGGTATGGATGATGCCGATGTTGAAGCCGTATGTGCACAGGCAGCTGCTGAAACGGGAAAAGAAGTTGTAGCCGCAAATTATAACTGCCCCGGTCAACTTGTCATTTCCGGAAATATTGAAGCAGTAGAACGGGCTGTTGAAATTGCCAAAGAACAGGGTTGCCGGCTTGCTAAAGTATTACCCGTAAGTGGGGCATTTCACTCGTCACTGATGCAACCGGCTTATGACGGTTTAAAAGAAGAGCTGGAAAATCTGACCATTGCAAGTCCCGCATGTCCAATCTACTGTAACTTTACGGCACGGGCTACGAAAGACCCTGAAGAGATCAGAAAAAATGTTTTAAATCAACTCCTAAACCCGGTGCTCTGGACTCAGACACTTAGAAATATGCACCATGACGGAGCTACGGGTTTTGTGGAAGTAGGACCGGGCAAGGTATTGCAGGGGCTGGTTAAACGAACACTAAAGAACGTTGAAATTAACGGATATCAATAGGGTACATAATCATGAGTTTGTCATTAGAAAACAAAACAGCACTTGTTACCGGTGGTAGCCGGGGAATAGGAAAAGCTATAGCTCTAAAACTGGCTGAATATGGAGCCGATGTAGTCATTACCTATACCCGTTCGGCAGATGCGGCTGAGGAAGTGAAAGCTGAAATAGAAAAAATGGGCCGTAGGGCGAAGGCTCTCCAGGCCGATGCTGTGAGTTTTGAAAAGGCTGAAGCTGTTGTCGCAGAAATTGTAAATGACTGGGAAAAGCTGGATATATTAGTCAACAATGCCGGCATTACCAGGGATAATCTCATCCTCCGGATGAATGAAGAACAATGGGATGAGGTTATAGAGACTAATCTAAAAAGTGTATTTAACTACAGTAAAGCCGTTGCCAAGCCGATGATGCGAAGCAGAGGAGGCTCCATTATAAATATAAGCTCGGTGGTAGGTATTGCCGGAAACGCAGGGCAAAGCAATTATGCGGCTTCCAAGGCCGGTATTATAGGTTTTACTAAAGCCTATGCCAAAGAATTAGCGTCACGCAATATCCGTTCAAATGTTGTAGCTCCGGGTTATATTACTACGGAAATGACCGGTGTTCTGGATGAAAAGATTCTGGAAAGCATAAAGGCTGAAACACCCCTCGGACGCGCAGGTGAAGCCGATGAAGTTGCTGAGGCTGTTGCATTTCTGGCGTCTGACCGGAGTACATATATCACTGGTGAGGTGCTCCGTGTAGACGGCGGAATGGCGATGTAATGTTTTAATAATGCCCCAAAAAGCTTTTGAACAAGTTAAGTGTATTTTTAGATTAAGATATTGTATTTTCAGCCCTGGCTAATTCGTTTTAGAAAGATCGTTAAAATTTATTCACAAACCTCAATCGAAGTAAAAACATAATTGTTATGTCACAAGACGTTGAATCAAAAGTAAAATCCATTATCGTTGACAAACTAGGTGTTGATGAGTCGGAAGTAACTCATGAAGCCAATTTCACTAACGACCTCGGAGCCGACTCACTTGATACCGTAGAGCTCATTATGGAATTCGAAAAAGAATTCGATATTAGCATTCCCGACGAAGATGCAGAAAATATTGCTACCGTTGGTGATGCAGTTGAATATTTACAGGAAAAGGTTTCCTAGTTAAGTCTTTTATTATAATAATAAAGCATGTCCAATCGAAGAGTAGTAGTTACCGGAATCGGTGCCCTTACCCCTGTAGGTAAAACGGCACCTGAATTCTGGAATGGATTGATTTCAGGTAAAAGCGGTGTACGCCCTATCGAACATTTCGATACCACTGATTTTCCAACAAAGTTTGCGGCCCAGATCGAAGATTACGACGAGTTAGATTATTTCGACCGAAAAGAGGCCCGGCGTATGGATAAAGTGTGCCAGTATGCTTTAATAGCTGCTGAAGAAGCACTGGAAGACAGTGGAATTGATTTGGATAAGATAGATAAAAATCAGGTTGCGGTCATTGTGGGAACCGGTATAGGAGGTATGGTTACCTTTTATGATCAATCCATTTCATTTCATGAACGCGGTCCGCGGGGAGTATCTCCTTTCTTTATTCCTATGTTGATACCGGATATGTTAGCCGGACAAATCTCCATCAAATGGGGATTTAAAGGTCCTAACTATTGTGCTGTGTCAGCATGTGCAACCGGGTCTCATAATATAGGGCTGGCCTATGATGCTATTCGGTATGGACAGTGTGATATGGCTGTATCGGGAGGATCCGAAGCTCCTGTTTCAAAAATAGGAGTAGCAGGGTTTAACTCCATGCGGGCTATGTCAACCAGAAATGACTCGCCGGAAACAGCCTCTCGGCCATTTGATAAAAACCGGGATGGTTTTGTATTGGGCGAGGGATCCGGGATACTATTTCTGGAAGAATATGAACATGCCAAGGCGCGTGGAGCCCGTATCTATGGAGAAATAGTTGGATATGGTTTTTCAGCAGATGCCTACCATATCACAGCGCCAGACCCTGAAGGGGAAGGTGTCATATTGGCTATGAATCGTGCACTGGATGCAGCGGGTATCAAACCTGAAGATGTAGAGCATATTAATATGCACGGTACATCAACACCACTTGGGGACGTCGCTGAGACGAACTCCATTAAAAAAGTGTTCGGTGACCATGCCTATAAATTAAGCTTGAACTCCACTAAATCCATGACCGGTCATACCCTTGGGGCAGCAGGAGCGGTAGAATCTCTGGCTACCTTACTGGCCATCTATCATGGTACGGTGCCACCTACCATTAATTTCGAAACACCCGATCCGGAATGCGATTTAAATTATACATTCAATGAAGCCCAAATACGCGACTTGCGGTATGCTGTCAATAACGCTTTTGGTTTTGGAGGACATAATACCTCACTGGTATTTAAGAAGTTCGAAGAATAATTAATGCTGAAAAAATTCAGGTCATACTTTAAGAACCGCCCCAAGGTTTCGCCTGAGCATGATGAACGCATTGCAAAATTAGAAAGGATCATTAATGTAGATATTAATGATCCTTTTTTATACATACGTGCCCTGCAACACCGATCTATTCTCGCTGATGATAAGTACAATGCTTCCGATTCTTACGAAAGACTGGAATTTTTGGGGGATGCCGTACTTGACCTGATAGTAACCGAAATCATCTTCGATGAATATCCTGATGAAAATGAAGGATTCCTGACAAAGCTCAGGGCAAAACTTGTAAAGGGGGATGCACTGGCCGATTATGCGCGCCAGCTTGAGTTGAGCGATATGCTAGTTTTGGGAGAGCGGGCACAGGGACAAGGGATTGAGTTCTCTAAGAGTGTGTTATCAGACGTATTCGAGGCATTGATTGCAGCCATCTATCTTGATAAAGGCTATAAAGCCACAGCTCATTTTGTGCAGAGAGTTATAGATAAGTATGTTGATTTTGAAAGCATCATAGATGCTCTTGACAACTATAAAAGCCTGCTGCTGGAATATGCACAGGCTCATAAGTATTCCATACCCCGATATGAAGTTTTTTCAGAATCTGGCCCCGGTCACGATAAAACATTTGAGGTAAAAGTCATGGTCGATGATAAGACGATGGGGCAGGGTAAAGGAAAAAGTAAAAAGGAAGCTGAGCAACGTGCAGCCCGCATAGCCTTACAAAATTTTAAAAAGAAAACCACCGACTAACCTGGCAATCCCGATATATTGTATAATATAATACGGATGTCATTTCATAATGGCAGGATATGTATGGCCCGTGTAGGCCCTCGCTACCAGCACCTGTCATCCTGAGTTCTGTCGCTGGATCCTCCTGTCAGTGAGGATGCGTAGGAAGAAGCATATAACCGGCACGAATGTAGTAGAAGCAGGCTGCCCCTGTGCTGCCAAACATAGGTTGGGGCAACGAACGTAAGCCTCCGGCGTTTAACTTTTTAGATTCTGATAATCAGAAGGGTGCCTCGTCATCCGGGCCGGGGTCATGACCTAAAGGAGGAGGCCCGGAAATGCCGTTAGAAGTCCCATCACTACCGCTGTTTGAATCCATGCCAAAAGGATCCGGCCCGGCTGCCGTAAGGTTCTCAAAACGCGCATAGTCCTCCACAAAATACAGTGGTACACTCCCGGTAGGGCCATTTCTTTGCTTGCCGATAATAATTTCTGCCAGGCCGGCAGTAGATTGTCCCTCAGGTGTTGTTTTAATACCATAGTATTCAGGACGGTATAGAAAACAGACCACATCAGCATCTTGTTCTATAGATCCCGATTCCCGAAGGTCGCTAAGTTGTGGTCGCTTATCTCCTCCACGCTGTTCAACGGCGCGACTTAACTGAGACAGCGCGATTACGGGTACATTCAGTTCTTTAGCAAGTGCTTTAAGCCCCCTGGAAATTGTGGCAATTTCTTGCTCACGTGTTCCGAAATCTTTTCCCTGGGCTGTCATCAGCTGAAGATAGTCGACTATAACCAATCCGATGTCGTGTTCGCTCTTCAGCCGCCTGCACTTTGTCCGTAACTCCATTATGCTAAGGCCGGGTGTGTCGTCTACAAAAATGTCGGCTGTAAAGAGCCGGCCGGCAGCATCTATCAGTCGTTTAAACTCTTCATCATTCAGACGCCCCGACCGGGCCGATTGGGCGTTAATTCTGCCCTCCATCGTCAGCAGGCGTTGCACCAACGACTGGTCAGACATTTCAAGACTGAATAGCGCCACTTTAGTCTGAAGCTTGGGGTCCTGATGAAGGGCAGCATTGCGTGCGGTAGTGAGTACAAAAGCCGTTTTACCCATTGATGGCCGGGCGGCAATTACAATCATATCTCCATTTTGCCATCCGGCTGTTAGTTTATCAATATCGAGTCCGGTGGGGACGCCGGTAATCCCTGAAGCCTTCCCCCGGATATCTTCCAGATAGGAGAGTGTATCTTTTAATACATCTCCGATGGGTTTTGCCTGAGATCGATGCTTGGCATTGGAAAGATCAAAGATGCGCTGCTCTGCCCGGTCCAGTACATCATATGGGTCGGAAGTACTATCATAAGCTTCCTGAATGATATCTGTACAGTTCAGTATCAAATTCCTTTTTGTAGCTTTCTCTGCAATGATCTGGGCATGATAATCGATGTTAGCAGCCGAGCTTACCGAGCGGGTGAGCTCAGCCAGGTAGCCGGGTCCTCCGCAAATATCAAGCTGCCCTTTATCGCGTAGCTCGTTTTCGACCGTAAGCAGATCAAGAGGATTGTCTCGTTCATAGAGGTCATGCAAGACCTCAAAAATATAACGGTGAGAAGGTTTGTAGAAATCTTCAGCCGAAAGCATCTGTAGGGCTACCGTTGCTGCCTCATGTTCAATGAGCATAGCTCCCAGCACGGCTTCTTCAACCTCAATGGCCTGGGGAGGGACGCGGCCCTCCTTCTCAAGAATCTGGATATCAGACTGATTTTGTTTCTGAAAATTAGATGCATTTTGTACTGCCATCGTATAGCGAATAAAAAAAGTTGTTTACTCTGTTAACCGAAACCGAAGAGAGGCGTGAGGCAGATAGATAAGCGGTATTAAAATCTGCCTGCCTTTAACCACGTATTAAAGAATCATAAGTATAATAAAAGCTTACCTCTTAACGAAGGGGAAATACATAAAAAGTCGGTACTAAGTCTTAAGTAGTGAGTATTAAATTATCTCCTCTTTCTCCTTAATACTTTCTACTTCTATTAAATACTATTCTTTGCTCACGGCTTACCACCGAGTTCGTCATATCTTTTTCTAAGCATCTGAACATCTTCCCAGGTCGGACGCTTCCATTTATCGTATCTCAGCAATGCAGCGGGATGGTAGGTCGCCATGAGTTCATATTTGTCCATGAAAGAGTGAAATTTCTTTCTCATCCGGCCCAGTGATTCATTACTGTTCAGGAGGGTCTGGGCGGAGACTTTCCCCAGCGCCAGAATAAGTTTGGGATTAACGAGTTCTATTTGTTTAAGTAAAAAGGGGAGGCTGCGCTCCCGTTCCTCAGGCAATGGATCTCTGTTATTGGGGGGCCGATGCTTTAAAATATTTGCGATATATACATCTTCCCGTTTTAAGTCGATGGCTGCCAGAATCTTATTTAGCAGCTTCCCGGCGGCGCCCACAAATGGTTCTCCCTGTTTATCTTCTTCCGATCCAGGAGCCTCGCCAATCAGCATAAGATCGGCATCCGGGTTACCTGTTCCAAATACCAAACGAGTCCCTTCCATATCTGTTCGGAGAACATCTGCTTCTTTACAAAGCTGCTCCAGTTCTTCCAGGTTGCTGCAGTTGTCTAGCTTTGAATAGACTTCATGTACAGCATGTTTGTCGCTAACTGTTTCCTGGCTATCAGTGGGTTCCGGATTCATGATCTCCCGATTTACAGTTATAGGTGACGATTCCGAAGCTTCTTCAGCAATAGATTGTTTTTTTGGAATCTGCTGCCTGAAAATTGTCTTGGATTCAGAACCTGGCTCAGGCATTTTAATGGTAAAATCACCATAGAGTTCCCGCTCTTTTTCGATAAAGGCGATGATCTTCTGAATAAGAACTTCCGGTGTTTTATTCCCCATCGTCAGCTACAACTATCAGTTTTTTTCATCTTTTTAGTAAGTTCAGAATATCGGAATAACATCAAACTGCAAAACTCTAACGGCAACCCAACGTAGTTTCAAATTTTCCCCTCTGCCTTTTCACTTTTCATTGCTCCACCAACTCCTGGATAACTTGTTCTTCTTTGCGGGCTTGTTCTGTCAACATCCCTCGGAGAAACCCATCTTTCGTTCGGTTGCCCAACTCAACAGGCAGAATTTTGTTTTCATACCCAGGGTTGTACGGAATAGCAACACGTACATAGTTATCAGTCCAGCCATACATGTATCCGTTTTTACCGGATCCCTCAAACAGAACCGGACGGATCCGGCCAACAAATTGAGTGTCGAATTCAAAACGCTTCTTTGCAGAAAGACGACGTAATTTATGAGTTCGTTCCTTTCGGACGTTATCGGGAATTACGGGTTCAAGGTTCAAGGCATGAGTATTTGGCCGTTCAGAGTAAGTAAACACATGCAGGTAGGAGACAGGCAGGCCTGAAACAAAATCAAACGATTCCCTGAATAGTTCTTCTGTCTCGCCCGGATGGCCGGTAATCAGGTCTACTCCAATTGCAGCGTCAGGCATTAACTTGCGTATTAACTCCACACGGTCCCGGTAAAGGTCAGACCGGTAACGGCGTCTCATCAGGCCTAACATCTTGTCACTGCCACTTTGCAGAGGCATATGAAAGTGAGGCTGGATCTTATCCGATTGAGCTGTAAAGCGTATGATGTCATCTTTCATCAGGTTAGGCTCTACCGAAGAAAACCGGATGCGTTCCAACCCGTGAATCTTATCCAGGGCCTGAACCAGCATAAAGAAGTCTTCGTCGGTACCCCGCCCAAAGTCACCGGCATTTACACCTGTAATCACAATCTCTTTAAACCCTTCTTCAACCAGATGCTCAGCATTCCGAATAACTGTAGCAATGTCAGGACTACGGCTTTTACCCCGTGCCAGCGGGATGGTACAAAATGAACACTTATAGCTGCATCCGTCCTGTACCTTCAGAAATGCGCGGGTCCGGTCATCAGCTGAAAATGCATTGTGGAAATCGACCGCTTCGTTTACATCACTGGTATAGATGAGAGGCTCACTGCGTTTTTCAAAGCTGTCGACCAGTTTCAGCAGATTGAATTTGTCTTTGGCTCCCAAAACGATATCTACTCCATCGATAGAAGCGATTTCTTCTGGCTCCAGCTGGGCGTAGCATCCCACAACAGCAACGAAGGCATCGGGATTACGCCGGAGCGCCTGCCGCACCGTTTTGCGGCAGGTACTGTTAGCACCTTGGGTAACAGAACAGGTATTGATAACATAGATATCTGCTCTGCTGTTAAAATCTGTGACGCCATACCCTTCGTTTTCAAAGTCGCGCTGTATGGTTAATGTCTCCGAATAATTCAGCTTGCAACCAAGGGTTTCAAAAGCAACTAGTTTCATCAATTCTCAGAGTTCAGAAAGTTGGAAAGAATACAGGACTGACGTATGCAAATGGCTAAAGATAAAAAAACAGGAGGGAAGTTAGTAGCTACCCGGAAGATTCCGCACTGTTTTATTCTTCGTCCATAACTATTTTACTTAGGGCACCCGGCGCGTCTTTAGCCAAGCCAATGTTTATGGCCTGGAAAAGTAATCAGGATACATAAAACAGATAACCAAACGTATGTATGAAGGGGAGGAGTTCTGAACACTCTCTTGCAAACTTTACCAAGCTCCGGAAGCTTAATAAAGTTTGCAATGAGCTGTTACCGGTATATCAATTCTTGTATAAAATGGTATCCGGATTAAATAAAATGATACCAGGCGTAGACTATTGCGGCAAGACCGATAAAATTTAGAATACTTATGGGCAGCATCTGCTCCCATCCGAGTTTCATAACCTGATTATACTTAAAACGGGGAACGGTCCAGCGTACCCATATGAAGACAAAAGCCCAGAATACGGTTTTAAGCGTAAATACGCTGACATCAAGTACAGCTTTGGCGGTCACGCTCATCTCCGGCAGCCAGTAACCGGCAAAAGGAAGGTGATAGCTGCCAAAAAAGAAGGTAGTAATGAGCATGCTGGCAATAACTACATGCATATATTCAGCCAGATAAAACATCCCGAACTTCATGGAGCTGTACTCGGTATGGAAGCCGCCGACAAGTTCCTGCTCGGCCTCAACCAGGTCGAAAGGAGTACGGTTGGCTTCGGCAAAGGAGGCGACAATAAATATTACCGCTCCTATGGGATTCCGGAAAAAATTCCACCAATATTCCTGTGCGCCCGCCACATCGAGCATGCTGAGGGAACCGGTAAAGAGTATACAGGAGGCAATAGCCATTCCCATCGGCAACTCATAACTGACCATCTGGGCTGCCGCACGCAGGCCGCCAAGCAGGGAATATTTACTGTTGGATGACCAGCCGGCCAGAGTGACGCCGTAAACGCCCAGTGAAGCGACTGCCAGAAGATACAGAACACCGGCATTAATATCGGTTACATACAGGCCCTCGCCAAAGGGAATGACGGCAACCGTCATCAGCGCCGTTACAACCGGGATGATGGGAGCAATAGCATGAATCGTTTTATTTCCCTGAATAGGGGTAACATCTTCTTTTAATATAAGCTTAAGAACGTCGGCTATTGGCTGAAGAAGTCCCATCGGACCCACCCGATTAGGCCCGATCCTGTTTTGTATAAAAGCTGCTACACGCCGCTCGGAATAAACGGCCAGGGCCGCCGAGTTAAGCAGCAAAAACAAAGCAATTCCGAGTACGATATATGAGGTAGTTGTAACGGGCTCCATTAAACGATATTTTTACTCACTCGCAAACGCATAATTCAACTCATCCGATCACTTTGAGTGATCGGATGAGTTGAGCGCTTGTGAGCGGGTTTCAGTTCAAATTTAGTCTTGTTTTATTTCTTGTTGTTCTGTAATAAGCTGTATGCCATTTTCTTCATCCATCCGCTCATAGCTGACTCCCTCAAACGCCGGAATCTGGTCGGCTATTTCTGCAAGAATAGCCCGGGAATGCAGATAGCTAAATCCAAGCCCTAAACGTTCGGCCAGCTTGTTGAGGAAATCCCATGCAGGGCGGCAGTCAATCTTATTGTCATCCGATACCCAGTTATCAAAGCTGGTTCCATACCGGTCCAGGCGGCCTTCAGACATCTCCAGGTTTAAGCGCCGGTTGGTATATTTGGTTTCTTTGGCGGGAAAGCTTCTCTGAATCCTTCCGTCCACGTTAATATAACTCGCCGCGTGTTCAGCAACGCAGGTAATAGGGATAACCAAATCCGATGCCCTGGTCGTATCTGAATAGTTGGTAGCGAAAGTGATGACGTATGGATTATTTAAATCATTTTTCGAGAGCACCCCGCGGCCTACCAGGTCATCGGCAAGTATAATCACCACGGAAGCGTTGTTTACCGCTGATCTTAGCGCTTCCGGGCTCGCTTCATCGATATTAAGCAACCGGCATCCGTTGGTATTAGGTGCCTGGTCGTCAGTGATAAGAAACCCATCGCCGGAACCGGGTACGATATGCGAGACAAAACGTGCATTCGGGGCTCCCAGCAGGTTGAAGAACTTATTTACAGCATAGTTTTCTTCTACAGAAGCATGAGGGCTGCCGATTACCAGGATGTTCTCCGAGTCGTTAGCTTCCAGAATTTCCGCGAAG
Organism: uncultured Balneolaceae bacterium; assembly: GCA_937982515.1. Taxonomy (GTDB): domain Bacteria; phylum Bacteroidota; class Rhodothermia; order Balneolales; family Balneolaceae; genus CALJMB01. The sequence continues at coordinate 36,771 of CALJMB010000343.1, forward strand.
GTTTCGATGGCGTTATTCCAGGACGTATGGGGCTGGTCATCCCCGTCTAATGTAATGGAAGGCCTGGAAACACGATTTTCATTAAACAATTTGTAGGCTTCGCGTCCCGCATCCGGCATCCAGTGGTCGTTGACTTCTTTGTTGTAACGCGGTGTGATACGCAACACTTCATTATCACGGGTCCACAGATCGATATTACATCCTTTGCCGTTGGTAATGTCGATACTGGGTGTTTGGCTCATTTCCCAGACGCGGGCTTTGAACCGGAAATCAGTTGACGTCAGAGCCCCGACCGGACAGATATCTACCGTATTAAGTGAATAGGGATCGTCAAAGGTTTCATCGGGTGATGTTGTTGGGTAGTTCTTGGCTCCGCGGGATACAATGGTAAGCTGATGGCTTTTGCTTATTTCATCGGTGAAACGCACACAGCGGGTACAGTTGATGCACCGTTCGGCATCCAGTGTAACGCGGGGGCCGAGTTGAACGCGTTTAGGCCGATGAACTTTTTTCACCTCAAAACGGCTGCCTTCAGGTCCGTATTTATAGGTTTGAATCTGAAGCGGACACTCGCCTGCCTGATCACAAATAGGGCAGTCCAGCGGGTGGTTGATCAGGAGAAATTCCATGGTATCTTTTTGAGCGCGCTCCGCCTCCTCAGAGGTCTCCTGAGTTTGGATAACCATGCCATCTGTCAGCTTGAGCGAACAGGAAATTTGCATCTTGGGGAACCACCGAACTTTTCGTTCCCCATTCTCATCCAGTTCATATTCGCCGCTATCCTGGTTTTTTATATATTGCCCGGCCTTAACCATGCACTGGCGGCAGTTACCCGGAATAGACATCGCCGGATGGTAACAAAAGAAGGGCACTTCTTTTCCCAGATCCATTATAAACTGGAGAGCCATATGGTCCCCTTCAAACTCGTAACGCTTACCGTCTATAAATACTTCGGACATTTTTTGATTGTTGATTGCTGATTGTTTATTGATGATTAAAGACATTCAAAAATCATCAATCATAATCATCGATTTTTTGCTTGTACTGTTTTTCTTGAAGCAATGAAAATTGAAGCTAATTCATGTGCTTCATTTTGTAAAGGCTCTACCAAATGTTTTGGTTTAAGTTGTTCATCAGTTATAAACTCCAGCCAAAATTCTGCTTCATCGGCTTCTTCAATCACAATACTTAATTTTGAAACGAAAGCTGCCTTACTGATACCAAGACATGCTGCCCGATAGTTTGCGGCAACGGAAGTACTACATCGTATCAGTTGGCTTTTAATATGATTACCTAAATAAGTTTCAGGCAAACTTACAGCCAACTTCACACACCTATGGGCAAACTCTTTGGTACGTTTTATCAGGTCATCTTTGTTCATCTATTATTTTTAATTAAAAGCATGATTGATAATTAAAGAGATTCATCAATCATAAATCGTCAGTCAAAAATCCAATCACGCAATAGCGTGAACAGATTTTTTACAGCGTGCTTCAAATTCATCTCTGAAGCGGTTGATGGTGTGGCGTACCGGCCATGCGGCCGCATCCGCCAAAGCACAAATCGTCCTGCCTTCCATCATTGTAGTAATATCAAGTAACAGGTCTAAATCTTTAATTTCACCTTCGCCATTTCGTATCTTAAGTAAAACCTTTTCGAGCCATCCGGTACCATCCCGGCAGGGGGTACACTGCCCGCACGATTCATGGCGGTAAAAGTGAGAAATACGCCACAACACATCAACCATGTCTGTGTCTTCATCCATCACAACCATGCCCGCCGTACCCATCATAGAACCTGCAGTACGCAGAGAGTCGGCATCCATAGTCACATCCTCAAGCTGGTCGGCGCGGAGAACGGGGGTGGATGATCCTCCCGGTATCAGAGCTTTGAACTTCTTGCCGCCGCGGATGCCACCGGCTACTTCATTGATCAGATCCATTACCGGTACACCGGACGGCAACTCATAGACACCCGGTTTATTTACGTGTCCGGAAATACCGTACAGAATAGGGCCGGGGTGCGTTTCAGCCCCGATGTTTTTATACCATTCTGCTCCGTTATTGATAACCAGAGGCACGTTGGAGAGTGTTTCAATATTATTAATGGTGGTAGGCCGCCCCCACAGGCCCTTTTGGGCAGGGAAAGGAGGCTTGATTCTCGGGTAACCGCGTTTTCCTTCCAGAGATTCGAGCATCGAGGTTTCTTCACCACAAATGTACGCGCCTGCCCCATAGGCCACATGCATATCGATGTCGATGCCTTTTTTACCCAGAATGTTTTTTCCCAAATATCCTTTTTCATAGGCCGCATCGATCGCCTCCTGCAGCATTCTCACCCAGGCTATATACTCTCCGCGTAAGTACACATATATGGTGTCTACCGTCATGGCATAGGCCGCGATGATGGCACCCTCAATAAAAATATGCGGATTGTATTCAAATATTGCACGGTCTTTGAAAGTGCCCGGTTCCGATTCATCCCCGTTGCAGGCCAGGTAACGCGGTCCGCCGTCCGGCTTGGGCATGAAGCTCCACTTGAGTCCGGCATTGAATCCCGCTCCGCCACGGCCCCTGATGTTAGCCTCTTTCACCTCATTAACCACGTTTTCCCGTGACCAGGTATCTTGGTCATTCAGAACGTTTCTGAGGGCGCTATACCCGCCATTTTGTTCATACACGTCAATCTTGTGCAGATTCGGTATATCGGGAATAAGCAGAGGTTCGTATGATCTCCAGTCTTTTGACATTTATGATTGTTGATTTATGATTGTTGATTTATGATTTAAATGATTGTAATGAACTCCTCAAAGAATTCACCAATCATCCCTTACCAATCATCAACCAGCGTTACGTTTCTTGTGTTGAGGCATGGCCATAGATTCAAATTCCGGCATGTTGCCTGCCCGGAGGCTGTCGATCAGGTCGTCTACCTTCTCGGGGGTCAGGTTATTGACGTACATTTCGTTAGATACCTGAAGCATAGGGGCATAGCCGCACGCGCCCAGGCATTCTACCTCTTTTAAACTGAACATGCCATCCTCGGTCGTATCGCCTCTTTCAATTCCAAGCTTTTTTTCCAGATGATCGAGAATCTCATACCCCCCGCAGATCTGGCAAGTGAGACACGTACACACGTCCAGCACGTACTTACCCATCTCTTCTTTGTAGTACTGAGTGTAGAAGCTGGCTACCCCATGTACATGAGAGTGAGGCAGGCCCAGGGTGTCGGCAACCAACACCTGTACCTCCGGCTTGACGTGGCCGAATTTCCGCTGAGCTACCCAAAGTACCTGCAGGGTGGCCGCCTTGGCCGTAGGAAATTTGGCCTTGATCTTTTCAATTTCTTCGAGTTCGCTCTCGGTAAAAACTAATTCTTGTTCTGCCATTATCAATTAAATTTTAAATTTTGAATGCTGAATTTTGAACTGAGTGACTGGAAATAATTCAACATTTAAAATTTAACATTCACAATTACCTCACTTGTCACATTCACCCATGACAGGGTCGACCCCGCCAATGATTACCACGGTGTCGGATACCATTTCTCCGTCCAGAATATTTTCCAGTACCTGAAGGTTGGTGAAGGAGGGGGATTTTATTTTCAGCCTCCAGGGGTGTCCGGTGCCGTCGCTTTTAATGTAATAACCCAACTCGCCTTTGGGCCCTTCGATGGGCCGGTAAACCTCGGCGCCTTCCGGGGGACAAATACCTGTGTCGGTCATCATAAAATCATGAATCATTCCCTCCATAGAATAGTACACCTCGTCTTTGGAAGGATACGCCTGCTTGGCATTGTCTGTGCGGATCGGCCCTTTTGGCAGCTTATCCAGGCACTGGCGGATGATGCGGATGCTCTCATGCATCTCTTCCATACGTACATAATACCGGGCCAGGTTGTCGCCTTCCAGCCGTGTCGGCACCTCAAACTCTACCTGATCGTAACGGGCATAGGGATCGAAGGTGCGGATATCGTAGGCGTAGCCGGAGGCCCTCAAAGTAGGGCCGGTAGCGCCCAGTTCCAGGGCATCTTCTGTTTTCAGTATGCCTATATCACGGTTCCGGTCAAAGAAGATACGGTTCCGGTCAAGCGTCATGTGCCAGTCTTTGAGCTCCTGGGGGAAGGTATTGACGAAATCTTTGATCATAGCCATCGCAACATCGGTGATGTCGTTCGCAACCCCGCCGATACGGGCGTGTGATACGGTAAAACGGTGGCCTGTCAGCTGATCAAAAATATCATATAACTTTTCCCTCTCCCTGAAGGTCCAGATAAAATACGACACCGCCCCGGCATCCATAACCAGCGTACCCAGCCAGAGCAGGTGAGAAGATATCCGGGCCAGCTCCGCGCCTATCATGCGGATATAATGAGCCCGCTCGGGCACTTCAACATCGGCAATTTTTTCAACCGCGCTGCACAGGGCTACGTTATTACTGTAAGGGGAGAGGTAGTCCATACGGTCGGTGTATGGCATGAACTCCTGATAGGTCTTGTTTTCTGCAATTTTCTCTACCCCGCGGTGCAGATATCCAATGTCCAGCTTATTCTTTTCAATCGTCTCGCCGTTAAGCTGAAGTACAAGCCGAAGCACACCGTGAGTGGCAGGGTGCTGCGGGCCCATGTTGAGAATCATCTTGGTATTCAGAGGGTCTTCACTCTCAAGCATCTCGATAGTGGTATGCTTATCCTCGAGAGACTTGTACAAAGCCTCCTGGTGCTTCGGGAAGAAATTAAATTTCGCTTGATCTATAATACTAGGGGTATTCATAACTACTTATTCAGTGTCGGGAGTTGTGCTGGGCAGTTCAATGGAACCGGGAATACCGAGTAGCGGAAACTCTTTTCTCAGCGGGTAGTATCTGAAGTCTTCCGGCATGTAGATACGGCGCAAATCGGGGTGATTATTGAAGCGGATACCAAACATGTCATAGGTTTCCCGTTCGAACCAGTTGGCCGATTTCCAGACGCCGGTAACGGAATCTACAACCGGGTTCTCCTCTTCAAGCCACACTTTTAGGAACAGGCGCAGCCGGTCGCGCAAAGAAACAAGATTATAATATACTTCAAAGCGCTGTTGCGAGGTAAAGCGGTCGGTTCCAAAAACGTCCGTCAGATAGATGAAATGCTGATCGTTTTTTAAATAAGTACAAACATCTACAATGGAGCCGGCTTCAACATGAACGAAGGTATCGCCGGAGGACTGATAAACCTCGAGTATCTTATCGGAGAAAGTTTCTGTGAGGCCGTCGATGACTTTTTGCAGGTGTTCAGAAAATTCGGTTTCCATATTAAGTGTCGAGCATTACAGAGTGTTCGGTACGAATCTTATCTTGTATTTTCATAAGTGCGTGCAAAAGGGCATCGGGCCGGGGCGGGCAGCCGGAAATGTAGGCGTCTACAGGCAGGAAATTGTCGCATCCCTGTACCACACCGTAACAGCGGTGCATACCGCCAGTGGAGGCGCATGCACCCATGGCGATACACCATTTAGGATCCGGCATCTGATCCCAGATTCTCCGGATGGCATGAGCCATTTTATAATTGACCCATCCGGCTACAATCATCACATCGCTCTGGCGGGGAGAGAATCGCATGACTTCGGAACCGAAACGGGCCGAATCATAACGGGGGCCCGCAAAGGCCATCATTTCTATAGCACAGCAGGCCAGGCCCATAGGCATAGGCCAGGCGGCGTTAGAGCGAGCCCAGTTGGTAAGGGCGTCTATTTTTGTGGTGAGATAACCTTCACCGAGAGCACTTTCAAGACCCATAATTGATAAAAAACTTAAGTTAATTGTCTAAAATTTTATGTCTTATGTCCCAGTCTAAGGTACCCTTTTTAAGTGTGTAAATCAGCCCGGCGAAGAGTACTGCAATAAACACGGCCATTGCGATAAAGGTTCCGACTCCGTGCTCAAGATACCGTACGGCCCAGGGGTAGATGAAGACCACTTCAAGGTCGAATACGATGAATTCCATGGCTACCAGATAAAAGCTGATCGAATACCTCTCGTCTGCTTTACCCACGGGATCCATTCCGCTTTCATAGGGGTTCAGCTTATTCGTATTGGGGCGAAACGGGCCGATAAAACGAGACAGGCTCATAAGTAAAACCGCTATTATTATAGCGATAACGGCCAGAATCAGAATCGGGAGATAGTTGCTAAGCATTATTTAACAGATAGAAACTATTTAGTGTCGTTTTAATGATTGAACCTAAACGACGTTTTCTTTGAGTCGAGAAATTAGTGCCAATCAATTGCAATGTCAATGAAAATAAGGCAGCAAATATAGGGGTTCTTCTTTTTAAAACATACCGGGCTTTCAACCTTTTACTTCTTCTGCATTTAAGAAGGCAAGGGCAGTGAGCAATGAACAGTGTGCGAAGGGCCGGAAACCGCAAGTCGATAGCAGCCAAATGTTTTTCTGAACGCAATCAACCATCTCATTGTTATTTTCTGCCCGATGAGTTGTTTGATTTTTTTGAGCGGTGAATGCCTCGTAAGATCAAACAGGAAGTTCGGCTGCACAGCTGATTATCCGATTATTAAGAAAATCATCTTACCCATGACTACTTTCCTCAAATGTACTATATCTCTTTTCGTAATAATAAGCCTGGGCGTGCAAACCTCATCCGCCCAGAATAATAACCAGTCTGATAATAAAAAGGGAGCCGGTTTCTTTACTATTGGCACCTCTTTCATCGACATCGGCGGCCTGAATGATCAGTTGGAGGCGGCCGGCTATCCAACGTTTGACCGTGCCGCCTTATCGATCGGCGGGGGCGGATATGGTGTCGTTGCCGGTGTTCTGATGATCGGTGGTGAAGGGCATGGAGTAATCGGCGGCGAGGAGGCTTATCAGGGGCGCAGTATCTCCATTGGCGGGGGATACGGGCTGTTTAACCTTGGCTATCTCCGGCGCCTAACTCCCGATCTTCGCGCTTATCCGATGCTCGGCATCGGGGGAGGGGGATTTAGCATGAATATCGGAAACACCGGGGATGCAGATTCATTCGAAGACATTCTGCAGGATCCCAATCGTCAGGTTACGGTCGGCCGGGGAAGCTTTCTTGTCAGCCTGAGCGCGGGAATCGAATACCTGTTTAAAGAAGAAGACGGAGGGTTCCTGCTCGGGCTGCGGGTCGGATACCTGATGACGCCATTCCAATCTAACTGGCGCCTGGGCGGCAACACACTCAGCGACAGCCCCGCCGCCTCTCTTGGCGGCCCTTTCCTACACCTGACGATTGGTGGTGGAAGGTAAGAACACCGGTACCGGTGGCATTTCACCACTTAGCCTTAAAATGAGATAAGAATGAAGCAGCGGGGAACTCTCTCCCTTTGAGGGGGCAGAGGCTGTTACTCTCTGCTTAAGACACCTGATCATCTCATCCCAAACCCCTGCGTTAATGGCGCGGGAAAATTTAATGGTGCAGACAAACTTAATGGCGCAGACAAATTTAATGGCGCGAGCGTCCGCTCGTGCCCTTTCCGGTATAGCGAGCAGTGGGCGGAAACAAGCTGCACCCCACGCCAGGCGTCTCGCTCTCATCCCGGGATGGTTGCCCGGCGCAGACCCACCCCTCTTGTTCTCCCCTCCCTCCGGCACAAAGGCACGCCGCAAGGAGGGGAGAGACTCTTGAATGGGGATATGCAATTGTAT
>CALJMB010000344.1 GCA_937982515.1 uncultured Balneolaceae bacterium
TACTTTCTACTTTCTACTTCTCGCTGCTTACTGCTCACTGACAACTGTCCTCTGCCTTCTATATCCTCGTTCCGCCGCTAAGCAGATACAGAACAGCCATTCTGACGGCCACGCCGTTAGTGACCTGATTTAGTATAATGGATCGTTCACTGTCGGCCACTTCGCTCTCCATCTCAACGCCCCGGTTTATCGGGCCGGGATGCATCACCGTAAAGTCGGGATAAGCCTCAAGATGATGCATCTTGATACCGAACTTTTCATGATACTCCCGGATGCTGGGGAAGAGTTCTACCCCGCCGCCCTGCCTTTCCAGCTGAATTCTCAGCGCCATGGCTATGTCGCACCAGCTCAGCGTCTCGTCCAGGTTATCGGAAACTTCAACCCCCAGCTCCTTAATAGATACGGGCATGAATGTTCTGGGCCCGCACACGGTAACATTCGCCCCCAGCTTTTTTAGTCCCATGATATTCGACCGCACCACGCGGCTGTGAGAAATATCTCCGATAATGGCAATATTCTTGCCCTCCAATTCCGGGTGCACCTGCCGCATGGTAAATATATCCAGCAACGCCTGGGTGGGGTGTTCATGGGCTCCGTCACCGGCATTGATGATAGCCGCGTCAACCACACGGGTTAAAAAGTACGGAACTCCCGGACTCTCATGGCGAACCACCACCATATCGATTTTCATGGAGCTGATGTTACGGATGGTGTCCTTGAGCGTCTCGCCTTTTTTCACACTGGAAGAGCCCGCAGAAAAGTTAACCACATCCGCCCCCATACGCTTCTGCGCCAGCTCAAAGGATAAACGGGTTCTGGTACTGTTCTCGTAAAACAGGTTGACGATGGTCTTATCGCGCAGTGTAGGTACTTTGGGAACCGGGCGGTCCAGAATCTCCCGGAAATAGGTAGCCTGCTCGAGTACATAGAGAATATCCTCTTTGGAATAATCGGCCAGGCCCAGCAGATGCCTGTGGGTAAACTCGTAAGCCTGCTCTTTCTTTCGTTGTTTCATGGCTATGCTTCTTCTCCCGGGCTTTGCACTACATAAATGGCATCCTCTCCATCCAGCTCTTTCACCTTTACCCGCACCTCCTCATTAACGTGCGTAGGCAGCTTCAGACCCACATAATCAGCCGAGATCGGCAGCTCGCGGTGCCCTCTGTCTACCATACAGCAAAAGCGGATGCTATGGGGGCGGCCGTAGGCCATCAGGGCATCCATGGCCGAGCGGACCGTCCTTCCCGTATACAGTACATCATCCGCCAGCACAATATCCCGCTCATAAAGGTCAAAAGGGATTTCGGTGACCTTCACATCCGGCATCTTCAGCCTGGTCCTGAAATCGTCCCGGTAAAAGGTTACGTCCAGTACCCCGAAATCAATTTCATAGCCGAATTCTTCAGAGATGATGTTGCAGACGCGTTTTCCTATGTACACCCCGCGAGTCTGCATTCCGATAACGGCCAGCCTGGAAGGATCGTCGTGAGGTTCCAGAAATTGGTAGGCCAATCGCATATAAGTGCGATTCAGATCTTCCGCCGACATGATTTTGGCTCTATTCAAACGAAGGTACCTCGGTCCGTGTTTTTTGAAAGGTGAATTTAGGCAATGCAGGTAAAGATCTCAATCTCTAATTAATACGAAGCCCATACCTGATGTCCCTGATAAAGGCGCCAGGCTTTAGAGCGTATTGACCTTCAGCCTGAGGATGTAGTTTTGAGGGGGATTCGCAGAGCGCATGGCGCAAAAGGCATAGCGCCCTCGGGGTGCCGAAATGGATGGGGTTCTTGTTCAGGCTCTACAGCTTTTGCTTGCTGCTCGGTGCCCGGGGAGACCCACCCCTCTTGTTCTCCCCTCCCTCCCGGAACACCACCGGCAAGGAGGGGAGAGACGCCTGAACAAGAATAAGCAGCTAGAATCTGTGGAAGGAGTCCCCCCTCCTTGCGGTGGCGGGTTGTCCGCCGGAGGAGCCTGTCCCGACAAACCTGTCGGGAAGGGGCCGGGGGTGGGTCTGAACGGGCGGGCTACCATACAGGAATAAGAAGAGCCGGAGGGGTGAGCCTGCACGGGGCACCGGCCTCCGAACAGCCCTCGCATCCGAATGAGCTTACAGTGGTGAGCCGGCACGCCGCCCAAAGTCCCCTTCAGGGGATTTAGGGGTGCCGCATTTAATGGCGCGGGCGTCCGCTCGTGCCACCCCGGGCCGGGCACGTGCCCCTC
>CALJMB010000345.1 GCA_937982515.1 uncultured Balneolaceae bacterium
AGATGCGCCTAATCCGCCCAAAGACACGCCGCACGTTGAATGTCCACACGCCCTAATACGGATGCCTGGAGATGTCTGGCCTTGTGCAAGAGACCTCTACTACATCGCCTGTAATCCCCAGGATTTTACCTCCCGGAGGGTTCTCTTGAAATTGGTTTATACGGAGCTATTTTCTAACTTTTCAAACTCATTAATCTAACTGGTGATACGAGAATACAGCACATTCAGGCTGAACTATTATTCTGTGTTTTTGTGTTTCCGTGGTTACTAAAGAACAGCCCATGCCCGTAACAAATGAAGAAGTAGCCGAACGGCTGCGAGAAATATACAAACTGATGCAGCTGGCCGGAGAGAATCGGTTTCGCGCCATAGCCTTCGACCGTGCTGCTCAAACGATCGAATCCCTCAACGACGACATCAACAAGTACATCGAAACCGATACGCTGACCAACATAAAGGGTATTGGTGCTTCTATAGCGGAGGATATCAAATCGTACGCCGAAACAGGCACAATTGCCATCCTCGAAGACCTGCGCGACCGCATCCCCGACGGAATCATCCAATGGCTGAATATATCGGGACTTGGCCCCAAGGGTATTGCCAAAATCCATAAAGAGCTGGGAATAACCGAGCTTGACGAGCTGAAAGAAGCCTGCAAAGACGGCCGGGTAGCCGGGCTGCCCGGGATGGGGGAGAAATCCGCTCAGAAAATATTAACCTCCATAGCCTGGATGGAACAGTTCGGGGAACGCCGGCGGCTGGATGAAGCCACAGAGATAGCCGAGCCCCTGTTCAATTTCATGAAGAACCGCGAAGGCGTGCAGCAGATCGAAATAGCCGGTTCACTTCGCCGCTCTAAAGAGACCATTGGCGATATTGATATTCTTATCGGAGCAGAAGAACAGTACATCAATGACCTCTTCGATGCCTTTGTCAGCCACGATCTGGTACTCTCTGTGCTGGGACGGGGAGATACCAAAAGTTCCGTTCGTACCAAAGGAGGTTTGCAGACAGACCTCCGCATCGTGCAGCCCCGCCAGTTCCCTGCCGCCCTCATCTACTTTACCGGCAGCAAAGAGCACAACGTGGTGTTGCGGCAACGCGCCCGGGAACGTGGCATGGCGCTGAATGAATACGGGCTGTTCAAACTGGATAACGAAGGCAACACCGACTTCTTCCAACCCGTTGAATACACTTCCGAAGCCGATATCTATAAGAAACTCGGACTCAACTATATCCCTCCCGAGCTGCGCGAAGATCGCAGTGAGTTTGAGTATTTCGAAAAACATGAGCAGATGGATTTGGTCACGGAAGAAGACATTCAGGGAGTGATCCATGCCCACAGCACGTGGAGCGATGGCAAATACACCATACGGCAAATGGCCGAAGCCTGCATAGAGCGGGGATACAAGTATTTGGGCATCACGGATCACTCCAGGACCGCGGCCTATGCCGGCGGACTTACAGAAGATGAGGTCAGGCGGCAGTGGGAGGAGATCGATCAGCTGAATGAAGAATTTTCCGGCAGCGGCTTCCGTATATTCAAAGGCATCGAGTCTGACATTTTGAGCGATGGCAGCCTGGATTACAGCGATGAAATATTGGAGGGATTTGACTTTGTAATAGCCAGCGTTCACCAGAGTCTGGAGATGCCCCGGGCCAAAATAATGGAACGCTTTCGCAATGCCATCCGCCATCCCGCCACCCGCATCATCGGGCATCCGACCGGCCGGCTGCTGCTAAAACGGGAAGGCAGCGACCTGGACTTAAACGAACTCATCGAACTGGCAGCTGAACATAACACGGCTATAGAAATTAATGCCAACCCTCATCGGCTGGATCTGGACTGGAGGTACGGAAACAAGGCACGGGAGGTGGGACTGATGTCCTCCATCAACCCGGACGCCCATTCTGTGGCGGGCATAGATACCATCTCTTACGGAGTGCGCATAGCACGCAAGGCCAAGTTCGAAAAAGAACGGATTCTCAATACGAAATCGGCTGACGAGGTTAACGCCTGGTTTAAGGCCAGGTAAATTCTGCTGCCGACTTTGCCAGCGTTGAATCATCCCAATCCGGCATATCAGTTTTAGACAGGAATAGTCTCCCCTCAAGGGGAGAGTTTTCTTTACCCGGACTCACATTAATTTTACAAAGCTAATAACCCTAATAGTTAATCACTCATGGAATACAGAAAACTCGGAGACAGCGACCTGGAACTTTCCGTTATCACCTTTGGCGCATGGGCCGCCGGTGGCTGGATGTGGGGAGGAGTCGAACAAAACAAATCAGTCGAAGCCATTCAGGCGGCTTATGACCTCGGCGTTACCTCCATCGATACCGCCCCTGCCTACGGGCAAGGGCTGAGCGAAAAGATTGTAGGCGAAGCCATCCGGAACATCGGGAGAGACAACGTACAAATTCTCACAAAATTCGGTCTGCGCTGGGATACCGACAAAGGCGCATTCCGCTTTAATAGTGTAGACAACAGCGGGAATCCCATCGCCATGCATATGTACTCTTCAAAAGAGAGTGTCATAAAAGAGTGTGAAGAGAGCCTGAAGCGGCTTAACACCGATTATATCGATCTGTACCAAATACACTGGCCCGACCCAACCACGCCCATTGAGGAGACGATGGAAGCTCTGGCCTTGCTGAAAGAGCAGGGAAAAATACGTGAAGCGGGCGTATGCAACTACACTGTGGAGCAACTGAAAACAGCGGAGAAAACAATAAAGCTCGCCTCTAACCAGGTTCCGTACAGCATGGTGCGAAGAGACATTGAAGAGGAAGTAGTGCCCTATTGCATCGAAAACAATAAAGGGATTTTGGCCTACAGCCCTCTGCAAAGAGGCTTGCTTACCGGTAAGATGACGCCGGGGTACGCGTTTGGCGAAGGAGATACGAGGCCAAAAGAACGATATTTTGTGGATGAAAATATCAGGCGAACCAATGCGATGCTGGACAACATCAGGCCGATAGCCAAAGAGAAGAAGGCTACACTGGCACAGCTGGTGATACGGTGGACCCTTCAGCAGCCGGGCATCACTATCGCGCTGGTAGGCGCCCGCAATCCAGAGCAGGCCATCCAGAATGCCAAGGCGGCAGATATTATGCTGAGCGCCGGCGAGCTTGAATTCATTGATCAACAGCTGGCCGAACTGGAACTGGTTACCGTATAAACGGCTTGTTATTATTGCTGAAAGATGATCCCTTCAGTTTCTGCAGACGTACTGGTTTAGCACTTAGCACATCAGGGTTCAATAAAGTAGCCGGTCTATAGATAAGATGAAAACTTTTCACGGAGCAACTTTAAAGCCCTGGATATTTGAGTCTCGACGGTGTTGACTGATATTTCCAGTACGTCTGCGATTTCTTTATAACTCATGTCCTCATATCGGCTAAGAATAAAAACCAATCTCCGTTTTTCGGGCAACTCTTCTATAGCCTTTTTTATTTCCCCTAACAAAAACTTGTTATGAATCTTATCATCTAATTCTTTTGGCACTAATGAAAATGAATGAAGAGCTTTTTTCTCTTCTTCCCATTTCTGTACCACCTGCTGGTGCCTGAGGTAGTCGATTGCCTTATTTCTGCCTATCTTGTATATATATGTTTTTATGTTTTCATCGGAATTTAAAGTCTTTCGATATTCCCAGACCTTTAAAAAAACTTCCTGTACCAGCTCCTCTGCAATATGTGTACTTTTTACATAACCCCACAAAAATCGGTGCAGATTTGAATAATGTAAACGAAAAAGTTGTTCAAACGCTTCTGCACTACCGTTACAAATTCTTGTAACAAGCTCTCCTCCTGTTGACCGGTAACTATATTGTGGGGCTGTTTTCAAAACATAAAACTTAGATTTTATAATTATTCCTATTTACCCATCTAAACAAACAGTAAATACTTTTTATAAACTAACCATAAGCGATTATTTATTAATGGAATAACTAAATTAATAATTTGCATGATATAATCAACGCCCTTTCACCAATCTTTAAATTCCGACTAAAATATTAAAGAGTCCCAATACAGCCCGGTTGAAAAATAAAAGATTATGGAGGTATCAGTTCTCCCAAACCTTAATTCATATGAGACTAGAGAGTTGATATATATAGAGAGAGATACTGTTAAGAGATGAGGTTTGTCGGGAAAGTCAGAATATTCCGTCTCTTAATATGCCATGGAGCACATTCCGAATGGTATCTTACCAGGTGCGTTGCTGCAGGTATTCCTGCATCCTGTCAATGGGTACAGGCAACTGTTCTTCGCGATTTTCTTTAAGCCAATTCAGAAAGTCTTCTTCCATCTCCTCTGACCATCTGGTATCAACCTGCCCGGCCGTATATATACCCGCCTTCATCCGTTCTTGTGCAAATTCATCCCGCAATTGTACAATCTCGGCTGTTACAACGATTGGCTCCACCATATGTGGCGGGATGAAAACAACCCCATTTTTTTTGGCGAGAACTACATCCCCGGGTACAACCGTTACGTCTCCGATACGAATAGGGACATTGATACCCATAAGAGTAGTTTCTTCCAGAAAAGACGGATGCCAGTCTCTTGCAAATGCATTGAATCCTTCTATTTTCTCCAAATCTTCCACATCACGAAGTGAACCGTTAAAGATGACTCCTGTCCCGGATCTGGAAAAAATGGAATTACCCAGATTATTTCCTATTAAGGTACCCTGAGCAATCTTTCCGTATGAATCGGCAAGGTACACATCTCCTTCTTGCAACATGTCAATAGGCCAGGTATTCATTGGTCCTACATGTCCTGCTTCTGTTCCATGTTGCACCAACTGTTCTTTAACATCCGGCCGCTCGGGCATATACATAGTTGTGAAAGCCCTTCCCACAATTGGCCGGTCCTCATGGAGTTTTTTCCAGCCACCTTCGAATTGATTGCGATAGCCCATCTCATACAGATACTGCCAGGCATCCTCAACCCGGATATTTTTTAACCTTTCGAGAAGGTCATCAGAAACCTTTGGCCGGCCATCAGGCAGGCGCTCACCCTCCCACCGTGATGTATAAAATTGAATCTGGTCATCAGAAGCTACTATATGGTCGTTACTGGCAGACTGGCTTATCGCTGAAACTGTCAGCACAAAAGTAAAAAGCAGAATACAAATTAAAGTCTTTTCTTTCATAAGGCCCTTTAACAATTTGGGTTATTTTTATGAGTGATATAAAAAAACGCAATGCTGATAACTTAACATATTATTCAAGTACCAGCTGGGTTAGACAAACTGCCATCGGTACATCGGTTTGGGTTTCTTCATACTTTAGTTGTCCGGTAGTCTCATCTCTGCGAAATATGGCGACATTGTCATCATCTCTGTTTGCGACCAGAATAAACTCTCCTTCCCGATCGATCATAAAATTACGTGGATGTCGGCCTCTAGTTGGTTCGTGGCCTGCTAAGGTTAACTCACCTGTTGACTCGTCAATTTCATACATCACCAGACTTTCATGGCCCCGGTTTGATGCATACAGAAATTTACCGTCGGGTGAGATATGAATATCAGCAGCTGTATTATCTCCTTCAAAATCATCCGGCAGCATATCTATACGCTGTATCTGTGTCAATGCTCCGGTAGATTGGTTAACCTGAAATACCGCTACTGTGCTGCTTAGCTCTTCAGCAGAGTAGGCAAACTCACCACTGCGATGAATTGTAAAGTGCCTGGGGCCTGATCCCGGGGTATTTTCCACATATGGCTGCTCAGCCGGATTAAGTTCACCGGTTGTCTGGTTCACTTCATAGATCATAACTCTGTCAATGCCCAAATCGGAAACATAAATAAAGCGCCCGTCTGCCGAGGGGATGACAGAGTGTACGTGAGGGCCATTCTGTCGCTGTTGGTTAATGCTGCTCCCCTTGTGTTGAATTACATCCGCCGCTTCACTCAGACTTCCATCATCATTAATTAGAAAAACACTCAGGTTCCCGGCACCATAATTGGATACATAAGCAAACCTTCCTTTTGGATCAATGCTTACATGTGCAGGTCCCTGCCCCTCAACCGACCGTTCATTAATCCGGATAAGCATACCTGTCTGCCGGTTAATTTTGTAAGCTGTTATCGTGCCATGGTTTGTATCTTCTGAATAAGCTTCACCGCTTACAGAATACAAATAGTTTTTCTCAGGATGCAACGCCTGAAAGTTAGGCCCTTCCCGGTCACCGACTGTTTGTATCTCGGTAAGCCGGCCTGTATTTCGGTCAAACTCAAACACGTACAACCCCCGACTCCCCCGGCCAGAAAATGTCCCTACATAAATAATTTCTTTTGTGGTCTGTACTTCACTACATCCCCCGGCGCTGTTTGTTATTATTAGGAGAAATAAAAAAAATGTTATTGGCTTAGACATACACAACTTCTTTAATTTAACTTATGACAACAATTGATATTTAAGTACCCATTCTCAAATCCGCCAAGTGCCATGCCATATGTGATTCTCTTTCAGGTTAACCCTTTCTCACTATTCTGATGCAACCTTACCTTTACCTGGTGTAGCAGCATCCACATCTTCAGAAGAATTGCTTACTGGCAGTTCCTCCTTCAGAGCCCGGCGTCGCCACCAGTTGGCAAGGGTTGAGCCCGACACATCCATCCACGGTCCGAATACTGCGGGGGCTAATCCTACCGTGGCTATCTTACCCATTTCTGCCGCCAGCCCGGAGGCCATTCCGCCGTTTTGCATGCCAACCTCCAGAGCAATGGTTCTGCAGGACTGCTCATCCATGCCCAGCAGCCTGCTGCCCCAGTAGCCAAACAGATATCCTGCAGTGTTATGAATGATAGCAGCCATAACCACTAACAACCCAATGGAGACCAGAGAGTCGCGCCCGGCCGCCGTTATAATGGTAATAATCACAATGATGCCCACCATCGAGACCACAGGCATCACATCATCCAGCCATTTGGCTTTCCCGTGTAAAAAGTGGTTGAATACCAGCCCCAGTACTATGGGAACGATGATCATATTTAGAATACTAAACATCATGCTGTAAGCATCGATAGGAACAAATTGTCCGGCCAGCAGCTCCATCAAAAGAGGGGTCACAAAGGGGGAGACCATCGTCGCGACAGCTGTTAAAGAAATTGATAAAGCCAGGTTGGCCCCGGCTATAAAGGCCATCACATTAGATGCCACTCCGCCGGGGCAAGACCCGATCAACACGACTCCGGCGGCAACTTCCGCCGGAAAGTCAAAGGCCAGTGCCAGACTGATACCGAGCATCGGCATAATTGTGAACTGGCAGGCCATCCCTACCACCACCCCACGGGGAGTCTTCAACACCCTGGCAAAATCATCCAGGCTCAGCTGAGTACCCATTCCAAACATAATGAGCTGAATTAGTGGAACAATCAGGTTACTCAGCTTATAGCCGCCCACCTCCAGGAGATACTCCGGATAAAACATAGCAAAAGATACCGAAGCAAATATCCAAATTGAGAATGAAAACGACTTAAACAACGTATCCGTCCCCCTCACGCCAACCGCCAGCGAAGCAAACATTAACACCATCAAGGGGCCGGCTGCCGATGAACCGTATCCCAGCACCAGTAAAATGCCAATAGAAACAAAACACAACAGGCTTATATATAGCAGTATTTTATATAATTTCTGCATCTAATCTTTAGTTTGGAATTAGAAAAATTAGCCATTCCTGAATGAAATGAAGAGCATCAAGCAACCACAATCAAATAACAAAACACGTTTAATTGTTACAATCGCTTAATTACTCCCCCTTTCAGTATAAAACCAAAATAAAAAAGGGAACTGTTGCCTTTCTAAGTTAGCTCCACAGGCGATCCCAGGAGCGGATCTCATCCCACTCGGGGGTGGGCTCAAAGAATCCTGCTCCTTCGATCAGGCTATCCCTGACCACATCCATATTTAAGTCCACTCCCAGGCCCGGTTTTTCAGGCACAGTGGCATATCCGTCATCAAAGATCATTTTTGGATCTCCATCGTACATCTTATACCATCTGTCAACTCCTACTGAATGGTGCTCCAGGGTATTGAAGTTCTCTGTTGCAGCGGCAATATGCACAGATGCCATAAAGCCGATAGGCGAACCAGCGAAATGGAGATTCATTGCAATACCGGCATCCTGTGCATAATCTCCGATCTTCTTGGTTCCCAGTATCCCAGTAGAGCCCGGATCCGGGTGGATGATATTTATAGCCCGTTTATCGATTAGAGGCTTACATCCATGCCAGGTACCGATATCTTCTCCGGTTTGGGTTGGAGTCGTAGTAGAATCTGTAATTTCCTTCCAGAGATCTGTCCATTTCCATGCCACCAGGTCTTCAGCATAGGCGATGGTGTAAGGCTCAAGCATACGGGCAATTTTAATTGCTTCATTGACGCCGAAATGCCCAAAGTGATCGATTCCGAGGGGTATCTCATAGCCTACAGTCTCCCGCATAACACGGACATATTCCTCCATCAGGTCAAGACCTTTTTGTGTGATCTGAATTCTGGTAAAGGGATGATCTATTTGTCCATATTCGCCGTAGGTTCCGGAATATTGACTCTGGAGTCTGTGCTCTCCCAGAGGGGTATGCGCTCCCGAATTCACAAGCGTTCCGGGAGTTCTGGAAAGTAATTCAATGCCAATATCCATCTTCAGAGCTTTATATCCTTCATCAATTCTTGTCTTTTTCATACGCCGGGCGAATTCATGCGGATCCGTTGCTCCGGCAGTATCTGCATACAGCTGTATTTTCTCACGATATTTCCCACCCAACATTTGGTAAACTGGCACACCATAGGCCTTACCGGCGATGTCCCAAAGCGCCATCTCCACAGCAGCAACCCCGCCGGCCTGCCGGCCTTCACCTCTGAATTGCTCAATGATTCTCAGAATGCGCTCTACATTACATGGATTCTCACCCAAAATTCTGCTTTTCAGCATCAGTGCGTACTCTTTGGCTCCTCCATCACGCACCTCACCATAACCAGAAATTCCCTGGTTTGTATCGATTCGTACAATTGGTACACGGAATGGAATACCATCAACTTCGGCTACCCTCATGTCGGTGATCTTTAGTTCTGATGGAGCCGAGTTTTTATTCACCTTAGAAGTTAAATGCTCTATCTGATTTTCCAGAGGGCCCAGTGTAAGTGACCCCAGTCCTAAACCACCCATTCCTGCTTTTTTAATAAAATTCCTGCGGTCTATGCCTTTTAAATGTTTTCCAGTACGGTGTACTGTACCGTCACTGCTTTTATTTTCCATATTAATCCTCCGTATTATTTTGCTAATTAACTTTCTTCCCGACTTTAGTGGCTGAGACCTGCTCTTTTATCAATCCTCTTTCAACAAGTCTTTGATGGTTTGCCTGGCTACACCCAATTCTTTTTGAAGTCGACGGTTGTTAGATTTGAGCCAGCCTCTGAAATCCTCGCGAATAGTTTCAGTCCATTGTGTATCCATCTGACCTGCTGTATATGTACCACTATTAACTCTTTCATGGGCAAAAGCATCATGTAGCCTGATTCTCTCTGAGAAGATAACTACCTGTTCGGCCAGGTGGGCCGGGATAAATACCACGCCTTCTCCTTTGGCAAGGACTACATCCCCGGGCATGACGGTCACTTCACCAATACGTGTAGGAGTATTTAATCCTATCAACATCATTTCCTGTATATAAGAAGGATGCCACGCCCTTACAAATGCATTAAAACCTTCTATCTCCGCTAGCCCTTCTCTGTCTCTGGAAGAACCATCAAATACAACTCCATTTCCGGAATTAGCATAGATAGTGCTGCCCAGCCGATCACCAATAAGAGTTCCATCTTTAACTTTTCCAAAACCGTCAGCTACATACACATCTCCCTGTTCTAACATATCAATTGGCCAGGTATTGGGAGGACCAGACCGTCCTGCTTTTTCACCCTCTGCGTTAATATATTCCTGAACAGCCGGGCGGGCGGGGAAATAAGTCGCTGTTAACGCCCTCCCTACAATAACCTGAGCAGGATGCAAAACCTCCCAGGGACCGCCTGCAAACTGGTTGTGATACTCCTCTCTTCGGATGGTGCCCCACGCCTCTTCAAGCGAAACATGCTTCATTCGCTCAAGAATATCATCAGACACCCTGGGACGCCCATCCTCAAATCGTTCTCCATCCCATTCGGAAGTCAGGGCTATTAATTTTTCTCTGGAAATTGTTTGGGCTTCCAAAGAGGTGTAGAAACTCATACAGAAAATGATTACTAATAATGAGTATGGTTTAAGTGAATTCACCATTTTGTCACTTAATTTCTAGGTATAATTATAGTTTAACTATCGGGTTAAATTGTTGTCTTCTTAACCCTGTCAATGCCAGACCAACCTGAGTCTGTTCTACCGACTGAAGAATTAATGAAGAAAGAAGCATCCGGGTATCTTATGTATTTTACTACATCCACTTCCTCATAATTACTTCTCCACGAGATATTATTTAGATTAAGCCTCTTGCCAGGCTTCATAATACAGAGGATTGAGCGGTTCATTATTTTCCGGATTAACTGCCCGGAATGTTTCTTTACTGTTACCCGATTGCCTGCCTCCAATAAAGTTTAACCCTGACAGCTTCATTATTATCTTACTTTATTAATTAACGTACCGATCGGGGCAATGGTAATTCTTATTTCATCGCCATGATGTAGGGTGAAGTCTGAGGAAGGGACGATACCAGTTCCCGTCATTAACAGACTCCCATTAGGGAAAGTACACGCCTTGTATAAATAAGAAACCAGTTCGTCGAATGTCCTTTTAATCTGCTCAATAGCAATCGCTTCCTTAAAGACTACAGCATCGCCGCGTGTTATCTCCATTTCAACCAGGGTTTCCGGCGGAAGTGGCTCTTCTGTTACATAGATGCAGGGACCCAACGCTGCAGACCCGTCCCAGGTTTTAGCTTGAGGCAGATACAAAGGATTTTCTCCTTCAATGCTTCTTGAGCTCATATCATTGCCGATTGTATACCCCACAATATGAGCATTGGATGTAATTACCAGGGTTAGTTCAGGTTCCGGAACATCCCAGGACGAATCTTCGCGTATGGTTACCATCTCTCCCGGACCGACGATTCGATGGCCGCTTGCCTTAAAAAATAATTCCGGACGATCTGCGTCGTACACGCGAGAATAAAAATCGCCACCACCGGATGTCTTGGATTCTTCTTCTCTTCCAAGCTTACTATTATAATAGGTTACCCCACTGGCCCATAGTTCCTGGCTTTGTACAGGAGCCTGTAATCCATCATTCAACAGTTCTTTTCCTTGTTCTGCCGGATCTGTCGTTGAAATGGTCTGTTTGATCTTTTCAAACAAATCATCATCATTGATAAAGAAATCCCAGTCCTCTTCCAGCAGGTAAAATGACCCTTCATTTTCAATAAGAATACCCCGATTCGATTTATATATTTTCATAATAATATTGGATTTATTTGGTCTGTACTGTAGCTACATAAAGCTACTCCCCGGTGCCGGGTAAAGCAAAAGCTATATAATAATCTCCTGGGGATGTCCCCCGACCTCCCCCGGCAGCTATAACTACATATTGTTTATGCTCTGCCATATAGGTAGCCGGAGTAGCGAATCCGCCCGTCGGAAGCGTTGCTTCCCAGAGGAGTTCTCCTGTATCTTTGTCAAAAGCACGAAGTTTCTTGTCTTTAGTAGCTCCAATGAACACCACTCCACCGGCCGTAACAATGGGACCACCATAATTTTCAGAACCTGTTGGAGGCAACCCTTTTTCTATGAGCTCAGGGTATATTCCTAACGGCACCTTCCATTTTATTTTTCCGGTATTCAGATCAATCGCATTAAGAGTACCCCATGGCGGTTTAATGGCAGGATAACCACCCGGATCCTTAAACGTTCGATAGGCTGTGACGTTTATGAAACGCTTATTACCGTTAATCACCTCCTTTTCATTAACTGCCCTTTCTTCATATACGGCATCCCTTTCATCAAATAAAAAGGCTACAATGGCATCCTTTTCTTTTCTCGGGATACTGGCAAACGCCGGCATCCGTCCACCCCCCTCTTCAATCAGAGTGAGCACATCTTCTCTGGAGCTTCGAACTTTTATATCATTTAATGCAGGGTAATTTGGATGTTGACCCTCTAGATTATCCCCATGGCAAGAAGCACAATTCTGTTTATAAAATGTCTGTCCCCTGTCAAATAGTGTCCCCTGAACAGGGATTTCTCGTTCAATCCTGTGCAGTGTTGAAAACTCTGGTATCTCATTGGCATTGATGTACAAAATGCCGGACCCGGGGTCATGTGCTGCCCCACCCCAATTCGCTCCCCCGCTTGTACCTGGAAAAAATATGGCACCTTCCAGGTCGGGTGGTGTAAACAAACCTTCGTTCCGATGCTTTGAAAACTGAGCAGCCACCGAATCATAGGCTTCAGAAGAGATATTTGTAATTTCTTCTCGGGTAAAGTGCTGTCGGATGAAAGGCTCAGGGGCTACCGGATGGGGCTGAGACGGCCACACCTGCTCAGTTGAAATGTGAGAAACCGGAACCGGCCGCTCCACGATATCAAACAAAGGCTCGCCGGTTTCTCTGTCAAAGACAAACGTAAATCCCGACTTGGTGACCTGTGCCACCGCATCCACACGGCGGCCGTTACGATTTATTGTCAACAGGTTCGGAGGAGCCGGCAGATCGTAGTCCCACAAGTCATGATGAACAGTCTGGTAGTGCCATATATACTGGCCGGTGGCCGCATCCAAAGCAAGCAACGAGTTACCGTACAAGTTACTGCCAGGCCGGTCTCCTCCATAAAAATCATAAGTTGGTGAACCTAAAGGCACATAAACAATTCCCCGTCGTTGGTCCAGACTCATCCCAGCCCAGTTATTAACTCCGCCCCGGGCAGATTCCCCGCTTGCCCCGCCTCGTTCCCATGTCTCATATCCCGGTTCTCCAGGTTGAGGAATGGTATGAAAAATCCAGACCATTTCACCGGTACGTACATTGTATGCACGAATATGCCCCGGAGCTGAATCATAACTTTCCCCTACTGCCGATCCCATAATAATCAGATCCTTGTAAATGATTCCCGGCGAGGGTGCTTTCACTGATACCGTATTCGGATCCCGGCCCAATCCCTTATTTAAATCCACCCGGCCCTGCTCGCCGAAACTATCGATTATCTCTCCTGTCACGGCATTCAAAGCAAACAGCCAGGTCCCTGCTGAAAACAGAATCCGTTTATCAGCTCCATCTTCCCAATAAGTTAATGAACGCATATATCCCCGGGGCGGGTCTTCGGGAAAAGGTTTATACATCCACAACTCTTTACCAGTTCGGGCATCTAAAGCAAAAACATTTAGCAGCGGAGAGGCGCCATACAGTATATTCCCGACAATTACAGGATTGGTTTCTATAGTCGAATAGCTTCCCTCTTTCAGGTCGCCGGTGCGGTAAATCCAGGCAACTTCAAGCCGGGATACATTACCTTTATTAATTTGATCCAGCTCTGAATAGCTACTGCTTTGGCTGTCACTTTTATATATCCTCCAGTCAACTTCCCCACTGGGTAGTTGGCAACCAAGGTATAAAACAGTCGACAGACATAATACAGCTGCGATAAAAGCAATAATTTTTTTTACGGGTTTAAACCCATTCATCTTTATCCGACTCACATCTTTAAACAGAGATTGGTACCAATTTGAGATCCTTTTAGATTCCTTCTACTCCAACCGGCCGGCATCAGCAATTTCCCGGGATCCTGACTCTCCCTCCCGGGCTTCTGTTTTTTCAGTAACAGGAAGTTCTCCTTCTCCGATCAGGGCTTTGCGGCGCCACCAATTTGCCAGTGTGGAACCGGAAACATTCATCCATGATCCAAAAATAACAGAGGGGACTCCTATAGTGCTTACTTTTCCCATTTCAACCGCGATGCCAGAGGCCATCCCTGCATTCTGCATACCTACTTCAAGGGCAATTGTACGACATGACTTTTCATCTAATCCAAATAAACGGCAACCCCAGTAACCCAAAAAGTAACCGGCCAGATTGTGAATTACCCCTGCCAGAATCAGCAAAAATCCAATGGACAAAAGCGAGTCCCGGCCGCCGGCAGTCATAATCCCTAATATTACCACGATACCCGCCATGGAAATAACCGGCATGATATCATCCAGCCATTTGGCTTTACCATGCAAAAATTGATTAAATAATATTCCAAGTACAACAGGCAGAATAATCATGTTAATAATACTCCACATCATCTCCACAAAATTGATCGGCACAAACTGACCGGCCAATAGTTCCATCAGAAGAGGAGTGAGAAACGGAGCCATCAGGGTTCCAATAGCAGTTAACGTGACGGATAATGCCAGATTGGCTTCTGCTATATAAGCCATGACGTTAGAGGCTACGCCACCGGGGGAAGAGCCTACCAATACCACACCTGCCGCAATTTCAGCCGGGAAGCCTAAACTCAGTGCAAGTGTGATTCCTAAAAATGGCATAATTGAATACTGACATAAGAGCCCTACAATAACTCCTTTTGGCATCTTTATTACCCTTACAAAATCTTTGACACTCAGGGAGGTACCCATTCCAAACATAATGATCTGAATGAGGGGAACAATCAAACGGCTTAGCTCAAAGCCGCCAATCTCCGTGAAATAGGCAGGGAAAAACATGGCGGCTGAGACGGAAGTAAACACCCATATGGAAAAAGCAAAGGATTTAAAAACCGTATCGGTTCCCCGGACACCAATCGCCAGGGAAGCCAACATTAATACAACTAATAAACCTATAACATTTGTACTTACACCAAGAATAAGTAGCACAAATATAGCACTGAAACACGACAGGCTTATATACAACAACATCCTGTATAATAGATTCATCTTACATAGTCTTTAAGTGGTTAATCTGTTATTCAAAAAAAGGATATCCTTCGGTGGCATACTTGCGCATTCCCTCCTCGTTAATTTCCACACCGATGCCCGGTTTCTCTGAAAGTGGAATAAACCCTTCTTCTACCATTGGCCCGTCATAGGTAACGATCTCTTCAAACATAGGATCCTCATGGAAGTAGATCTGCCACTCCATAATCATAAAATTAGGTACTGAAGCACAAACATGCGCACAGGCCATTGCACCCAGATAAGAGGAGACCATATGCGGGGCAAACGGGATATAATAGAGCTGTGCCAGATTTGCAATTCTCTGACCTTCTCCCAATCCTCCACATTTCTGAAGATCCGGCATGATCATATCAATTGCCCCTATCTCAAAGAGCTCCCGAAAATCATGTGCAAGATACAGATTCTCTCCGGTACACAGTGGGGTGCTGGATGCCTCCTGAATGTAACGATAAGCCTTAGCATTCTCAGCCGGTATCGGATCTTCCAGCCACATCATATTCAGCGGCTCAAGCCGTTTTGCCACCCGCTTCGCGCTAGGCAAGTCATATCGCCCGTGCATGTCAGCACAGATATCCACATCAGGCCCTACCTGTTCCCGGGCCGCAGCCATTTGATCATACATCCGTTCGACTTCTGCTTGATTAGCTGTCCAGTTGTAGGCATCGTACTTATTCGGATCGTTGGCCTGATCCAGATCAAACTTAACTGCCGTCATTCCATAGTCCACTGCTTTCTGGGCACTGGCGGCAAACTCCTCAGGGCTCGGCCGGCTCGATTGATACAAAGCAGTATCCATATAAACCCGCAGCCTGTCGCGAAACTTCCCGCCCAGCAACTGATAGACCGGCACATCCAGCGCTTTGCCTGCCAGATCCCACAAGGCCGTCTCCACAGCCGCCAGAGCTGCCAGGTACATTCCTGACTGTGCTCCTCCAAACACTCCGCCACGGCGAATCTCATAAAACAACCTGTGTACATCTAAAGGATTGCGTCCTTTTAGTCGTCTGCCCCATCCCAATACCAGTTGATCCGTACCACGAACTGCATCCGCTCCCTCTCCATGGCCAACTATATCCTGATTGGTATATATTTTGACAAAGAGATGGCTACCACCCCGGATAAAACCACATTTCAGATCGGTAATCTCCAGATCTGAAGGCCGGGAATACTTCTTTGTATTCTTTAATGCCGATTCCAAACTTCCGCCTGTACCTGCGAGCGGGCCGGTTGCCAGCGCCCCGGCACCCAGGGCCCCTTTGGATAGAAATGATCGTCTAGAAAACTTTTTCCCCATAATTATAGTGTTCTTTTAAAGGTTGTTTACAGTCTTACAAATTACCAGGTCCGGTCTTTCAGAATATCCTCAATTTGCTCTCTGGCAACAGGTAGGTCATTGATATGTTCATTAAGCCACTGTGAAAAATCTCGCTCTATTTCATCTGTCCACCGGGCGTCAATTTGACTCGACTTATATTTTCCTTCCCTAAGACGCTGGAGACCAAACATATCCCTCAACCTGACCACTTCTGAGGTAGTTACTACCCTCTCTGCTAAATGAGGCGGAATAAAAATGACCCCCCCGTCTCTGCCCAAAACCACATCTCCGGGCATGACTGTTGCCTTTCCAATACGTGTAGGCCGATTAATTCCAACTAAGGTTGTATTAAGCCGTCCATCCGGGTTATTTAAATGATGTGAAGGATGATAACTTCGAAAAAAAGATGTAAACGTCCCCATTCCTTTGAGGCCATCTATATCTCGTATAGCACCATTGTATACAATTCCATTTCCGGAATTAGTATGTATCGCTGTCGCTACCCTGTCTCCAATTGTAGGGCCGTCTATGTGCATTCCGAATTGATCCACAACATATACATCGCCTTCTGATAACATATCGACTGCCCAGGAATTCTGAGACCCTGCTCTTCCATCCTTATGCCCGTCTTCGTTGATCACCCGATGTATATCCGGCCTCCCCGGCATAAAAATAGCAGTAACAGCTCTTCCTACTAAGACGCTGTCTGGATTAATTACCTGCCAGCCATCATCATACTGATAATTGAAATTCTCATTCCTCAACACTGCCCATGCCTCCTCATGGGTAACCTTTTTCATACGTTCAAGTATATCATCCGGAACGCGTGGGCGCCCATCCGGGAACCGTTCACCATCCCATTCGGATGTAAGAGCTTCCAGGTTAGACTTTGATATTCTGATTGTTGACTGCGCCCTCATTTCTGAAAAGAAAATCAGAAACAATGTTAGCATGGCAAGGCATATTAACCAAGGTCTATTGTATTTTGTCATTATAATTATCTATAGGTATTAGAATACATTTTTATGATTTATAAATGCACAAAGATGGTCGGCCAGCATAAGCCAAACGTCAAATGGAGATTATGAGCTAAATAAATCCATAATAAGGAGAACAGAAACAGTTCTCCTTATTATCTCCCCATATCTGTTAATTTGGATTATAAGTTTCGGTATCCCACCAGACCCGCGCATCAAGATTATTGCCACTCCACCCCTGATTTTGTATGGCCGCCTGAACATTATCAGTATTGACCGTTATTTCACGTTGCAGATATGGCCTGCGGCGAATGAAATCACCGGAAATTTGCTGATCGGGATAAGGGTTGGGGTCTAGTTGTGGATACCCTGTGCGCCTCCAATTCGAAAAAACTTCCCTGGGAGTAATAATGAACCCGGCCACCCAATACTGGGTATGGATGTGTTCATAGGGATTCTCTGCAAGAAACGCCGCCGTTTGTGCCGCTACATAATCATCAATATCACTTTGAGGAATAGCCATGTCAGGATGATGGCTCTCCATCTGTTCCAGATGAGCATTGACACCCTCTGTAAAGTAATCTACACTCACCCCCGGAACCCAACCCCGTTCAGCAGCTTCAGCTAGTAAAAGTTGTGTCTGGGCATATGTTATCAGAAAATCGGGTGCATGCTGGCTAACCATACGATCTCTGTCTACCTGGGAATAATCCCACATGGATTCAAGCCCATCGGATTCGGCTTGTTGGTGGATAGTAGTCTGATCATGGCCAAGTGGAATACCAACCTGATCGCCCGGATCGGTACTTCTGTTCAATCGCGCATCCTGATCGCCTATGCCCCCCGCGCCAACATAACGAACAGCGAATGAACTCAGCCGGGGATCATTGTTGCCTCTTAAATAGTTGACAAATACATCGGTCAGGTAAAAATTATGGCGCTCACCTCCATTAAAAGTATCAGACAAAGAAAAATTGTAATTATCATCACGCAAAAGCATGGCATTATCATCGTTGGACTCAAGAACTCCGCCTTCGTATGCTGCCTCCACATATTGCTCAGCCAAATCCGGAGCCACCTCGCTGACACGCATACCATAACGAAGGAGTAATGAATAGCCGAACCGCTTCCACTTCGTAATATCCCCTGCATAGAGAATATCTGTAGATTCTATGCGACGGCCCGGATCCAGGGCCTCCGTAGCTTCCCGGATCTCCTGAAGAGCTGTTTGGTAAATTGACTCTTGGGAATCATAAGACGGATTGAGAATCTCCTGATGATAACCCAATCCCGCTTCTGAGAAAGGAGCATCCCCGATCGTATCGGTAATGAGTAATCCCACAAAAGCCCTCCAGATCCTTGCCATTTGGTGGACATTATGGTATAACTCTGAACCCCTGGTGTTTTCAATCACATCGACTGTGTGACTTATCAATGAGTAGTCATCATCGTAATAATTAACGACCCATTCAGTTTGATTATCCTGATTGAAATTACCGCCGGCAAGGGTCTGTCCGTAAGGCGCTACAATTTGCTGTACTATGGCAACATCATAGAGAAGGTGCCCGTATACTCCAGAGCTGGGTGTCAGCTGGATTTGGTTGTTCAGAATCATCATAGGCTCTAACTCATTTACTGCAGATTCATCTATATTCATTGAGTCAAAGCCGGCATCACAACTACTGAATAACATGCCCATACTGAAAAAGCCCACGACACTCCAACCCGTTATATAAGTGAGAAAGTTTGTCTTCTTCATTGGTATCTATCATTTAATTAAGTTTTTATTGGAGAGAACTCTCTTTCTGCCGCTAGAGCCTGATTCTTAAATTGAATCCAATATTCCGGGTCATTGGCAGAGCTGCTCCGGAGATGCCTACATTATCATCACCAATAAAGCTTACCTGCTCCGGATCGTGTTGCTCGGTCCACTTCTTAAAAACAAACAGATGATTTCCAACTATACTCAGAACAACCTCTTGCACAGGCAAGAAATCATTTACAATATTTGTCAGATTATAGTCAATAGTGACTTGCCGCAGTTTCCAATACCCGGCATTGTATATAAATTGCTCTCTGAGTGAACCATACGAACCATACAGAGAGTATATATTTGCTTCCTGTTGATTTACTGATCCATCGGGGGCCACACCGTCTACAACAATACTACCTGTTTCTCTTCCGGGCAGAGTACGAACATCAAGCCCGTGCCTATAAAGATTGTGTCCAAGAGCTGAAAGAAGTTTATGCCCCAACTTGAAATCAATTAAAAAGGAGAAGCCCAGGTTCTTATAATTAAAAGAGTTGCTAATTCCACCCACATATTTGGGGATTGCGCTACCGAAGTTTATAGGCTCAGGGGTGTGCATAGGCAACCCATTGTTTTGATTGATAATTTTACGCCCCTGATCATCCCGCAAATAGCCGGTTACCCAAATCTCACCCATAGGGTGCCCTTCAACGTGGCGGATTGTACCACCCGCTGTCTGCCAGTCGCCATCACCAACGGGAATATTATCTGTTTCGTCACCTACACTGATTACTTCAGTTTGATTGTAAGAACCGTTCACAGTAAAATTCCAAATGAAATTGTTTGTCTGTACCGGCGTCAGGCCAACCAGAAGTTCAATCCCCCGGTTTGCACTTTCTCCTACATTGACCGGACGAGTAGAGAAACCGGTAGCTGTCGAAATCGACTGATTCAGAATCTGATCAACGCTGCGCTTATTGTAATAGGTGAGGTCGACATTCACTGTATTATTGAAAAGCTGGAGATCCACCCCCATTTCATATTCTTTTACTCTCATGGGCCGAAGGCCTGAAACCGGCAAAACAGTCCCGGATATACTTCCCAGAGTACGCATGCTTCCACCAATTCCGGGATACAAATTGGGATTTGTTTCATACCTTAATTGTCCGGCAGCAAAATCGACATCGGTATCACTTCCCACCTCTCCATAGCCGGCACGTAAAATACCCTGATTCAACCAGCCGGGCAGCCCGTCAATTACATCTGTAAAGACAAAGCTGGTTGTAACGGACGGATAGAGGATACTCCGCTCATCAGGATCAAGGGTGGAAAACCAGTCGTTGCGGGCTGTAAGATTCAGAAACAGATAGTTATTGTAGTCTAACTCTAATGAACCATATAAAGAATTTACCTGTCGCTCGCTGTAATCATAAACAATCGTGGTCTGTCGCGCATTTTCAAGGGTATACAAACCACGTACCACAAAATCTGTAGCTTCCTGGGTATTTGAATCGTTACGACGGTTCATGATATTACCTCCAAACGTACCGCCTATCCCAACTCGCTCTGTCAGCTGTTGCTCAAAACCCAGAAGGAAATCGGCGTTGAGCTCGCGAAAGCGTGTAACATTTTCGTCATATCCACCATTGTAAAATCCCTCTGGCGCCGGGGCCAGGAAAGCCAAGCCTGTTGGTTCGTTCACTTCTGTATGGCGGGTAAAATAGTCCTGTCCGATTCGGCCCTGTAAGTAAAGCCAGTCTGTTAAGTCATAGCGCAGCTTCACATTCCCGAAAATCCGGTCCCGCTGTGACCGATTGATCCGCACATCAGGATCGGTTGTAAGGTATGGATTTGTTCTGTGAGCGAATCTGGAGTAGAAAATTTCATTCCCTTCCTCATCATACACATTATCTCTTAATACATCCAAAGGCAACGTATTTGCCAGTGTGTAAATAGTTGTAGGAATATTCAATACCTGGTTATTCATCGTTACAGGCATATTATTATTCTCAAGGCTATAATTGATGGTCCCGGATACATTTAGATTATCCGTCACATTTTGAGTAAACCCAAGACTGATATTGTGTCGTTTAAAATCTGAGTTGGGTACTATACTCTCCTGGTTTAACCTTGATATAGAGAGGTTCATACCTCCATCCGGACCACCGGTAGATAAGTTAATTGAATTATTGCCTGTGATAGCATTACGCATGAAATCCTCAACATGGCTGGACTGGGCTTCGTAAGGAACTGTCAGTCCATTAAACAGGGTTTGAGTCATCCCCGGCTCTATTTTTTCCCCAAAACTCCAGACACCACTACCCGGAAAAGAAGAGGTCGGACGCTGGCCACCCTCACCCTGACCATATTCCGTTTGGATGTTTCTGTCATCATAAGGTATTGCCATTTGGAAATTGCTATTTATAGTTACACCAACACCTCTGTCACTGGCATCCCTTTTTGTAGTAATAATAATGACCCCATCTTTTGCACGGGAACCGTACAAGGCAGCAGCGGCGGCACCTCTCAGAACAGTCATCGATTCGATGGCATCCGGATTAACACTCCCAAGGCCATCACCCCCATCTGTAACCCCATCTGCCCCTATAGCAGCATGGTGCCCCTCATTAGAGATTGGCACCCCATCCATAACAATAAGAGGAGAATTATTGCTCCCAAAGCTAGACTGGCCCCGGATACGAACACGACTTGAGCCACCCGGACCGGAGGTAACACCTTCAATATTTACACCCGCAACCTGACCCTGGAGTGCATTCATGAAGTTTCCTGTCCGATTTATGGTAAGCTGATCCGGCGAGACAGTGGCCGTAGAGTATCCCGTTGAGCGCGACTCACGTGCTATACCCAGTGCAGTTACCACCACTTCATCACCGGTGACGGTCTGTGATACCAGCTGAACATTAACTTCAGTGCGGCCGTTAATGGGTACTTCCTGTGTTTGATAGCCAATAAAAGAGAAGATTAAGGTATCCCTCAGGGATGGAACTTCCAGCTCAAACCTCCCATCAGAGTCGGTAGAAGCGCCGGAACTTGTTCCTTTAACCAAAATATTAACTCCCGGAAGCGTCTCTCCGGTTACGGTTTCGGTTACTTGCCCCTTTACTAGCTCTTGTGTAAGAGTATAAGCAGCTCTTTCCAGAATTATGTACCCATCGCTTAATACCATAAAATCAATAGAGCGGCCTTTTAACATATACTGTAGTGCCTGATACAGGGTTATATCTTCAAACCGCACTGTTATCTCCCTGTTCATATCAAGTATATCCTCCTGGTAGGAGAACCTGACACCGGCCTGTTTTTCCAGCTTTTTCAGAATTAACTTGATCGGTGCTTGTGTAGCCTTCAGGTTTATTCTTTTCCCCATATAAGTGTGTTGAGGGAAAGTTTTTAAAGGCTGGTTATAAACATTCGTCATTAAATCTTCATTTCCCTGACCATACACCTTCGTATTTGACCCCAGCATAAAGCCCGGCAGAAAAACAAATACAAAGCAATATCTTAATATTACGTTTATCATAATGTCCCCTAATTCTGATTAATTTGGATTTTCAAGCAGCCACAGGAAGCTGATTCAATACACAAATCCTTCAGGAAGTAGTTTTTCCATCCCATCTCGGCCTTCCCTATATCTTATTACGGACAAGACTTTATTTACCATGACAGTGCCCCCAAATTTTATAAACTATCCACTTCATCTGTCTGGTTAATCTAACCCGGTGTTATGATTCAACCCTCTCACTGTACCAATATGAAACGTTAACCGATCTCCCTCAGTCAGTAAAATTATAGTGCACTCGTACGGTACGGGAATAAAAGAAAAAAGTAATGGCTGGCAGTCGCTGTAAGATGCAAGGCAGGTATTACGGTTAGAAGGCTGAGTTTTTGGGTTTTGTATCAGTTCTCTTTGCCTTCGTACGGCTTTAAAAAAATTGTTTGACCCTTTTGCTCATATTCCAAATCGAGGGTAACTGCAAGAACGTCTAAAACTTTAGAAAGTGATTCTTTGTCGAACGAAGCTGTAAGCCGCCGGTTAGAAAGGCTGGAATCGGATACGATAAAATCGCGGTCATAATACAATTTAAGTTTCTTGATAACCATATCCAGTGGGGTAGCCTCAAAGATTAAATTCCCATTTATCCATCCCAGATGATGTTCCAGTATAACCATTTTGGGATCTGAAGGCGCTTTACCGGATCTGACCGATGTGTATTCTCCCTTCGTCAATACAACTTCACTATCTTGCAGACTGCGGGCATGAGCCTCTGGCCCGGCACTATCCGCATCTGATCGCACTGCTACTTTTCCGTCTGCTACAACTACTTCTACTGTCTCTTCACCCGGATAGGCATTTACATTGAACTTGGTCCCCAACACCTGAACCACCGCATCATCCGTATAAACCAGAAAAGGCATCTTCTCTTTTCGGGCAACGCTGAAAAAAGCTTCACCTTCCAGCTCTACCTGTCTGGCTGCACCATCAAACCTTGACGGAAACCGGATCGCACTGGATGAATTCAATACCACGCTGGTCCCGTCATTAAAAGTTATATGCATGCGCTCCCCCCGGCCTGCCACAACTTCCCTCATTACCGGCTCCACATACCCTGTTTCACTCTGATTGGCATCATAGGTGTACAGTACATACGACACTCCCAGAGTTAGCAAAAAGACCGCTGCTATCCGGTATAACCAATTCTGATACCGAAATTTTCTGGAAGGGCCGATATTCGTTCGGCGTTCTTTTTTCCTGGCCCTGGTCTTCGATCTTTTATTTAGCTCATGAATGGAAACCAAATGGGTAGGCCGTGAAATTTTATCTGACAATTTTTGCCAGGCAAGATCTTCATCCTGTTCCAGCGGAAAATCTTCGGTGATTCCCCACAGTTTTTGATACTGCTTCACCATCTCTCTGTTCTCAGGCGCATCGTCCATCCATACCTCGACCTTCTTCCTCTCTTCCGCAGAACATTTTCCCGTAATAAACCGAATTATTTCATGTTTGCTGACAACGTCGTTCATTTCTTCCTGGAATCAATAATACTTAACAGATGATCTTTGAATATCTTAATTGTAATAACGAATGAAGATAGGCCAACCACTACAGAAATTAAAAGATATATGCTAATGTCTCTCTTGGTTTAATCAGTGGAAAAACAACGCTTCAATTCGATCGTAAAATAATCGGAGGGGGGCAAATCTGCTACTCGAACCTGATCCTGTGGCTGGAAGCTATCTGCTTTCGGCCCTTAACCGTGTGTTACAGCCTGCTAAATGTTTCACAACAGATACCGAGTGTTCATAGCTTCATTCGGTACCATAACAATTCAGATACCTTTTTATCAAACACAAAGTATCACCGCATATTCATAAATCAAGCCTATGCTCCGTCCTCTCCCTATACACATCACCAAAGCTTCTTCCCTGATCTTTTAGTATGGCGGCAAGCAGCTTTCTCCGGGCAGAAAACTCTTTGTATGCCTCACGCCGGCCATCCTGGTCATGAAGCAGGGGTATTCCCGTTTTTTTAAGGCTATTCAGCTGTGGGATGTCCGGTTCTTCGGGTTCGCGTCCGGAAAAAAACTCCTTTCGAATAGTCAGATAATATGTGATGGATTCTCTTAGCAGACGGATACTTTGCTCGTTGGGCCTGTTTTTTGCAGGGATATCCAGCAATAGAATGGTAAGCGCTTCATCCATCCTGAATAAGTTCAATAAGCCGGCTTTTCTGGGATCTTCCGTATAGAAGCAATAGAGCACCGGATAAACGGCTATTTGTTGACTGTGAGTAACGATCATCTCTGTCAACGTACCAAAATGCTTTTCCAACCCTTCAAAATTACCTTCCCTCCAGTGGTTGAAGAGAATATCCTGGGGATTATTTCCCAGTATTGAGATATAATTGCCCAGTTTTCTTTGATTCACAGAGGCCGATAGAACCGGTACCATATAACTAATACCGGTTGTGATAAGAGCAAAACCGATAAAGGACAGGAGTATGGTAAATATTCTCCATCCATCGGTACCGGCATTGAAATCTCCCACTCCCAGTGTACTTAGAGTAAAGCCTGTGTAATAGATCTTTTCGGCTACACTTGCAGGTGATAGCGTATCACTGTTTACAACCGAGCCGGGATCGGAACATATAATCAGGGAGCCACCCAGCCATATAGACAAGTACCAGAAGGTTAAAATAACGCCGATACTAACAGTGCCGGCTATTTCAAGAATTTTTTTTGAACCGGTCCGGGAAGATATTCTCCGGAATATGTTGTACGATCTTTTAGTGATGAAATCTGTAAAAACCCCCGCCCCGTCAGGAGAAAATGTTGTAAAAGCAAGATCATAAACGGCTGTCAGTATAATTCCTATACCCAGGAATAGCGTTAGATAGTTCATTGGTTACCGCGTTCTTTCGCCTGTTATCTCCTTACATCAAGTCGTCTCTTCTTGTTCTACATATATAACCTAACGTGAGTTCGAGATAAGAACATGAGGTATTGCCTGGTAATCCGCCTGCTTTTAATCGTATCTTTCACAGTATGTTCCATGCTTACTGCAGGCGATTCAGCAACCGTTTTCTTGCCCTCTTTTGATCCGGAAGACATCTTTCCTGTTTCTTCAGAGTAGATTCGACCCACTTCCGCCGCTGCTAATGGCCTGCCGCTATGCCACCGGCTCTTCTTCTTTCACTTCGTAGAATTTTCTGTTTAATGCAGCCTGGGCCGACTTAGGCATAAGTCGCCGCGCGAAGGTGAGCATCTTGTTACTCATACCAGGAATCACTATTCGCTCACCATTTATCAGGGCTTTATATCCTATTTCCGCCACCTTTTCCGGTTCCATTACCACTCCGTCCTGCAAAATACGGGCGTTTTCCATATCTGCCCGCTTAAAGAAATCGGTATCTGTAGGTCCCGGGCACAGAGTAGTTACCGTTACCCCGGTATCTTTGACCTCCTCTGCCAGGGCCTCCGAAAATGAAATTACAAATGCTTTGGATGCGTGATAGACAGCCAACAACGGACCCGGCTGAAAACCGCCCACCGAACCCAGATTGAGGATCTTGCCGCTTCCGCGGCTAACCATATCCCTGACAAACAGCTTGGTCATCCGTACAAGCGCTTCTATGTTGAGCCTTATGATGTAGATGTCATGCTCGATGTCGCTCTCATGGAATTTCTCCCTATGTCCCACTCCCGCATCGTTAACCAGTACATCAACCCGGATATTACGTCTTATAAGGTTATCATAAATCTCGCGGGGCGCCTGCTCGTCGGTCAGGTTTTTGGGCATCTCTATGATTTCCACCGGGTATCGTTCCCGCAGTTCCTGCGCTGCTCTGGACAACTCTGTAGCCATCTCTGCTACCAACACAAGGTTGTAATTATGCTCGGCAAATGTATGGGCCAAAGCTTTGCCTATGCCACTGGATGCGCCTGTTATTAGAGCCGTTGTCATGATGAAGAGGTTTTATTTTTGTAGATGCTTTTCCAGTTTAACATGCCATCTCTCCGTTTTGTTTCAGGGTTAAAGCAGGTGAAGGCAGAGAAGTAAATTCGCACAGCATCTGGCGTAAAGCGCATGTCGTCCTCTTTATGCATGCCATGCGCCATACTCCATGCACTTTTCCCGCCACGCCTCTGTCAGATCCCCAGCTCTGCTTCCTCTTCCATTTCCATCACTTCAACTGCTTTCTCTACCCCTTCCGGCGCCCGGTAGCCCAATGCCGCAAACACTCCAAAAACAACATGAGCCGCCATCAGATGCTTATAGTAATCTTTCACATTTACTTTAGGCGGATCGGGATGCATCCGGAACATAAGATCCCAGATCGCTATGCCTGCCAGGCCTGAAACAGCTCCCAGCATCATGCCTGCCGGTATGGATGGGGTCACCCTGGTTTTGTTCCATATACGATCATACGCTGCAGAAAAGAGAAACCCCGCTATATAGTGGAGTATCCACCCGTCAAACCTGGCACTCCGGCCGCTTCTCTTACCGGGAAGAAACGGAAGCGCCCTCCGGAATAGCTTGTGAAGCAATATGGGTTCCTTAAACTGTTGGCCTTCCTTCTCAGAGGCGGCATAACTGAACAGTGTCATTGTACTGGTTCCCATCACACCACTTAAGAGCGTATTGAATACATTCATTTTTCTCTGATATTGTTTTGATCTCTTGTTTATATACTCAATTAAAGTGAAAGCACATCTGCAGGAGGATGAAGAAAAAAGCAGCATCCTCGCCGGCGGAACACTTCGCCGAAATACCTGAGAATTTACGCCGTTGAATCATCCAGTCTGTCCATAACGAGTAAAACATCAGGCAGCAGACTTACCTGATAAGGATGCACGCCTGCCATACCGCAGGACCGTTACGTTCTGCATGGTGCTGAGTCAAAACCTGTCAGGTTTTTTCTGTATATGGCAAAAGAGCCTGTTTTACAACAAACCTGACAGGTTTCGGTCGGACCAAAGCCAGAACGTAACAACCCTGTCTTGCTAAGAGGGCCGGACATCTTGCCGCAAGGAGAGATTTATGAATACGAACTTCTCTTTACGAAGCCGTTTCAAATGCTCTCTGAGCTACCTTCACCCCCTGTTTTACCATCTGACTGGCATAACCCCACTCATTGTCATACCAGCTCATAATCTTAACAAGGTCGCCATCAATTACCCGGGTCATTTTAAGATCCACTACAGAGGGACGGGAATCTTGTATGATGTCGGACGAAACCAGTTCATCCTCACTGGCGCCCACTATATCCTTGTAGCGTTCGGAGCCGGCCTCTTCTCTGAAGATATCAGCTATCTCTTCAACAGAGGTTTCTCTTTTAGTTACCATCGTTATATCCGAGATAGAGCCCACCGGTACAGGGGCACGGATCGCCACCCCATCAAAATTGTTCTCAAACTGCGAAAGTACCACACCTGTGGATTTGGCCGCTCCTGTACTGGTCGGAACCAGGTTTTCGGCCGCAGCCCGCCCTCTTCTGAACTTCTTGCTCGGACCATCGACAATATTTTGCGAACTGGTATAGGCGTGAACGGTGTTCAGCAGGGCCTTCTTTACACCGATCCTTCGATCCATAATTTCCATAACCGGAGCCACACAGTTGGTTGTACAGCTGGCGGTAGACAGGATATCCGGGTACTCATCGTTCTGATCGTTTACTCCGGGTATCAGGGTTGGTATCCCCTCGCTTTTGGGCGGTGCGGAAAGAATCACTTTCCGTGCTCCGGCCTGTAGGTGCTTCTCCAGGTCCTCTTTTTTCCTGAATATCCCGGCACACTCAAAAACGATGTCAATTCCCAGGTCGCCCCACGGCAAATCGGCGGGATCTTTTTCTCCAAATATGGGATACTGTTTACCGTCTATCGTAATGTTTTTTCCATCGCTTTCTACCGGTTTATCATAGCGGCCGTAAACCGAATCATATCTGAGCAGAAACGCCAGATTATCCGGATCTGCAATATCATTAACGGCAGCCAGCTCCAGTTCCGGATGTTCCAGGATCACTTTCAGGGTGGCACGCCCTATCCTTCCTAATCCATTGATTGCTACTTTAACCATGATATTCTGTTTTTAAGTTTGTATTTATTACCTATTGGTACCCGTCCCGGAAGGATATTGTTCTCTCTTTTTCAGTTTTTCCCCCTGCGTTGACGGGTCACGAAAACACGGAAGTGGTGGATGGGTTATTAGATGATTGGGGAGTAGCTACGTACCGCCCCGAAAAGTTGGGCCGGTTTCGCACCTTCGGGAGGGAGATTAAGTATACGGAGGCAAGCGATTACTGATAGTAAAAGCAGCGATCAGCGATCCGCGATCCGCTTTCAGAAAAGGTTAAAGATTTCAATTCCTCTAAGGTGCTATTAAAAGGCACTCTTCGCAAGGCGTAACAGAGCGAATATACAACTTTCTGTTCCAGGTACCACATATAGTATTTCAACTGCCAGGTATGCGCCTTCTC
>CALJMB010000346.1 GCA_937982515.1 uncultured Balneolaceae bacterium
TCTACTTTCTACTTTCTACTTTCTACTTTCTACTTTCTACTTTCTACTTTCTACTAAATTCCCTGCCACCACTGCGGTAGTCATTTTAAACTTCTCGAATTTGGCGCGGCGTATAGCACTGCCTTCAAACAGAGAGTCGTACTGCTCGTTATCCAGCTCCTTCCAAAAGTTGATATCGTGATCGAGTAGCTTTGGGCGGGGATATAGATCTTCCATAGAACCATATTTGGCATTCCGGTTCCAGGGACACACATCCTGGCAAATATCACATCCGTACATCCATTCGCCTATTTTTTTCTGATACTCTTCCGGAATTTGTTCTTTAAGTTCTATAGTGAGATATGAAATACATTTATTGGCATCGACGCGATAGGGTTCATAGATGGCGTTAGTGGGGCAGGCGTCGATGCAGCGGGTGCAGGTACCGCAGTGATCAGTCACCTGTGTGCTATACACAAATTCGACATCTACTATCATCTCTCCGATAAAGAAAAAGGAGCCAATATTCTTATTCAGGATATTTGAATTTTTTCCTACCCAGCCCAACCCGGATTTGACTGCCCAGGCTTTATCCAGCACGGGGGCCGAATCCACGAAGACCCTCCCGTTGAGTTCACCCAGCAGTTCTTTGGTAAAGGCAAACAGCTGCTTCAGTTTTTTTTTGTAGACCTTGTGGTAATCGCGCCCCTGGGCATATTTGCTTATTTTGGGTTTGTCCGGCTCTTGCTGTTGGCGCTGGTGATCGGGATGATAGTAGCTTCCTATGACCGAGACAACCGATTTAGATCCCGGAACCAGCCTGGTGGGATCCACCCGCTTATCGAAGTGGTTTTCCATCCAGCGCATGGTGCCATGTCGACCCTGATTCAGCCATTCTTCCAGACGGCGTTCCTCCGCCTCGAGACGGCCTGCTCTGGCAAAGCCACAGGCGTCAAAGCCCAGGCGCAGGGCTTCTTCTCTGACTCTTCGGGTGCGCTCGGTAATGTTCATGTGTGAGTATTTGCGTATTTATACCGATTCCATTTTATAGTGCCCTGACAGAACCGGCCGCTTACCAAAGACGGAAGACGGGAGACCGGATAAGTAACAGAGCCAGATAACCATCTATCTTCCCCTTAGCAAGGGGCACTATTCACATATAACGACATCATGAAATGAATCTGGTATGAGTATCAGTAAAGCAGAAAGCAGGAATCCGGCTTTTGCCTTATACCCTGTGCCTCCTGGCAGCAATAACACCTAAACGCCACATAGATTACAACTCTTTAGAAGTTATTTCTTCCAGCCGGCCGTTTGTCAGCCTGAGGGTCCGGTAGGGATACTGCCGGACGGTGTTGTAGTCGTGGGTGACCATAAGCACCGACATACCTCTGTTATTGATTTGTTTAAGCAGCTCCATGATCGAAGCCGAGGCCTGGGGATCCAGGTTCCCGGTCGGTTCGTCGGCGAGCATGATACGCGGCTCATTAGCCAGGGCCCGGGCAATGACCACACGCTGCTGTTCTCCGCCGGAGAGATCGCCCGGCATACTTTGACGCTTGTGGCTCAGCCCCACCATGCCCAGTACTTCCAGTACGCGTTGCTTGATAAAACTTTTCTTCTGACCCGTCACCGCCAGGGAAAAAGCGACATTTTCATAGACGGAACGATCGGGGAGGAGGTGGAAATCCTGAAAAACGATGCCCAGGCGTCTTCGCAGATAGGGAACCTGTTTATTACTGAGGGATGTGACATCCATGTCGGCTACGCGCACGGTGCCGGTATCGGGTTTCAGGTCCCGATAAATAAGTTTCAGGAAGGAGCTCTTTCCGGCTCCGGTATGGCCGATGAGATAGGCAAACTCTCCATTCCCAAGGCTGAAATTGACATGATCCAAAATCAGCCGGTGGCCATAAGTAACGGTTATATTGTTAAGTTCTATTACTGGATTCAGGGACATGTTAGCACCATGGTTATTCTTAAGCTGCTTTCACTGGCATCTACCAGTTCAAAGCCGTCATACATTGCAAGTATGTTATAGTTCGTTTTACCAATAATGTCAAGCATTTCTTTCAGAGTGTAGATACGCTGGCGGTGAGTTTCAGAATAGCGCTTTAGCACCGATTCATAATCACTGCCCAGCTCCTCTATATCAAACTCGTTATAATGGATCCTTTCCTTCGCATCGTACCAGCTTTTACGAAAAAAACGGTAGTTATTTTGTGAATATCCTTCTTCGT
This sequence comes from uncultured Balneolaceae bacterium, assembly GCA_937982515.1. Classification (GTDB taxonomy): domain Bacteria; phylum Bacteroidota; class Rhodothermia; order Balneolales; family Balneolaceae; genus CALJMB01. The sequence continues at coordinate 2,220 of CALJMB010000346.1, forward strand.
TATGTAAGTATTTTATTGCTTGTATCGAATTCCGGGGCGTGGTAAAATCAAACACAAACAGGCCCTGGGGATGAAGTACCTTTTTCACTTCGTCAAGCAGCCGAAGAATATCTTCCGGCTCCTGCAGGTAGTTGATGCTGTCGAATAACAACAACACCACATCAAATTTTTTTTCCAGGCTGATGTTCAAAAAGTTCATCACCTGGAATTGAACATTGGCGTTGTACCGGATGGCCTTCTGATGTGCCTTTCGGATCATGTCTGGCGATCTGTCGGTAGCTATTATTTCATAACACAGCAGTTCGTCCAGCGAGAAGGAGAGAGAGCCGGTACCGCAGGCCAGCTCGAGAATCGTTTGAGGGTCGGGGTGATGGATCTGCATGATATCATCAATGAAATTCGCCCACAGCTCATAGTCTACCTCTTCCATCAGGTCGTCGTAGACCTCAGCCAGCTTGCTGTATTCCGGTTGTTTAATGCTGTTCATGCTAGTCATATTATTGGTTCGTGCATGGAGGAGGCCACGAAAGCACCAAAACACTAAAGGGTTCTGTGTCGGGTGGCCTTATTCTGGCCATCCGTCTTTTACCAGATTTATCCTCGAGGCATGGGTATAAGACCAAGGCGCCCGCTTCCACCTTACACTATATACCCTGCATCTCCAGACGGCCCTAGTGTAAACTTTTTCGTGTATTTGTGTTTTATTGGCCTTCCTTTAAGGTAGCCATTTCTCTAATATGCATCAGGTAGTTTGTTGTTTGCGAATTCCGGCGAGTTTAGCAGCCAGGTTCAATGCCTGTCGAAAAGAAGACGGGTCCGCCTTGTTTTTCCCTGCGATATCAAAGGCCGTACCGTGGTCGGGAGAAGTGCGTATGATAGGGAGCCCTGCAGTAACGTTCACTCCCTTACCAAATGAGAGTGTTTTAAACGGCACCAGCCCCTGGTCGTGATACATGGCCAGAATTCCGTCATAGTTTTCATATTGTCTGTTTCCAAAAAAACCGTCTGCCGGAAATGGCCCACTTACATTTATATCATTAAACCTGGCTTTCTGCAGGGCAGGGGCAATCATCGTTATCTCCTCATTTCCGATAACGCCGCCATCGCCGGCATGGGGATTCAGCCCAAGAACGGCAATCTCAGGCTCTTCAATGCCAAAATCCTCGGTCAGGGACTTATGCATGATGCGGATATACCGCAGCACAGAAGCCTCCGACAGGTGAGACACTACTTTAGACAAAGGCACATGTATCGTGGCCAGCCCTACCCGCAATCCGTCATTAACCAACATCATCATATAGTCTCTGCATCCGGTTTTATCAGCCAGGAATTCCGTGTGTCCGGGTATATTGTAGCCGGCCAGATTCACGGCTTCTTTGGATATGGGAGCTGTTACCAGTGCATCAGCTGCGCCTTTGAGGCAAAGCTTGATGCCCTTTTCAACAGCCAGCATGGCGCATTTGCCACCTTTCCTGGACAATTCACCCGGATTGATCGAACACTCCTTGCCGTTGTAGCTCTCCACTACATTGATGACGCCGTCTTTAATTTCATGATGGTTTTTAACCGAATGAAAGGGAACAGGCACGTTCAGTAAATCCGAATAAAAAGAGACCACCTCTCCGGAGCTCAGGATAACGGGGGTGATACCTGTTAAGTTTAAATCAGTCAACGTCTTTAATACAACTTCCGGACCTATTCCGTTAACATCTCCTATGCTGATAGCTATACGTAATGGCATACTTTTTCAAAAATATCACTTCCGTGTGACTTCAAGATATAGAGAACGATCCTTATAACCTGACCCTCCTCCGGCCTCTCCAGGTTTCTTATCTGGAGCTCACGTCACTTTAATACCATTAAGGTAAGGCTCCGACAGCTTATTTCAATATCTTATTACGTTAAAAAATAATATTTGCGGAGAGGCCGGTTGATCGACAAAACAATACAAAGCATATCCGAAAACGGGATTCAGGATGTTTTTATGTTGTGGTTTGATCTTTAGATGGGATTAAGGATATTGGTTGGCATTATAACCTTCTGGTATCCAGCAACTTAGGCAATAATATTTTATTAAAAAAAGCGGTGAAGGAGCATTCAGTGCTCTGTCAATACCGCTTTTTTTATATCCTGCAGTATGCTCAGAACATTTCAAGCTGAGGCGGGGGCTTGTCCATAGGCGTGGTTTTGACGCCCCAAAAGTTTAGAATACGCCCGTATTGTTTATCTGTTACGGAGAGAATGCTTACATGTCCTTTGGCCGGCACAAAGCTTTTGACCCTCTTTACATGTACCTGGGCGCTCTCCCTGCTGGCACAGTGACGGGTGTAGACGGAATACTGCATCATGGTAAATCCGTCTTTTAGAAGTTTTTTTCTGAACCCGGTTGCAGCCCTCCGTTCCGTTTTGGTAGTAACCGGCAGGTCGAAGAATACGAAAAGCCACATGATCTGATAAGCGTTTAAGCGTGAATGGTTCATAACACCGGATACGTTATTTTTCGTGCTTCCCCTTTAAAACACCGGGCAAGAGAGGCCGTGGTTTGTGATAACCCAACCATCAAGGGACGTTTTTTCCGGTTAATTATAACGTCGCATGAAAGGATTTTCAGGAGTTCGGATTTGAGTCCTGCAGATAACTCCTCTTCAGCCTGTCCCGCTTCGCTTAATTCCCATACAAGCTGATCTACATATGGCCGGTACGGCTCCATGACATCATCGGCCAGGCAGTACGCGTTGTATTTATTGCGGTGATGAATACCGAGAGTAGGGAGCAGGCCCGAGCCGGTAAGGGCGCGGGCGACGGCTGCCCGAAGTACGGCATAACCATAATTGAGCAGGTTGTTTGGCGGGTTGCCGAATCGCTTCCGCAGAAAGTCCTCGCCGAACAGCATGGGCCAGTAAAAGCGGGCCGCCCGGGCCTCCTGGTTATCGGCGTCTCCACTTCTGACTTTTCGGGCCATATAACGGAGCGCCTCTCCATCCCGGTCTGCAAAATCGAGTACGGCCGCCTGATTTCTGATCTTGGCTTTAATGGTCTGTTTCCAAAGCTGCTTTTTGAGTGGTTCTGATGCCTCGACTTGTGCCCTGAAGTGTTCCGTCTGCGTTTGATGGGAATCCAGATGAAACAACATAGAAGCGGGGTGGTGCTTTTCATCACAAAAGATGACCGCGGCGTTATTAGCCGCCAGCTGCTGGATGACCGACTGGGTAAAGGTTATTTGCGGATGATTCAGTACTACATAGCCCAGATCTTCGATAGGACGCTGATTCCGCTCCCCTGTTTGTTTATTGGTGATGACCAACTGGTTGTATTTGGTATTCAGATGACAGGCGTTATTGAAAAACAGCGTTTTTTTGAGCATAGCACCATGCGTTATTTTCTGTTTTTGTGCCTTCGGACTTTCTGGAGTTCTTCAAGATCGAGTTTGTCCCGAGTCCGGCCTGTAGAAATTTTGGTGAGCACTAAATGTTCATAGTCAATAACAGGAATGTCTAACTCATCCAGTGATAAGAAGTTCTTTTTCTTCCAGGCATCTTCAAAATCCACTATGTTTACTTTTGTTAAAAAGTCAATACGCAGTGGAACTTCACCGATAAAAAACACCTGCGCTTTTTCAAAATTTAGTGTATTTATACTTTCAATGCTTTCTCTGCTGTAGTTAAGTGCTTGAAATGCGGCCAGGCATCTTTGTTTATTAGCATTATCAGGCCTTAACCATAAGTCCATATCTCCGGTAGGCCTTCCAAAGCCGTGATAATTGACAGCATATCCGCCAATCAGTAAGAATTCGACATGATAATCAATAAGCGTCTTGAGTACTTCAACAAAGGCGGGATGTAAAAACTTCATGACTTTCTCCTTATGATAATATTACCTTTGCGCAGAACAGCCTGTTGCCGGGAAAGGTCGAAGCCGAAGATGTTTTCATTTAATTTTCGCAGGTACTCCATGCGTTCGGGTGGACTGAGGTTACGCGTATGTACTCGGTTTAATTCTTCCAGCTCTTCAAGAGTAGAAATGGTGATCGTTTTACTTCTACTCTCAATGCTATAGGCTATCTCAGGTTCATCTACCCTCGATTTGTTTTGTTCATCCTTTTTATATGGCTTCTTCTCACTCATATCCTTTCAACTTTTCCAAGGTGAGAGATTTTGAAATCCACTCCTTCAATAAGTAGCCTCATATTTATAGGACTTAATAGAAGTTTAGGAATCGGTAGCCTGTCGAAATCAACGCCTGACTCTCCATTGGTCAATGATTTTGGCGGTTCTTTACCATGTTCCTTTCGGTAATCTTCTTTCAGGCTTTCGTCATTCCTTGCTTCCTGATGGAACTGGAAGGTGGTTTGCCCATTCTTTGCCGTTTTCCTAACATAATACAAACGGTTTCTTATCTCGCTTTCATCAAGCTCCCAAATTTCTTCAGGATTGCGTTCATAAAATAATACTAATGTGTCGGGTTTGAGAAAGCCTCTGATTTTCATTCCTTTTCTTTCAGGCTCAATCAGAGGATATTCCCGTTCTCCATTACTTGACTTAAAATAATGTGCGGCATCCATAAGCTTAATGATTTCTGCGGCTCTTTTCTTTCTGTCATCGCTTTCATATAAAACGAGACAATAGTTTGTATCATTTTGTACGTAATACCATTGCTTGTGGGTATGTCTTGAGGTATCTCTGTGCTTTTTAAAATCTTTCAGGGGTTCTGCTAGCTTGGCATTAATTCGTACTTTTTTTATTGGCGTATATTGGCTTTTACCTTCTTTAGGTGGAATGACATAAAGGTCATTAGCAATTTTGTACTCAATATTTTTAATTTGAGCTTTCAACTCACTTTCTTGTTCTTCATCAGCCTTTCTGATTTTCTTTTTGATAGCATCTATTTCCTTTTTGAGCTTTTTCTCTTCTTTACGCGCTTCGATGGCTATTTCTCTTACTCTGTCATCTACAATCTTTTTCAGATCTGCATCGCTGAGATCTGAAAGTTTTTTTCTCACTACGTAATAGATGGCATCTTCTCCTGTTTTTTTATCCTTCTGCAGGACCATTTTGTTGCTTTCGTTAAAGAGTATTTTACCATTTACTTTCTCAGGCTGCTTGACCGCCCCATAAAACGTTTCTTTATGCAATGAACCTCTTACGGTATCACCTTGCTGGTATATGGGTTGGTTTTTAGCTTTATCTCTGTACTGTATTCTTCCTCTTTTTCTGAGTTTCTTTTTTGTCTGCTTTGGTACATTATCTTTAGATTGATGTACAACTAAAACCTCTTCCTCAATTCTTTTTAAATCCTGGGCGAAAGTCTGCCATGGTTTACTTTCTTCTAACAGTTCACGGACAGCGTTAAACTTCTCCTTTTCTTCAAGTTTCCAGGCATGAGCCATTTCATCGTATTTTTCTTTGGCCATGCATGCAATGGTAATGGCATCAATGCAATGATGCACATGATTACTTCGGTCCTTTTCTTTGTAGTGAGTTTGTCCGAATTCATCTTTGTAGCTTTCCTGCAATCCCCATGCCTTTCTAAATGCAGCAACCATTTCGCCATTTACAGAATACACATTTGGATTGCCGCTTCTGTTCTTAAACAATGACCCCAGAAATTCTCTTGCATACTTTGTGATTATGCCTGTATCTATTTTTTGACTGTTTTTAAAGCCTGCTTTTATTTCTTCTAGCGTAAATCGCTCATATTTACCTTTCCAATAATCACGGTGAAGGGTCAGGTAATGACGCTCTTGTATGATTTTGTCTTTTTGTTCCTTTGTGGTTGCCGCCCTTGACCTCCTTCGAAGGATTTGAATCTGCTTATCTAACTCTTCAAATTTATTTTTCCAGGGTTCAATTCGTGTTAGAATTTCATTGTAGTTGGAAAGTTGAAATGGAATTTTGTCGCCTTTTATCTCCCGATTAAATTTTCTCTCACAAAGAGTCTTATTCATTTGAGAGTTATCAAAGGAAGCACTTCGCGGAATCGTATGCTCAATGTCATACTTAGGATCGGGTCCAATAAAATCTGCAATTCCGATGGTGTTACCCGTGTAGATACAGCGATGCTGCTGTTCGCTCCATAACTGGTACTTTAATACTTCCTGTTCAGTTATCGGAGGCTGATGGTCTGGGTCTTGTTCAATCCAAAACTGAAATTTCAGTATATCATCATCTGTGGGGTTAATATCGCGTTTGGTTTCCTTTTTGTATAACTCTCGGATCATTTGCCGGTAATACTCCCGTTGTTTTTCGCGTTCAACCTGATACTTTTTAATAGCTGCACGCTTATTTGCATCGTTTAATTCTCTGGCAAGTTCTATGCGAATCTTAGTTCTCTCATCTATAATTCCTTCCTTAATCAAAGCATTTACCAGTTTACGGAGTTGATGTAAAGTTCGCATTGCCATAGGATTCTTAATAGCAGCAATCACCGGGCTACCCAGCCCCATCAATGGTTCGCCATTTTGCATAAGTATCCGTCCTTTTTCTTTTAACGGAACCGGCTGGTAGCGCTCGATATCAGAGGGATGGTAAAGATCCTTCAGGCGGTCATCATTGTTACAATAAACAACACCATTTTCATTATCTCCTTTGAGAAATGCTATTACCTTTTCGTCAATACGTTTTACTTTTAAGAACGAGCCTTTACCCATATTTTTCTGGAATTGAGATATGAATTCATGGAAAGTCTTCTCGAGGATTGTGCCTTTATTATCCAGGTCCTTCCAGCTACTTGTCCCAAAAGCCTCTTTTAGTCGATTTTCAATTAAGTGGCGGTATACCGGTTCATTCTCTTTAGAATAGGTTTCATGAGCATCACGAGCGCTTTTTAGCTCCCCATTGGTGATGAGGGCGAGCTTGTTTTCAATAGCATGAGATTCCAGAATATTATTTATCCCATTTTTGATTTCTATCCTGTTTTCTTCATCTTTCCATATATCCTTATCTACCACTTTTGGCATGTTTGCCATGAATACAGCATGAGAATAAATAAGTCCCTGTCTAAGCCAGGGAAGTATTTTGTGAATGGCATTAAGGCTCAGACGTGCGTATTCCGATTTGAGTGATCTGATCTTACTAAAAGATCTTACTTGATCGTCAGTCAGCGTGGTATTTTTTTTAGCAAATTCTTCTAGCTTTTCTTGTCGTGATTTGCCAATTAGATCCTTTTTATCACCTACCAGATCGGCATTGAACAGCGCGTGCCAGAAATCATTGATGATTTCTGACTGAGTTTTTCTCTCACCGTTCTTCTTAGTCTTCACTCTCCAACTTTGGGTAAGCTTTTTTCTCCATGCAGCCTTGTCTTCCCATTTTCTGCCAAAGATGCTCATTAAAGCAGCCGTTGTGGGACAACCGCTGACTGTTGTGTCAGGCCTATAATTGATCAGACAATTTGCTTCTCTGGCTTCTCTGCTTCTAAAATAAGCATAGTGGCCCTTAGGCAGAAGCTCGTCAGCTATATCCTGAAACTGAAAATTGGGTTTGCTAATTCGGTAAAATTTGGGAAGAATAGCTTGCTTTTCTGATTCAGTCAGGACCCTTAACTCCTCATCCTCAGGGGTTTTTATTTTAATGTTATTTATAAATGACCACATCCTGTACTCTTCAAAAGAAGGATGTGAAACGGGACATCTGGGCTTGTTTACTTCAAAGGAGCACTTGCCAACCAGTCCCTTTTGGGACTTCAGAGGACGTTGAAAGAAGATCGCTTTTCTTAATTTACTGACGGTAGTTTTTGGTATGTTCTGTTTTTTGCAAATGGTATCGAACTCAGTTTTATAGTGTTCCTCTCTGTCTGTATAGCGGGTGCGTATTTTATTTTCAATGTTATGTCGATCTTTCTTGTACAGGAGATAAAAATACTGACCCAGAGTTTCACAACCAGCCGCTTTGATTTTATCTGTTAACTCATGGATATTTTGTTTGACAGGGCCTAAATTTCTTCGGTCTTTTAAGGTGGATTTTAGATTTTTTACTATCTCATGGATAAGCAAGTTTTTCTCTTTGAACTGTCTTCTGACTTCTCGGATGATGCGTTTTACTTTAGGATCAGTACTATCTGCATAATTAGATAGTATTACTTCAAAATTATCGTGCAATTCTTTGGAAGTAGCCAGCTCTTCCCAGCCTTCTAATGCCTCAAATAAATCACTTCTTAAAATTTCAATTTGATCCTCGCCATCCTGATCTTTACGGTTGCTGGCGAACCCTCTGCGTTGTGCCATGTGATAGAACGCCCTGCCTAATTCATAAGCAGCATTCTGGTTGTCTTGCCAATTGTACTTAGTCCTTGAAAACTTGTCCCGAAAAAAGTACGGGTTCTTATTGGTATCCTCGTCAGTATTAAGCCAGTTAAGGAATTCTTTATTTTTTGGATATCGTTTGAAAGATTGCTTCTTACCAGTATTTGGATCTACGGAATTTCTCCAGAGTTCCAATTCCTCAATCCCTAATGGACACATCTTGCTCTCGATCAGAACTTTTAGAGTCTCATATTTTCGCATTTTTCGCCGAAACTTCAATCTTCGGGCGCTCCTAAAACTTGTACGTTCGGCTGCTTTTGATTTTTCATTGCCTTTTTCAAGCTTTACTCCCTCGGAAAAGATATGCACTCCTTTTTCTATGAGTTGGTAAGTATCGCTACTTTTATCCACCACCGCCCATCCAATAGAATTAGTCCCCAAATCCAGGCCTAGTATTCTCACCATAAGAAAGTCCCCTGTTTTTTTAATTTAAAGTTGCCATTCCCGAAATATTTAACTAGAATAGTACCATAAGATTCCATCTGATCTTATCACAATAAGGCTATATGCCGTAGGTGAAAAACCTTTAGCCCCGCTTCGGTGGGGCTTTTTTTATTTATTTAAATTAAGCTAAAATTTCAGAAATGCAACTTTTTGCCCCTCAGGGGATGGCAGATCAGATGGGCCCTGTTTCAAAAATCTGCGATATTTTACGCTACTTTTCCTTGTGCACCCACACCTTCACTATTTGTCAGTATCGGTTCAGTATTCCGATGAGGTGGTTTTTGAACGGATAGCTGAAAGCTGACGGCTGTCAGCTGCCCTCCCTCATCCGCTTACCAGCCTGAAATCTCCAAATCCGCTGGTTGCCCTGAAAACAAACTGCTGAGAGGGCCCGTAGGTCCATATTTCAACTGCGGCCTCTCCGGGCGGGAATTTCCGTTCCACCTTTTGAGGCGGACCGTATTTAATATATATCTGCCCCTGATCGCTCTCATAACCCGCCGTGTTGAATGTGGTAAAGTGTTCGTAAGCATAATCGATTCGGCGGTAGTATTCGGCCATAAGTTCATTGTATTCCGTTTCTGGAGTGGGGTCTTTGGCCTTCCAGTAGGTTCTGAACTTTTCTTCACGTTCAGCCCTGGAGCCGCTTTGAAGATCTCTGATGGTATCTCTGCTTTCTATGAAACGCAACATATCAGTGGCGACATCGAGGTTCAGGAGGCTGACAGGCATTTCAAGCCAGAGCGAGCGGAACACACGCTGGGCAACCGGGCGCTTTTGTCCCTCTTTAAACACCCTGATCTGGTAGACGGCATTGGGAAGCTCACTGTTGGGAACTTTAAATAGTGCATAATTAAAACCCTGTTGCTGTTCCGTTATGCTGATCGATGGGCTTCCTTTTTTATCGTCAAGAACAGGCTTTACCTTTGTCAGGAACTGGTTTTCTGTGAGTCTGCGCTCCAGCACCTGATCTCTTATGGTAGTATCTTGCTCCAGGTTCTCTACCCGGTGAATCTGGTAGGAATAGGCGGCCTGAGGTTCATATTCAGGCAGAAGGACAAAAGCATAAAAATCTTTGCCGTAAAGCACATTATTTCCAAAGGTCAGCAATTCCAGGGAGGAAGGGGCAGACTCGCTATCTACATCAGAAACGAATATAACATTGCCATTAGGCTGTTTGCCGTAAGGAGAAATAAAGGCCTGGCGCACACTTGAAGTTTCTTCTTCCGATTGTTCATCCCTGTTCAGTTGAAGCAAGTAGTTGTAAAGCCCCGGCCTTAGTTCGGCCTGCATATATCCGCCAATAAAAGCATTATTGGATTGGGTTTGCTGATAATTTTCGGCATAGGCCGTATCCTTCCAAAAAGCTCTTTGCACCGATTCAAGGCCTTCAACTCTGATTCTGTTCCATCTGGATCTGTTTACCCGTTCTTCTGCCCTGAATAGTTCCATACTGAGCGAAACAATACTGTAAAATTGTTCATCATCCCCAAATTCATTCGTCTTTCTAAAAGGCAGAAAAGAATGAGCCAGTTGGAAGGTACTGACAAACCGGACGGTGCTATCCTGGCTGCCGGGCAAGGTAAAGTGATCGAAATACACATTCTGTTTGCGTTGCTGATTGGCAAGGCTTTGATAATTGATCCGTCTCTGAGCCCATACATCCGATGATAGCAAGAAGCTAAAGATCAAACCCGAGATAGCAAGCCATTTGATTTTTGTTATCTTATTCACAACAGAATGGATTTTTAAATTAAAGTTTAATCATTATAATAAGAATCTTGCAACTGTGCTATCATCATTCCTTTCGAGAACCTTCTGGTGTGCGGAGCATTAGCCTGAGAACATGAATGTAAGGGCGACTTGGTGCGGACCAAATCCACGCCACATGTTCATGACCGACACACTTTAGCGCCCGTTATTTGATAAACGCTTGGAAATTGAAACCTATTACTTTTAAAACTTCGCCAATCTTATGAATTCAGAAAGCGTTGCCAATAGTTCCCTTTCCCCGCTGAAAGCTATTATCAGAGAGCTGAATATTACGAAACAGAAAATAAAAAAAGGAGGCGGACAAAAACGAATCGACAACGAACATCAGAAAGGTAAGCTAACGGCCCGGGAACGCATCAGCCTGTTAACCGATGACGATTGCAGATTTTATGAATTGGGCCTTTGGGCCGGATACGAAATGTACGACGATGAAGGCGGATGTCCCGCGGGAGGAGTGATAACGGGTATTGGCAAAATTGCCGGACAGACTTGTATGATCATAGCCAATGATGCCACTGTCAAAGCCGGGGCATGGTTTCCCATTACAGCAAAGAAAAACCTGAGGGCCCAGGAGATTGCCATAGAAAATCGCCTGCCTCTGATCTACCTGGTTGATTCGGCCGGTGTGTACCTGCCTATGCAGGACGAAATTTTCCCGGATAAAGAGCACTTCGGACGCATATTCAGGAATAACGCTGTCATTAGCGCTAAAGGAATACCTCAGATTGCCGCCATCATGGGCAGCTGTGTGGCAGGAGGAGCTTACCTTCCCATTATGAGTGACGAGGCTCTCATCGTTGACGGAACCGGAAGTGTTTTCCTGGCCGGAAGCTATCTGGTAAAAGCGGCCATCGGTGAAAACATCGATAACGAAACCCTGGGAGGGGCCACCACTCATACAGAGATAAGCGGGGTTACCGACTACAAAATGGAAGATGATGAAACCTGCATTCATACCATCCGTGACCTCGTAAGTAAGTTTGGCCCTTCAGGCAAGGCTGGTTTCAACCGTACAGAGTCGAAAAAGCCTGCTACAGATCCCGTGGATATACTGGATATCCTGCCAGAAGACCGTACCAAGCCGTATAATATGCACAGAGTTCTGGAATGTCTCATAGATAAAGACAGTTTTACGGAATACAAAAAAGGGTACGGACAAACCCTGATTACAGGCTATGCGCGGCTAGACGGGTGGAGCGTGGGTATTGTAGCCAATCAACGCATGGTCGTTAAAAACCGGCAGGGAGAGATGCAAATAGGCGGAGTGATCTATTCTGATAGCGCCGACAAAGCCGCACGCTTTATTATGAACTGTAACCAAAAAAAGGTGCCGATAGTCTTTTTGCAGGATGTGACAGGATTTATGATTGGCAGGCGCAGTGAACACGGCGGTATTATTAAAGACGGAGCCAAAATGGTTAATGCCGTGGCCAATAGTACGGTGCCCAAAATTACCATTGTCATAGGCAACAGCTACGGGGCAGGAAACTATGCCATGTGTGGGCGTGCATACGATCCTCGTTTTATTTATGCCTGGCCTTCAGCAAAAATTGCCGTTATGGGTGGTTCGCAGGCAGCAAACGTACTAACACAGATACGGGTATCGGCTCTGGAGAAGAAAGGAAAGAAGATTAGCGAAGAAGAGAAAGAACGTATCTTAACAGAAATCAGCGATCGGTACAGCCGCCAAACCGATGTTCGCTATGCAGCGGCCCGGCTATGGATAGATGAAATTATCAACCCGATAGAGACCAGAGATCGTATTTCTCATGCCATCCACTGTGCAAATCACAATCCCCGTATTGAAGAATTCAAGACCGGAGTCATTCAGGTATAGCTTATATAACAGATCGCGGTTGGCACTGATCCGGCCGATATTCGCAGATTTGCAGAGATTTTTTAATTAGTTCTTTTAGTTAAACTCTATCCTTGTACGTAATGAAATGTCTAGATTAATATCTGTGAGCATCCTTACAATCTGCGTTACACGTGCTCTATTCAACAGTTTCATTTTTTTATCTATTTATTTTAGAAAGACTAATATTATTTCTTAATTCATTCATAATCTCAACATCCACAGGAATATATCTATGAAGCTATTTCGCGATTCCATTCTCGGTATGATTCTGTTTATAATGATACCGCTTGCGGGATGGTCGCAATCCATGCCTGCCCGGGCCCTGGATAATGTGACGATACATACTGCAGAAGGCAAGACCATAGAAACCGGCACCATTGTATGGCGCAATGGTATTATCGAAGCCATAGGCTCGGACGTCTCTATACCTTTTGATGCTTATGTCATTGACGGGGGAGACAGCCTCTACGTGTATCCGGGTTTTATTGATGGCCTGGCATTATGGGCCAGCCCGGATTTACCGGCGAAATATTCTAAACCCGAGGCACCCGGCAATCCCGGATATGAACGGGCGGGTATACAGCCGCACCGCCAACCCAATAAGCTTTTGGCTAAAGCCGATAGCTTTAAGAAGGCTCGGAAGCACGGATTTACAACTGCTGCGCTGGGACTTAAAGGACAAATGTTGCCGGGGCAGATAGATCTTTTTTTTGTCAACGGGAAAGATACCGGAGCGTACCTTATCCGGGAGGGGATCGGCTTGTCTGCTTCTTTTGAGCAAGCTCCCGGCAGTTTTGGGAACGGCGCCTATCCTGCTACACTAATGGGAGTGATGGCCCGGTTCCGGCAGCTATGGTACGATGCCGCGGCACTGAGGGAGCAGTCGGCCTATTATGCCTCTGTCTCTTCCGGTTACCCTGTACCGGCCAGAGATGAGGTACTGGAAGCGCTGTACCCGGCGATGGATAAAGAGCAGCCATTGTTCTTTAAAGCAGATACCAAAGAACATATTTCCCGTCTGTTCCGGCTGAAGGATGAACTGGATTTTAACGTGGTTTTGGTTTCCGGTAAAGAGGGGTTCCAACAGGCTGAAGAGCTAAGGAAGCGGAATATTCCTGTACTTGCCAGTGTTGATTTTCCCGAAGAGCCCGGCTGGAGAGTAAAAGAGAGAGAAGGCGAAGATGAAGCCGAAGTGACTGAAGAGATGCGCAGGTTCCGGGAACGCCAGCTTCAGGCTTATCAGGCTCGCATCACCAATATTCAACGCCTTATAGAAGCGGGTGTTAAGGTTGGATACGCATCTAACGGAATGAAAATAGAGGATCTGAAAAAGCACATTCAGATTCTTATGGATGAAGGCGGATTGAGTGAAAACCAGATTTTGGCTATGCTAACGCAGCACACAGCCGATATCTTGGGAATAGGAGATAAAACCGGTGATCTAAAACAAGGGCATGTCGCCAGCTTTACAGTCTTTACCAGGCCTTTTACGGAAGCAGAGGCGCAGGCGTTGTATTCCGTGTCGGGTGGCAAGCTGTCTGAATTTGAAATTACAACATCTGAAAAAGAGGATAAAGCTGAATGAATATGAGGATAATAGTTGCGTTGATGTATGCACTGCTGGGTACATTTCTTTCAGGGCACGCCCAGGAAAAGGGTTCTGTACTTATTAAACATGGCACCGTCCTCACAATCACCAACGGTGAGATGGAGAATACGGATGTGCTCATAGAACGAGGCATCATAACTGAAATAGGGCAGGGGCTGGTTGCTCCGGATGGTGTTGAAACTGTGGATGCAACCGGCAAATATGTTATGCCGGGTATCATCGATGCCCATTCCCACATTGCAGGTGTGCACATCAACGAGTGGACGCATCCTGTTACGGCAGAAGTAACAATGGAAGAGTCTGTCAATCCCAATGATATCAACATCTATTGGGCTCTGGCCGGAGGAGTGACTACCATCAACCTGATGCATGGTTCCGCTAACGTTATCGGGGGCCGCAATGAAACCCTAAAGCTTAGGTATGGCGCCGGACTGGAAGAGCTGCCGTTTGAGGGAGCGCCACAGACCATCAAATTTGCGCTGGGGGAGAATCCCACCCGCGTACACGGGCAGGGCTTCGGCGTTCAGCCGCGAACACGCATGGGAGTAGAGCAGGTAATCCGTGAACATTTTGATGCGGCTCTTGATTATAAGCGCCGTCGGGAGGCGTATCTCAAAGCAAAAAAAGAGTACGACAACCGCCCAAAAGGAATACCTCCGTTGCCTGTTGCCAGGAACCTCAGGCTGGAAGTACTGGCCGATATAATAGATGGTAAAATTCTGGTACACTGCCATTCCTATCGCGCTGACGAGATATTAATGCTGATGCGCGTTTTTGAAGACTATGGAATTGAAGGCTATACCTTTCAGCATGCCAATGAAGCTTTTAAGGTGGCGCCTGAACTTAGAAAAAACGGGGCCCATACTTCGGTATTCTCCGACTGGTGGGCTTATAAGTTCGAAGTGTATTATTCAACCGCCTACAATGCTTCTATTCTCAATGCCAACGGTATTACCAACAGTATTAACTCCGACAGCGGCGAACTTATCCGCCATCTCAATCATGAGGCGGCTAAAACCGTACACTACGGAGGCACTTCTGTAGAGGAGGCCCTGAAGATGATAACCATAAACCCGGCTATTCAGCTGGGTATTGATAACAGGGTTGGAAGTGTTGAAGAGGGCAAACATGGTGATGTGGCGATATGGAGTGGTCATCCGCTTTCTGTGTATAGTATGTGTGAGAAGACATTTATCGACGGTAAAAAATACTTCGACCGTGAGCGTGATGACGACGATATGCGTTTGAAAATAGACCCTGAAGCCGACTATGAAGAACCAGCCAGGCGCTGGTATGAGCGGGAGAAATATGAGGATTCCTGTTTGCAGGGAGCGATAGTCCGGTTTGGCGAAGAGGGAATGAGCATACAGCAGGGCAGCTATTAATAAAAATCAGTAAAGAATCAGAAACAATGCATACGTATTTATCAATTATTCTGTTAAGCTGCCTTTCTCTGGTCATAACGGTAGAACCGGCTAAAGCACAGATCACTGAGAAGGCGGAGTTCGGCAAATTTGCCATTACCAATGCAACCATTCACACCGTAAATAGTGGCGTTATTGAAGGCGGAGTTGTACTTATCGACGGCGAAAAGATTTCTTATGTGGGGAAGAACGCTAAAATAACAGCCGATTATACACACATAGATGCCTCGGGCAAGCATGTATACCCGGGACTTATGGATTCGGGAACGCTGCTTGGCCTGCTGGAAATAAGTGCCGTACCCGTTACCAACGACCAAGCCGAACTGGGTGAGTACAATCCACATGTGCTGGCGTTTACCGCTATTAACCCGGGCAGCGTCGCTATACCGGTCACACGAGTCAATGGGGTTACACATGTTATATCGCTGCCCGTATCGGGGCGAATATCAGGAAAAGCTACCCTTATTGACCTCTACGGTTACACTCCTGATTCCATGGCGGTCCGTGCCAAAGCCGCCTTGCATATAAACTGGCCCAGCGCGTATAAACAGGGGGGATGGGATGACCGAAAACCTGAAAAGATTAAGGAAGAATATCAGAAGAATATAAAAGAGCTCAACGAATACTGGAAAAAGGCGGGATTCTATAACAAGATGATGAACGAGTACGAAGAGAACTCATCCGGGAAAACCAAGCCCGATCAGAACCGGCAATTAGACGCCATGCGTGAAGTAATAGCAGGCGATATTCCTGTCATCATCTCTGTAGAACGGGCTAACGATATTCTCGATGTTATAAAGTGGACCCGAGAGCATAAGGGGGCGAAGTTTATTCTTGCCGGAGTGGAAGAGGGATGGAGAGTGGCTGAAGAAATTGCCGAAGCGGGGCTTCCCTGTCTTGTTTCTACTCTTTATACACCGGTCAGGGATTATGACAATTATCAGCGGCCCTACCAAAATCCGGGATTATTACATAAGGCCGGGGTAAAAGTAGCCATTGCCACCGGGGAAACAGAAAATGTGCGCAACCTGCCCTATCACGCAGGCTATGCCGCAGCATATGGATTAGGTAAGGAGGAGGCACTAAAAGCCGTCACCATTAACCCCGCAGAAATTTTTGGTGTAGATGACAGGCTGGGCAGCATTGAAACAGGCAAACAGGCCAATCTGATCATCAGCGACGGTGATCCCTTTGAGCCATTGACAACTATTGAACAGGTATTCATACGCGGGTATAAAATTCCTATGGTAAGCAGGCATACCCAGCTTTATGAAGAATATCTGCACAGAGGCGCGGTTAAAAACTGACAAGCCAATAGCCGCCGGATAAAGAATTGTGAATTGCAGAGTTACTTACTTTCCCTATCCCACATCTTTTGTCCGGCGGCCGGCGGCTCTGATTCCTATCCGTCTGCCAGCAGGCTCAAAGCGCCTATACCTGTCAAAATAGCCAAAGAAAAGCTGATAAGCGTGCCAATAAGAATATACTCTGCATGCTTGCGTTCGTGATTATCCTTAAGGCCTCCGCTAAATCTGAAAACAGATTTGGCCGCAATAAGGAAACCGATAGCGCTGTACTCTTGCAGTAGAATGAATGTAAGAATGATGACACGCTCCAGGTAACCAATCCAGGTTCCGGCATTTGTCAGCCCCGATACTTCATCCTTTTCGCTGGTAAGTTCATTCCTCCATTGGCTGGTAGCTTTTTCAATCAAAAACCCTATAGGACGTAATACCAGCAGATAACCGGTAAGTACAATCCAGAAACCGGATTCACGGAACGTAACGAAAATAAAATCAGAGCTATTCGGCAGATTCTCCGAAAAAATAAGCCAGCCGGTTACAATCATCAGCATGTGAGCCGCCTGGTCTGCCACAAAAACACCCATCGTATCCTTTCGGGTAGACTTCCACCAGTCGATAACAAAGTGTGTTACGGTTATAAAAAGCGGAAGCTCCCATGCACGCCAATCCAGCATTAACAAGTACGTCAACAGGCCTACTATAGCAATGTGGTAATACAGGTGCCTGGATTTTATATGATGCAGCCTTTTATCGCTTACCCAGGTATATGGCTGCAGAAAAAAATCTGCCAGCAGGTGGGCAATTATCACGCGAAGCAATAGAGAAAATCCCATAATCAAAAGCCGTCCCCCGTTAGTTACGTCAGGGCTGTTACATTATATCGGCAACCGGCTCAAAACCTGTCAGGTTTGAGCAGGCCAGGATCAGAACGTAACAACCTTGCATTGGTTAATTGATATTTTTCGTTATGATAGTATGATACCTATTTATAAACTTTTCAACAGCAAACCACCCCGATCCTTTAACCCGGTAGTGCACAGCCGCCTGAGATATTTTAAGCTCCCGGCCAATCTGTTTCCGGTCTTTACCCTCAAGCAGCATTACAACAGCCTCGGCCTGGGGGGGCGTCCAGCCGGCAATCAAAGCATCCAGTAACGCACATTCCGTGTTTAGTTCATCATTTACTTCCTGCCAGGGAGTGTGTATTTCCAGCCTGATATCTTTCTTTAGGCGATCTAGTACGGGCCCTGAGCTCCGGTAAGCCGGCCCGTCGCCCTCTGAGACGTTATCAGGGAGATAATCTATCTCTCCAATGCCAATTGCAATACGCGCATCCCAATTCACCTCTTGATCTGGCGGTTGGTCCTTTCTAAGATTAGCCCTGATTAGCAGGCTCGTTTCAAGTGCGTACACAGCATCGTCAAGCACCCCCTGAAAGCTGTCGCCTCTGAATACATCGAAAGAAGGCAGTGGGCCTGTATCGGGATACATATCTCTCACGCGTTTAAACGATTGCTTCAGAGAATCCTTTAACACTAACTGTTCTCTGGCCTCTAAGCGGGAGGAACCGACGATATCGCCTGTTAGCACTGCATAGACCATAGCCATAGATATAAATCGGAGTTGGGTTACGGTTTGTTTGCAGTAATATGGGGCTTTTTTTTAAGTTTATCAACTTAAAACACATCATTTTAAGCTTGTAGGCTTAAACACGTTGTTTTTGATACAGGAGAAAGCTATCCAGCAGTAAAATAGTGCCTGTCAATGAACCTAATACAAGAACACTCAAAAGGGGTTCCCAGATTACAAATCCGCCTATTACGCCTAACACGGCTCCCAGATACTGTATATAGAGAAGTTGTTCGTTCGTCGCGCCTTTAATAATATTTGAAATATGCTGCTCATCATAACTTTTTAAATTGTCTTCAACCAGCCTATGTACATCTAGTTGATTTATCAGCCTGTAAAGGAGAGAAGTGACGATATTCTCGATAGTTTCACTGTGTTCATCCAATTTTGCAGGTAATGTATTTAGTAACACGTCCAGCTTGTCCAGCCCTCTTTCTACAGAACCTGGCAACTTTCCCAGTGCCTCCTCAACAATATCCTGCATCTCTTGTCCGCGGATATAAGAGTAAGCCCTGATAGCAACCTTTTCTATGGATTTACCTTCCAGGGCATTGTCAATTTCACGGATAATTTTTTCAGCGATAGCTGCACGTATTTCCGAATCGGCAATCATGTCATCAACATAATTAACTACCCAGCCTTTCAACTCTTCCCGGAAATCGGGATCGTCAAGTATACTCTGAACATAGCGTGTGGAAAGCTCGCGATACTTGCTGATAACACCCGATTCGCTGATCTTTAATTTAATAATTTCCGGGTTAATTAGATCTTCAGAGACAGCCTGTGCCAGTCTGTACGCAATACGATCTTTTTGAGCGGGTACCAAGCCATGGCCCAGGATAGGACGCTTTCGTGCGGGTTTAAAAAGCATGGTAATAGCCAGCCAGTTTGTAAGATAGCCAATAAGCCCGCCTACACTCAATATCCTGAGCAAGCCCTGAAAATGTAACGGATAGCCAAACAGAGTCCCTTTCAAACCGTTAAAGTCCCAAAAAAATGAAACGGTAAACAGAATGCACAACACGTAAGGAGCTACAGAGAGGGCTTTAAGCACTCCTTTATTTTGGAATTCGTACCTGTTCAGGGCAGGTTTCTTCAGGGGTGCATCTCCGTTGAACTTTTTGTTTCGGCTATGTCTGGATACAATATCCCAAAGTTCTTTGGCATACTGCCGGGTTTTTTGTTTTGCAATATCCAGGGCAGAATCCAGATTGCTGTTTGTAGGAAGTTCTTGGTTGTTCATCATAGAGATTCAAAATATTCAGACACAAAATACAGAAAATAGTACGGAAAAGGGGAAATGGAGTTCTGGTATTTGTTACGCTGCTGAGAGGCCACAGGAATGCGGAGAGCTACAGAATATTTGGTACAAAATGTAAGGGAAGCTTAAACAGGGCGATAAGTGTGGATTTGCCTTGTACCATATCTGAACCCGCTGTCATCGGGCTCCGAAAATGAACTGCAGATAGTGATCTTCGCGGGCAGTCATACGCTTTTTATCTTCCGGGGACCCATCCTCATAACCTGCCAGATGGAGCAGCCCATGAATAAGAATACGGGCATATTCTACCTCTTTTTTCTGATTAAACTCCTTAGCCTGCTCGCAGATTCGGGGAGCACAACAGAAAATAGTACCCTGAATATCTTCATCAGCGCTATCATGATACCGAAAAGTAATTACATCGGTAACATAGTCTCGTCCCAGATGTTCAGAGTTGATACGCACAATCTCCTCTTCGTCCACATAAACCACTTCTAAGAGTGAAAACGCACAGTTCTCGTGCCGGGAAATGAGGCTGGCTGCCGAAGATATCAATTCCGTATCAACGGGAACTTCGATATCTGTTTCATTAAAAAGCTGGATGTCCGCTTCTTTGGAAGGCATAGGAAAGGGAGGATTAATACGATAAATTTACAGCAGGGAGGAAGAAACCATTAACCTTTTATTTTTACGGAACTACTTAAAGCCCTGAAAAGCATCTGTCTTGGTGCTTTTGTGTTTTAATGGTACAACAGAGCACCTTACAGGAGCCACTCTCTAATCACCTTCATCGAAAGAAAAATTGTCAAGATCTACAGATTCCGTAAGAGAAAGGGCTATGGCACACATCATTAAATCTTCCGGAAGCTGGGTAAAATCGCTATTCAGGATAAAATCACTGACATTGGAATACAGGCTGCAACCCGCTCCCTGCTCGACGATTAACCCTGAGATTCGGTCACCTTCGCGCCCGAAAAACGTAACTTGTTTGAGCATATCGCTCACAATAAAGGCCGTACAGTTGTGAAGCTGAAGAAAAGTGTTATGAGCGTAGACCGAAACCATATTGAGGTCATTTCCATTCACCTTTAGCCCCAGATGAATTTCTAATGCCAGCTTTCTGCTCTCTCCGCTGTTGACAACCTCTAAGCGATAAACATCGTCGCCCAGTGGCTTGGCCCGGGTATTTAAAACTCTGGCAATAGCGTCAATGTTTTCTTTGGTGAACTGGTGAACCATCAATACAATAAGTTTGTCTTATAATAAAATGCAAAGCAAACAGAATATACTAAGCTTTGCCACAATAAGAAATTAGTTCTCGCAGATACCATAAAAAGAGGAAACCGGCAACCCGGAACATTTCCGGCTGCCGGAGCTTCAGAATCTCATTACACCGAATTCGGCCTAATCAAGCCCGAACTGATCTATCTGAGCTTTACTTTCTTCCTTTGTCTTTGGAATTGAAATTCGGGAAGCTGTCAGCTCATCCACCAGACCGGCAAGGTTTTCAGCCAGTTCATCTTCTCCGGCCATAAAGTAGATATGCTGTACTATAGTAAGATGACTGATGGAATACTGGATATCCCGGGTGATATTATCGCGCCTGGCCAATATGTTTTGGACCCGGTTACGCAGTTTTCTCTGGCGGTTCATATCGGCTCTCTGCCGGGCTAAATTTATCTCCTGGTCAAGCTCTGATATTTCATTTTGAAGCTCGTCATACTGTTCCATCTGGAAGCTGAGATCATCCGTAATTTTGTCTTCACCCGTTTGGCTCAGCCTTAATGCTTCGTCCATTTCTCCGGCCCGGGCGTAGTTGTAGGCGTACAGGATTAGTGAATTTGTGTTATCTCCGGCGTGACGGAAGGGAATACGCTCTTCTCCCCATTTCAGCCAGTAGGCCGCGCTGTCTGGCTTTCCCTGTTCCATGAATGTTTGGGCCAGCTCGGTAATGCTGTACCGGTAATTACCCAGCATGCGGCGGATGTTCTCATTAAAATAGACGTCCGGATTATTCCACTCTCTGAAGCGGAATTTCCTCAGGCGATCGGTATGGATATCGGTATCGATCCATCCGAAGGAAGAGACCGCATCATGCCGCTGGGGTACCACACGGAATGCCTTACCCTCAAAACGGAAATATGGCTGAAGGTTCAACTGGCTTGACGTAGAAACCGTGTTGGCAAAGTAAACAGGACGCAGCCAGTTGTTCGTCTTCAGAATATCAAGTATTACCTCATCCTGGGTCTGAGTATAATATCGTTCGTTACCCTGCTGATCTGTTCCCGCTGAACGCCCCCGATAGAACCAGGCTACCTCGTTGTCCAGTGAATCGATCGGAATGCCGAAGTCTACACCCTCGCGGAAGAGTTCCAGAGAAGTGTCGGGCTTCACCCCGATGGTTTCTTTATACTTGTTATCACCCGAAAATGCACTTTTAAGGAGCTCTTTGTCTACGGGAATACGTATGGTGTCTGGCCGGTGAAGGGATAGGCTGCTGGTAAGCTCTTGTATCTCCTGGTCAGACAACGAAATAGGAAGCGGGGCGGACTCGTGCGACCACTGATCGCGCAGCTGCCTGATGTACCAGTCGGTATTCAGCAGGCTAAGGTTAACAATCCGTACATCGGTACGGACACCTTCCACTTCCTGGGCATACCACAGGGGAAAGGTGTCGTTGTCTCCATTAGTAAATATTAATGCATTCGGAGCAACCGATTGCAACAGGTTATAAGCATAATCAGAGGCCACATATTCGCCGCTCCGGTCATGGTCGTCAAAATTCTGGTAGCCCATCCATACCGGAACAGCTATAAATAGTAGCCCCAGAATACCATATGTGGCCCCGGTATTCGATTTTATCAAATCTTTGACCGAGTCGATAACCCCAACCCCACCCATGCCAATCCAGATGGCGAATGCAAAGAATGAACCGACATAGGCATAGTCCCGCTCTCGTGGCTGCAGCGGGGTTTGATTGAGAAACACGATAATGGCCAGGCCGGTCATCAGAAACAGAACCAGTACGGAAAGCGCCCGTTTCCAGTCTTTCTGGAAGTGGAAAATCATTCCAAATAGCCCCAGCAGAAACGGGAGATAAAAATAACTGTTGTGGGCCGGATTATCTTCATGTTTACTTTTGCTGAATCCGGACTGCCATGCCGCGTCCTGAATATCAGAATCCCGGCCGATAAAGTTCCAGTTAAAGTACCGGATGTACATATGGTTCACCTGGTAATTGATAAAAAAGTCCCAGTCGCTGCTATAGCGGGCGTACTGCTGCAGGTGCATACCCTGAGGCGAATACCGGCGCGGAAAAAAAGACTCCTTGTTTTGATTAATGGTACCTATGGAGTTATCGTAAGTGTTGCCCGTCAACAGCGGGGTTTGGCCATATTGTTCCCGTTTCAGATAGCTTATAAACGCTTCAACCGTCTCAGGGTCGTTTTCATCAATGGGAGGGTCGGCAATGGAACGAATAAAAATAAGAGCATAGGAAGAGTAACCAATCAGAATCACAGCATAGCACAGCAGAACAACATTAGCCAGCCGATAGCCATTTTTATGCGTATAGTAAATTCCTCCGGCCACCAGAGCGATTACCAGCAAAAAGAAAAATACAGGTCCGATCAGGCCATAGGTTGCCCGCTCTATATCATCCATGATACCCGGCAGAACCTGAATGGTAAAAGGATAGATAATCAGAAAAGTAACAATGGATAAAAGGCCGGTTGCTGCCAGGGAAAGAAGGCCAAATTCTTTTTTTCTGAAATAAATAATTAAAGCCACAAAAAACAGTGCCAGCAGGTTCAGCAGATGCACCCCCAGGGCCAGCCCAAACATATAAGCGATCAGAATCAGCCAGCGCTCATTCTTGGGTTGATCGTAATACTCCGACCATTTCAGGGCCAGCCACACAACAATAGCCGTAAAAAACATGGAAGGAGCATAGACCTCTGCCTCTACGGCATTAAACCAAAAGGTATCGGAAACGGAAAACGCAAACGCTCCGATCAGCGCGCCGCCATACATGCCAATCTTATCGATCTGCTGCATCGCATCGGGGTCGCCCTGCCATTCGCGGACCAGCCGGACAATAATCAAATACAATAGCATAACCGTCAGGGCGGATGAAAGGGCGCTTACGAAGTTGATGCTGACCGCCACATACGAGGCAGGCATAAACATAGAAAAGAGGCGTCCTACGAGGGAATAAAACGGAGCGCCGGGAGGGTGATTTACCTGCAGGCCGTGAGCTACGGCAATAAACTCGCCCGAATCCCAGAAACTGGCTGTCGGAGCTATGGTGACCACATATAGTACCAGGGAAGCGAAAAAAGTTAGCAATGCGAGGGTGCGATTGGTCGATGTATGATTCGAAAACATTCGTTGCTGATTAGTTAACGCTTTTACTGGTTGTAGAGCACGCAATAATAGCCATAGGGAAGTTATAATCAAAATTGCTATAGCCGTGCCCATTCGGTATTTATAACGGCTAAGGACAAGTAACGGCTGCTAATTTCAGCTTATTTTAATATAAACCACTCTCAGAGTTTATGGACTCTTAAGCTTGCCCGCACCCCTTCAGTCAATTCCCTTATCTCTTTCTCCAGACAGGGCTGTTAAGTTCTGATTAAGACGGCTGATTATGTCATCCCAAACCCTTGCGTTAATGGCGCGGACAGGCTGTTCGCGCTATACCTTAGAAGAACTGGGCAGCCCCTCCCCCTTTAGGGGTACCGAGGGGGTAAACGGGCTGATGCCTCAGAACCGGCCGCTTGGGTGGATGAACCCAGGTTGCCGGGCAACACGTTCACACGCCGTTCCGGATGCGGGTTCACCCCTAAATCCCCTGAAGGGGACTTACTTAACCTTAATGGCGCGAGCGTCCGCTCGTGCCACTTCGGGAAAGAGCACGAACGGAATCCCG
>CALJMB010000347.1 GCA_937982515.1 uncultured Balneolaceae bacterium
CCGCCTGCTCCAGTACCCACCGGTATTCCCGTTCGATGGATTCCGTCACATCGGCTTTTAACTCTTCCGGCAGTACCTCCCACGTATAGGTTTCGATCTCAAAATGGCGGCAGTCGCTGTTGTCTCCAAATTGTTTCAGGCTGCGGATAATATCATCCCGGGTTGAATGCAGGGAATCAAAGCTGTCCACAAAGATCGGCACGTGATAGTGAATGCGCCATTCCCGGGCTGCTTTGTTATTTATATTCGGCAGCGCTTCCGACAGATCGCTGTAGTGATGTAAAGATCCATCATCCCGGCGCTCGATGACCTGATGCAGGTAGGTAGACTCTTCAAATGCCTGAAGCCTGGATGCTGTGGTTGCTCTTTCTTCTTCTGATGCGCCCAGCTGAACTTTCAGAGCCGCGCTGAGCTGTACCTTGCCTATACGGATGCCCTCCTCCCGGAACCGTTGTATGGCCTCTGCGGGGTCTTCATATTCAACAGCAAAATGGCAGGTATCGTAACAAACACGGATATGATTTCTGAGCATCTCTTCGGCCTCCGCCCGGCTCAGCCCGTGTTCATCTGCCAGGAATGTACCGCCGGCCGGGAGCAGCCAGTCGTTAAAAAAGCGGACCGTCTCTTCGGTATTTTCGAGCAGGCAGTCCGGCTCGGGTTCAATATCCAGATGCAGCTCCTTGCCGTGCTCTTCGAGAATCCTTGCCATTTCCAGCGCAACCCGTGCCAGGTTGATGCTCGCGGCACGGAATACCTCTTCTTCGAGGGGCGGGCTGTCGAGCCATAATTTATAGGAAAGCGGCGAAGTAGATATGCCTCCGTCCATCCCGTCCGGCACAAGCTCTGCCAGCAGCCTGGCCAGATTCACCGTATATTCCACCCGCTCCTCGCTCCTCCAGTCGGGCGCATATACCTGGTCTTTTACCCTCTGCCTGTGAAAGCTTCCGTAGGGAAAGCCGTTCATGGTAAATACATATAAATCCTTTTCAGCCAGCCACTGCTTAAAGGCTGGAAGGTGATCTGCCTCCTGAAGCTGAACAGCGGCCTGTGCCGAAAGCCGGAGGCCGATCCCGAAGGGCTGTTCCGGCGCTAAGCGGTTTTTCAGCTCCGGTACATGGGCTTTGAGCTGGGCAAAAATCTCCTCCCAGCTTTCGCCCGGGTGAATGTTGGTGCAGTAGGTAAGGTGGAAGTTTGGCCTTTCAGGTAATTGCATTCGGTTTCGTTTTGTATCAATCTTATACTGAATATCTTCGGATATCCATCTGTCGTGCTTAGCTTCTCCGGCTTATTACGTCCTCAAACAAAAGTCAACGGGCGTATGGCCATACGCCCCTACCTTCCATGGCTTTCGTGTTTCCGTGGTTATCCTCCAGATACACTGTTAATCAATCCCCGCCGGCTGCCGGTCAAAATCTTCCAGCAGAGGTATGGCTTTGCGGTACAATTCGTAGTCTGCCTCATGAACTTCCACTCCGCGGCCGATGCCTTCCAGCAGCATGATGGTGAGTTCTCCTCCCAGATGCTCCCGGAACTCTTCCAGCCCGCTAAAGATGGATCTTTCATCGGCCGGGTCATTCAGCTTACTATTCAGTTCGGGAACATACAGCCTGAATCCCGCCGCTTTGAGCATCTCCAGGATCCGGTTCCACTCCGTTTCCGACAACATTCCTTTTAACCGGGAATAGGTGACATCCAGCGCCAGGCCGATGGCTACCGCTTCTCCGTGCCGCAGTTCGTAGTTTGTAAGCTGCTCCAGCTTATGCGCGGCCCAATGGCCAAAATCCAGCGGACGTGATGAGCCCATTTCAAACGGGTCGCCCGAGGTTGCAATGTGTTCGAGGTGCAGTTCCGCGCAGCGAAAAATCAGCTTGTGCATGGCCGGTTCGTCCCGCTGGTCCAGCTGTTGCGCTTTCTCTTCCAGGAAGGCAAAAAAAGCAGCGTCTTTTAGCAAGGCTACCTTAACCGCCTCCGAAATTCCCGACCTCCAGTCACGGTCATCCAGGGTATGCAGAAAGTTGTAATCATTCAGTACGGCGTGAGGCGGTACAAACGTACCCAGAAAGTTTTTCTTGCCAAAGGCGTTGATTCCGTTTTTAACACCCACGGCGGCGTCGTTCTGAGCAAGAACGGTAGTCGGCACCCGTATCAGGCGCACGCCTCGGTGGGCCGTGGCCGCCGCATAACCCACTGCATCGATGACGGCTCCCCCTCCTACCGCGGCTACGTAAGAATGCCGGTCCAGCCTGGCTTCGTTTATGGCTTCGATCACTCTCTGAACGTAGACGGGGTCGTTCTTAGAGGTTTCGCCTCCCGGTATCAGTACCGGTTTATCAACCAGCTGAAAAACGTTTTCATGTTGCGAGGCATATTGTCTGATGTTTTCAAAAAGGTCGGGGTGATACCTGTACATCCCTTCGTCTAACACAAATAAAACTTTCCGCGCCACTTCAGGTGAACCGGACTGTATTACATCCGCGAATATGGTATTCTGCCGGTCGAAAAGTCCTTGAGTGAAGTGAACGTGATAGGTGAAGGATACTGAAACGTGTTGTTTAATGAGCTCCATGAATCGCGAACGTAATTTAGTCACTAAATAGATGTTGAGAGGTGCAGATTCCTGATGCGGCGCCTTGTTTCTTATCTGCTCTGTTCATAGGTATATGGTATAAGATATAAGGATAAACTATCTGCTTCTCCTTATGCCTTATACCCTATACCACGAGGTAACAGACACAGATCAATACCCGAACCGAAAGCCTTTCTATAATACCAGGGTATTATGCCGGCAGAAACCTGCATACTATACAACTGATAGAAGATGGGAATATTATTCTACATAAAACAACCGGTCCCGGCTTTTAGTTGTAAAATTACATTAAGATATGGACGCCATCCGCTGCCATTATCTTTGTGGGGGCAGGCATCATGTGCCGGTAAGACAAGCCGGCTAACCCGTAAGGCCAGGCACCCTGAAGCGTAAGCACAAGCCTCTTAACCCGTAAGCACAAGCACCCTGAAGCGTAAGCACAAGCCTTCTAACCTGTAAGGTTAATCACTCTAACCCGTAAGGTTAGTCTCCTTAACCCGTAAGGTTACGCGCCCTAACCCGTAAGGCCGGAGGGCTTGTGC
>CALJMB010000348.1 GCA_937982515.1 uncultured Balneolaceae bacterium
ACATCGGCCTCAGCCTCATTTTCAAAATTCACCCTCACACCGCCAAACGTGGCCTGCATGGTTAGTGATTTAAATATACTGACAACCGGCGGGGTCAGGGGTTTTATGCTTACCGTAACCGGCTCTGATTCAACTTCGCTACGGCTAACGGCGTAGAGCTTCCCTTCATAAGCGCTGGTATCCGGGAAGCCTACTACGGTCAGGCTGTTTTTATAATAAGAGACTTTTTCTTCTCTTTTATTGTCCGGCCCGATCTCGAATACCGCCTTTACATAGAGCAGGTTTTTGCTCTCCGGGAGGTCGTATGTAATAGTCGCGCCGCCCGGCAGGTTCTCTACCGTTACATTACTCACCGGATCGGGAGGAGTCCCGTCTTTCTCTATCGGTAACACCGTACTCTGCTCACAGGCCGACACCATCAGCAGCAAGCCCAAAACAAGCCCAAATAATATATTAGTTTTCATAGTCATAGAGTTTTTACATTAACAGATTGTTTACTCCCAGCCCGGATTCTGCACGGTATTGGTATTAGACAACAGCACCTTCTCATCAAGTGGCCAGAGGTAGTCGCGCATGGTAAAACGCTGCTCGAAGACCAGCCTTTCACGATAATAACCTTCGGCCGTTTCCTGCTCCAGGTCCCATCCCGTGATGGGTTGATTCAGGAATTCCTCCGCTCTCTTCCACCGCCGCAAGTCCCAGAAGCGTTTTCCTTCAAAGGCCAGCTCTATAAGCCGTTCGTGTTGAATGATCTCCCGCCGGCCTTCCTGAGTTGTAAACTTATTAGGGTTACTGGAGTAGGTTGTCCAGGCGTCTTTCACACCGGGTATCCCGGCTCTTTCACGCACCAGGTCAATGTATTTAAGTACTTCAGCCTCTGGCGCTCCCACTTCATTCAGCGCCTCGGCGTGCAGTAAGTAGAGGTCCGCCAGGCGCATAACCGGCCACGGATAGGCCTGAACCGTATAAGTATTGCCGCTGCCTATTACGTTCTCAAAGTTGACCAGTTTTTTGGGCCAGTACCCTGTAGTAGAATAATAATTGGGAGTTACCATCGCAGCCGGCTGCCCTTTTTTGCTGGATACATAGAGCAGGTCCGGGCTTTTATCATCGAACACTCCGTTCCCGTACCAAATAGCGCCGTCAAAACCCAGGCTGGCATAGAAACGGGGCTCCCGGTCAAAGTGCAGCGCGGCCGTTGTGTAGCCTTCCTTCAGGTTATATTTTTCATCTTCAGTCGCTATCTTCAGGTCAAACCGCCCGGAGTAATCCCACGTTTTGTCCTCTCTGATAGGCACCCCGTTTTCGCTGTAAAACATTTCGGCTATTTTGATAGGAGGAGCAATGGAACCTCTGAGCGATGTATTATCTCTGCGGTCTGGGTCCAGGCCCCGGGGCGTGGCGCTGCCCTGCACGCCGCTGGCCATGCTGTTGGTGTTGCCCCAGATAATTTCTGAGTTCCACTTCTCGGTAACACTGTTCCGTATACTCATTTTTACCTTTGTAGTATCGGAAAGATCGTACTGGGTAAACTGAGGCTGGAAGCGGTACAATTCATAACCCAGCGATTCGGCCAGTTCCACCGCTTCTCCGGTAGCCTCGACAGCTTTTTCCCATTTAGTTTCATCAAAAGTGGTATTAAACAGCTCCTCACCATTTACGCCCGTATATCCTGCATAGGCTTCGTTGCCGTTAAATAGCGGGCTGGCGGCCGTCACAAGTACTTCTGCCTTTACCGATAAGGCAATTACCTTGGTTATACGGCCCAGTTCAGCAATCTCGTTTTCTATACGGTCGGGAAGGTCGGGCGCAGCCTCGTCAAGCAGTTCTACGATGTAATCAAATACTTCATCCACCGGCGCCTGCGGCCTGTTGACCTCATCTCCGCTGGCGGAGACGGGCAGGTTCTCTTTTACCAGTACAATTGGCCCGTACATGCGCGCCAGCCAGTAGTGATAGTAAGCCTTCAGGAATTTGGCTTCGGCTATCCACCTTTTTCTTTCCGACTCTTGCATATCAGGCACCCTTCCGATCTCTTCCAGGAAAATGTTGGTCTGCCGGATGCCTTCATAGAGGTCCCGCCCTCCATTTCCCCCCTGCCAGAAGTTCATGTAGGGATTTACCACCTTCTGGTTGCCGCGCGCTATCTGCCAGGCAGGGTTGGAGTGGGTAGGCACCAGCCAGGCCTCATCCCCGCCGGCCATCGCCGGATCCCCATCAAAATTACCATGCCTGGGCATGTAGGAATAGCAGGTAAATAGAAACCGCTCAGCCGTGCTGCGCATTCTGAAGGCCTGGTCTATAGTAGCTACGTTATCCGGCACGATATCCATAAAGTCTGAACACGCGGAGGATACACTCAATAACAAGGTAACAAGCGATATTTTTATAATTCTTTTCATAATAATTTTCCTTTAACTCTACGTTAGAAAGACACCAGAATGCCCACGTTATAAACTTGTTGTATAGGATATCCCAGTCCGTTGCCGGCCATTTCCACATCCCAGAGTTTAAACTTGCTCCAGGTGTAGAGGTTGGTGCCGTTAACATAAATCCGAAGATTCCGCATAGCCAGCCGCTCTGTAACACTGTGCGGAAGGTTATATCCTATTTCCACCTGCTTCAGACGCAGGAAGGATCCGTCCCTCATAAACCAGGTGCTTCGCTGGGAATTATTGTTGGTTCCCGCATCCGTGGTACTCAGCCTTGGCCAGAGCGCATACAGGTTTCTGTTATCCTCCGACCAGTGGTCGTCGGCATAGGCCTGCAGCAGGGCGTTTTGCAGTACCGTTCCTGAGGGAACCGGGTCATTATTCTGATAACGGAAAGGAACAAAAGGAGCCG
Organism: uncultured Balneolaceae bacterium; assembly: GCA_937982515.1. Taxonomy (GTDB): domain Bacteria; phylum Bacteroidota; class Rhodothermia; order Balneolales; family Balneolaceae; genus CALJMB01. The sequence goes on from CALJMB010000348.1 coordinate 2,845, forward strand.
TAGCCTCCGGATTAATCCAGAACGATGAGCGGGCGGAACCCTGGAAGAAGGCCGATATATCGAAGTTTTTGTACCCTACGGAAAGCCCGAAGCCGTATACAATCTCAGGCGAGGTGGGATA
>CALJMB010000349.1 GCA_937982515.1 uncultured Balneolaceae bacterium
GGTTATGTCGCCCTGTTGGTTCTTTGATGGTATAGGTACTCAAATCCGTAGTTCCATTGAAACCGCTGCCGGCAATACTATCGGTAGGGGTTATGATAATCACAAACTTGGGGGTGGATATGGTGTTGTTTGCCTGTTCCCATTTAAGATATTCCGACCGCAGATAGCGTTCATTACTGGTCCGGACTCTGACATTCCCAAACAGCTCGAACTCTGATTCTTCGGCCAGATATACGGCCCGATTACAATCCACCCGGGTTTCTATGGTTCCGGTAGAGTCGTATACATCGATATGTACGGGACCGCTTATACGTGTTTCATTAATATCTTCTGTGTTAATCGTAGCTGCATATGATCCCTTCACACGAACAATCTTCAGCCCGTCCTCAATCAGCTTCATATCCACCCCCCACGTTTCAGTAGAAGATAACAGGGAGTCGTTCAGGGCTTCATTTAATTTTTGGGTCTCTTCCTGAGAAATGTCGCTGCAGGAAGACAAACCCGTGCCTGTTAAACTGAAGATGAACAGCAGAGCAAGGAGTGTTTTATGTGGTGCCAAAATATCGGTCACCTGCATCACCCAGTCCGGGGACGATAAATGCATCCTGATTAAGTTTTGTGTCTATTGCCGAAGTTATGATTTTTACATCGGGATGGTTTTTCTGCAAGCGCTGCAGACCTTCCGGTGCTGAAATTAACGAAACAAACCGCAGATGTTGTGCTCCCAGCTTCTTAAGGTGAGTGAGCGCGTCGCTGGCACTGCCTCCGGTTGCAAGCATGGGGTCTGCCACCAGGGTGAGCGCGTCTTCGAGGCCGGGGGGAATGTTTGCATAATAATCGACGGGTTTGAGTGTATCTTCATCGCGGTACATTCCCAAATGGCCTATCCTGGCATCGGGAATAAATTGAATAAAAGCTTCAGCAAGACCCAATCCTGCACGCAGTATGGGAACGATGACGATTTCCTGACTAATGTCAAAACCTGTGGTTTTTTCAACAGGTGTTGTGATCTCGAAAGATTTTAACGGCAGTTCTTTCAGGGCGTGATAGGCCAGGATGATGGCAATCCGCTTCATGGCCGATCTGAACTCTGCCGTATTGGTTGTGACATCACGCAGAATCGTCAGGTCCCGGGCAATTACCGGATGCTCGATTAATGTGACGTTTCTGCCGTAGCGGTTTGCCATGTTGTGTTATTCTGCCACTACTTTAGATTCATCATTTACTTTGGTGAAATAGGTATGTGAAGCTTTGGCCACCACTCCCGATAAAGCAAACAGCGCAATCAGGTTCGGGAAGGTCATCAGGCCCAGAGCTATATCACCGATAGCCCAGACTGTAGCCAGCGTGAGTATGGCTCCTACAAAATGCATGGCCACGTAAACCATTTTATAGTATATAATAGACTTATCGCCCAGCAGATACTGGATGGAACGGTCGCCATAGTAACTCCAGCTTATAGAGGTGGAAATGGCAAATAAAAATACGCAAATCGTCACCACGTGTTGCCCTCCCGGAAACAGAGGGGAAAGGCCACTCTCAAAAGCCAATGCCGTCAGCGGGGCACCGTTTTCCAGGACATTGCCGTACACAGTGGCAACAGGCTCATTATCGCTGTTTCGAGCAACATACCGGCCGTTTTCAAATGCAATAACGCCATCCAGAGGTTGTGTTTGGGCGTTATCGGTGAAAAGCGAATCTACAGGAAAATCACTTTTGCTGACGTTCCCGTTTATGACGACACCGTCTTTTACAATAAGCGAGCGAGACTGAAGGTTTTCAAATGCGTATTGGGTTTCCATAGAATTGAGATTGATCTGGGCATTGTGTTTGGTCTCCCATACACCTGTAATAATGATAACCAGCCCTGTCATGGTACAGACAACAAGGGTGTCTATAAACGGTTCCAAAAGTGCAACTACCCCTTCGCGAACGGGTTCTTCGGTTTTGGCCGCGCCGTGAGCTATCGGCGCGGACCCCTGGCCGGATTCGTTGGAGAAAAGGCCTCGCTTAACGCCCCATACCATCGTGACCATAAAGGCTCCCGATCCGACACCGTAGACTCCCGCAACAGGCGAAAAGGCAGACTGGATGATATATACCAGAGTCGGGATTACCTGATCGTAATTCATCAGGAGAATAGTCATTGCCCCCAGCACATAAATTATGGCCATAAGCGGCGTTAGGCGGGAAGTGACACGGCCGATTCGTTTAATTCCCCCCAGGATAACCATCGCCACGATAGAGGCAGAGATCAGACCTGTAGCCCATTTAGGAATCAGAAAAGCGCTCTCCATGGTATCGGCCATTGTATTAGCCTGAACGGCATTACCGGTGAGAAAAGAACAGATAACCGCGAGGCCTGCAAAAGCAACAGCCAGCCATTTCCAGTTATCTCCCAGGCCTTTTTCAATATAATACATGGGGCCGCCGGATACCGATCCGTCAGCGTTCTTTTTGCGATACATTATAGACAGCGTACATTCGGAATACTTAACAGCCATACCGAGAAAAGCGGTAACCCACATCCAGAATAAAGCGCCGGGGCCACCGTAATGGATGGCAATGGCAACTCCGGCAATATTACCGATACCCACCGTTGCCGAAAGAGCCGTAGAGAGAGCCTGGAAATGGTTCACATCTCCCGTATCGTCCGGGTTATCATAGAAACCGGAAACTACTTTGACCCCGTGAGCGAAGCGCCTAAGCTGAATAAATCCCAGGCGGAGGGTGATAAAAATTCCATAGCTCAGAAGTGCGACCACCATTAACGGGAGCGCCTCGGGAGTATTCCAAACCAGATTATTAACGGTGTTTACTACTTGCCTGAACAATTCCATATAATATCATTTTAGCTGCCGGTTGGGTAGATTTTGGTAATTACTTGAGAAAGTATAAAAGATTTTTGAATTTTTTAGGACGAATTGAAGTTACACCATAGAAGACGCTTTAAAAAAGGAAAATTAAGAGAAATTAAAAAGTTGTATACTATTGGGTATCTTTGAGTTGTTAATAATAAACGAAGAGGCATCATAAGTAAGTTTTAATTTATCAAATGGGTGATTAATTATGACAAAAGCTGATATAGTTGACGTAATATCATCATCAACAGGGTTAACCAAAGTAGAAACCGAGGCCGTAGTTAATGGCTTCATGGAAACGGTTATTGATGCTATGAAACGCGGGGAGACCATCGAGCTGAGAGGATTTGGCAGCTTCAAGGTGGTGAAAAGAGCTCAGAGGATAGCCCGTAATCCGAAAACAAATGAGGAGGTTATTGTCCCGGAACAGTATGTGCCTGTGCTAAGAATGTCGAAAGACTTCAAGGAAGCCGTTAATGAAGCGATGATGAATCAGATGGAAAGCTAGGGCTATTATTGATCAATAGTTATTTGTTATTCGTACTGTCCCCCCCCCAATAACCAGTAACAAATAACCAATAGCCCTTTTATGGATTCATGTGAGGGTAGTTACATTAAGAAAGCAAGGAAACAGTAAAGGCGGGTTAGAAAAGTGCTGAAATATTTGTAACTTTGGCGCCCGGAAACAGCCACGCTTCTAAAGAAATTAATTAAACTAATAAAAACAAAGGTGCAACTATGCCTAGCGGGAAAAAAAGGAAACGAGCTAAAATTGCAAAACACAAGCGGAAAAAGCGACTTCGTAAGAACCGCCATAAGAAAAAGAAATAGTTTTCATTCCGTTGATTAGTTTTAAGGCCTTTCACAGACTGAAAGGCCTTTTTTATATCAGGCAGCTATATTGCTAAGAGTCCTGTCTGCGAGTTTCAAAATTCTGTTGGACTTATAAAGCAGATTTTGCAGACACCGGACAACAAACTCATGGACTTCATTGAGGCTTTTCAGACTTTCCATGGTATACTGAAAATAGGAGATCAGATTGATAGCTGATAAATATCTTCCATATTCGTCACCTTCAACCTCTACATGCCACCGTGTAATAATATCGTCTTCTGCCAGCAATTCGTTAACTTCAGCGCTGATCTGTTCCATCCATTTACTGGCTGCTTCCAAACGGTGGTTTCCATTCTCCGCATCTATCTTGGGCTGAGATTTCTGCTCGTCAAAAAGCCAGGTAACCTCAATATCGATGATCGGTGATATGGATGTGCTTACCATGTTTTTTTCTTGCAGAAATGGGTGTTCTTCCATTCCTGCCAGTTGACGGGCAAGCACGGTTTCCCTGAACCTGTCCCAGTCAAAATTAAAAGATAACGCTTTTAGATAGCTTGATTTACCCGACAGGTCAATTACGATTTCCAGCCCTGTGGCATTTATTCTATCTTCATTCCAGGTTTTAAATGTTTTTATGTTTACAGCTCTCTTATTAAGCTCGCTTTCTATACAGTTAACTACTGAATGGAAGATAGGATAAGTCATTCGTACAACCTGATATTATAAGTTGGAGTTACGATTTTAGCTAACTATCAGCATGAATAATTTCTACACGCTAATATATTTGAAGAAATATTTAAATGAAAAAATCTCCGGAGGGATTTTTTCATTTGCCATCAGTCCTCACAGGGACGTACTGGAATGTTATTTCAAGACACACCAGGGGATGAAACGCTTGGTCTTTAGTACCAACGCAAATGAAACAGCACTATTTCTTGATGAATATCGTCCTCCTAAGAAGAGCAATATTATTGAATTTTTCAAGGTGCTTAAAGGCCATAAGGTTATTGATGTCAGGCTGGCCAGGCATGACCGGATATTGTATATCCACTTCGACAATGAATTGTTCCTCTTATTCAAGCTGTTCGGAAGTAATCCCAATTGCTTTCTTATAGATGAAGGTATCATCAATGACGCCTTTAAAAATCCGGACAAAGTGAAGGGAGGGGAACCGCCGCGTCCGCATCCGCCTGACTTTGCCGCTGAGGTCGGTGCAGAGACTAAACCAAAAAACCAGATATCCGCACTCAATCCTCTGCTGCCGAGAAACCTGATTCCACATCTTATAGAACAGCATAACGTGGACGAGATGAATCCTGGAGAGGTAAAGAAATTCACTCATGCTATTACTGAAACCTTGCTGGATAATCCACATCCCAGGGTATTGAAAACGGGTGAGGTATGTCTCTGGCCGGAAAAGATATTAGACAGGCCTACACATAAAACTTTTGACACGGTTAACGAAGCCGTGCTCTATGCGTATAAAAACGCAGTACACCTGCGCCGCCTCCACAAGAGAAAAGATGGCCTTCTTCAATATCTGGAACGAATCGTTACCCAAAAAAAGAACCAGCTTAAACAGTTAACACAGGCAGATCTAAGCCTGAAACGGGCTGATGAGTATGAGAAGTTTGGCCATCTGCTTATGGCCAACGCCCACCGACCGGCCGATTACGGCACAAACCAAATTGAGGTTGAAGATTTTTATGACGATAACAAGTCAGCACGGATACCCCTTCAGAAGGGGCTATCCGTAGCTGAAAATGCTGAGTACTACTATGATAAAGCCAGGTCGGCGCGCCGGTCGTATGAGCGGGCCATGCGGCGTATATCGCCGGTTACCAAAGAGCTGGAGAAGGCCCAAAAGCTGCTGAAAGAGCTAACAGGGATTGGCCGCCTCCCCGAGCTCGAAAAATGGATCAGGAACAACAGTGATGTGCTGGAAGCATTTGGGTACGGCGTTGAAGACGATACGCAGGCCGTATCCCCATTCCGGAAATTTAATGTGGGAAAGTATGAAGTCTGGGTAGGTAAAAACGCCAGGAGTAATGATGAGCTAACCAGCCGGGCTCATAAAGAAGATATATGGCTGCATGCCCGCGGAGTGGGAGGTTCACACGTGGTAATTCGTATGGGGAATAAAAAAAGCTATCCCCCCAAAGATATTATTCTGCGGGCGGCAAGCTACGCGGCTTTCTATTCTAAAGCCCGGGGTATGAAAACGGTTCCGGTGTTGTATACCAAACGCAAGTATGTGCGTAAGCCCAAAGGAACGGCTGCCGGCGCCGTTGTAGTAGAGCGGGAGCAGGTAGAAATGGTGCCCCCTCTAAAGCCTGAAAAGGGCTAATCAATGTGAGTTCAGGATAAGAAATACAAAACATATAAGTCTCCCCTTGAGGAGAGAGAGCTTTTATCGCCTTTATAAAATCCTTATTCTGAATTCCGGATTATTACCTAAATGTTCACGATTAAACGCATTATTTTAAACATTTATAGCACCAATAGTTATGACTGACGACATGCCCGGCCTTATTTTCCTAAGTGGGTTCATGGGAACGGGTAAAACCACCATAGGCAAAGAACTGGCAGCCCGGATGGGACGGCCGTTTCGTGATTTGGACAAAGCGATAGAAGAATATGCCGGCAGGTCTATTCGCTCTGTCTTTGATGACGGAGGCGAAGAGGCCTTTCGGGCCATAGAGCGGAATTGTCTGTTTGACGCTATCAAGAATTTCAGGGGGATTTTGTCGCTTGGAGGCGGGGCTTTACAAAATCAACAGATTACAGATCGGGTGAAACTTAATGGCTTGCTGATATTTATAGAGACGCCAATTTCTGTTATCTTGTCACGAATAGCGGCTGATTCGGATCGGCCGCTGCTGCTGGATGAAAAAGGCGGAGTGAAAGAACGCCGTGTTTTACAAAAAGAGCTGCAAGAACTATATGAGCAGCGGCTGCCGCTGTACAAGCAGGCAGAAATAACCATAAACAGCAGTAAATATGCTTCCGCAGACCAACTAGTAACCGAACTGATTAAGAAGATTGAAAATCATGTCTCACGCCATTGAGGTAAAAGTACGTTATCAAAAGGAATATCCCGTTTATGTAGGCATGGACCTGTGGGACACCTTTCACGATTTTTGCTCTCAAAGATATTCCTCCAGAAAAGCCTATATTATCATAGATGCTCGGGTAAACAAGTTGCATGGGCAGCAGGTGCTGGCGGCCTGTACCGAATATTTTGATAATTGTGCAGTGATAGAAGTACCCGAAGGCGAGCGCAGCAAATCGATGAGCGAATGGGGCGCACTCACAGATGCCATACTGGAACAGGGCGCCGAGCGTACCACACCTGTTATAGCTGTGGGGGGCGGAGTTACGGGAGATCTGGCGGGCTTTACTGCTGCCTCCGTATTGAGGGGAATTCCACTTATACACATTCCTACCTCGCTGCTGGCCATGGTAGACAGTTCCATAGGCGGAAAGACAGGCATTAACCACCATACAGGCAAAAATTTAATTGGCGCTTTCTATCAACCCGATGCCGTGTTTGCCGATATTCTTTTTCTGGAAACGCTTGAGGCACGTGAATGGATTAACGGCCTATCAGAGATTATTAAATATGCCGCCATACGGGATCCTGAAATATTCGACCGCGGTCAACAGTTAGTCAAAGAGGGGTTTGTACCTTCTGCCGGATGGGCCGGATTGATAGCCGACAGTGCGCAAATTAAAACCGACATTGTACGTGAGGATACGCTGGAGGCCGGTAAACGCGCCTATCTGAACTTTGGCCACACCTTTGCCCACGCACTGGAAAAAAACGCAGGGTTTGGGGTTATTTCTCATGGAGAGGCTGTTTTTATAGGAATGTTGGCGGCCAGCTACATGTCGCAACGTAACGGAGCAGATATAGACTGTGCACGTTTTAACCCTTTTATACCGTTATACAACATAGATCTTGAGGACCCGGCCGTCGATACGGAAAAGCTTATCAGTTTAATGGCAAGAGATAAGAAGGTGAAGGACGATACCATCAGACTGGTGCTGCTTAAAGCCTGGGGAAATCCCGTTCTTACGAAATGTGATGACGCAACATTACTTAAAGACGCCTGGAAATTTGCTCTGGATCAATTGAAGCAATGAAAACGATTTAATCATACCTAAGTGTTCTTAAGCTGGTTACATAGAAGCTGGAAATATTTTTGGATCACGGTGCTTACCCTGTTCCTCATTCTCATAGTTGCGGGCGGAGCTTTTATAGGATTCTTACAGACGGAATCTGCAAAAAGTTATCTGGCAGGCCAGATCGAGCAAAACTTTAATGACAATTATTTTGCCATCTTGAAAGTCGGAGAGCTCAACGGATTCATACCGTTTGAGATTAGGCTGAATGACATCCGGGTGATGTATTCCTCAACAGGCGATTCTTCTGCTGCTGACACCCTGATACGGGCTGACCAAATGACTGCCAATATTAACATCTGGAGCTTGTTGTGGAACAAGGTCAGTATCAACAGTTTTAGCCTGGAGTCTCCAAAAGTAAAATTGACAACCGACCCCGAAGGTAGATATACCATATACCGGGCGCTTACACGCAGGGGCAGGGCAGGACAACCGGTACGCAAAGATGCGGTTATTGATCTTGCCAATATCGAAATTATAGCACCCGGTGTGACGGTGACTGACGGGCAGATCTACGCAGAAGGTGCTTTTGAAGAAACCCGGCAGGTACAATTCCCCGACCCACTTAGAATCAGAGATATCAATGCCCGCATGTTTCTGGAACTCGGCGATACGCAGCGACTTTGGGATATTGAAACCCTGTCTGCCCGGCTGGAAGGTGTCGATGCAGGAAATATAAATATCTTCGGGCAGGTTTATAACGACGAACGCTATCTCGAATTTAATGCTTTCACTCTTTCGGCGGGAGACTCTGAAATTCGGCTGAATGGAGAGATCGACGGGGTCAATTTATATCGTGAAAACCTGGGCGGGCAACTCAGGTCGGCTTTTTACAATATTGAAGTGAGTTCGGATCAACTCAGGCTTGCAGAGTTCAAACAGTTTTTTGACGGTGTCCCTGCCATCTCAGAGCCGCTGGAGTTTGAAATGCAGACAAACGGAGTGATAGATTCTCTGTGGGTAGATGATTTTTCACTTGGAATAGGGGAGAGCTACCTTCGGATAAATGGCTTGTTCCAAAACCTCTCAAAGCGGGATCAGCTCAGCTACCGGTTCAAGGTAAACGAAGTATTCCTTACTAAAAATGATGTTGAACTATTCACCGGACCGTTGAATGAGAAGCAATCCGGCGCCCTTGAGAACCTGCAGTTAAGCGGCCGGGTGAATGGCAGCGACGATTCATTAAACGTCGATCTGGGTCTCGCCAGCCCTTATGGCCAGCTTAGCCTTCGCGGAAATGCACACCTTAAACGTCCGTTTAAATACACAGCCTCTTTTTCCGGCAGAAATATAAATCCTGCAAATTTTATAGCCGGTGATATCGACACCACCAGCCTTACTTTTGATGTAACTGCGAGCGGGCTGGGTATAGATGTGAAAGATGCGGTGATGGAACTGAACGCATCCGTTTACAACAGCATACTTGATGGCATAAAGATCGATGATCTGGAATTGACTTCATCACTTCTGGGAGGGCTTCTGGAGCAACGTTATAGATACCGCAGCGGCCGGCAAGTTCTCAGGGGCAGTGGCTGGATCGATCTTGGCAGGGAAGAACCTCCGCTTTCTTTTCAGGGTAATGCCCGGAACATCGACCTGTCGCAGTATATAAAATATGGAAAAGTGCCGGCCAGCAGACTCAATTTCGACTATAACATTAAACTCAGCGGCCTGACGGCAGACAGGATACAGGGGAGGGCCAATATTGACGTAAAACCCTCGGTATTAGGAGGGGATACGCTGCAAAGCCATCAGCTTTATATGGATTTAGATTCCCCTGATCAGGACACCAGAAACTTCCGTCTTACAAGTTCTATTATGGACTTACAGCTTTCCGGAAAGATTGTGCCATCCAACATTATACGCCATGCCATGCACTGGAGCGGATATATTGAAGAGCGGATCCGGGAAGAGGTGCTTCTCGAAGAGCCGTATGCAACTATTTCCCGGGCCCCGGCTAACCTGGAATCGCTTATTCTCGATGGAAGCTTTAGAGCTAAAAATCTGTCTCTGATAAAGAAATACTGGCTTGATTTTCCTACGGTAGCTACAGATGTGCAGTTTGGCTTTAACGTAAACGCTGATTCCTCCCGCCTGCTGTTTTCAGCGAAAGCGCGAGCCGATAGCATTCGATATAACAACCTGCACCTGGCCGGATCCAATGCCCAGTTAACGGCCAGCTTTAGAAGAGGTATGAAACTGAAAGAGTTTTCGAGCATCGATTTCGAAACCAGCATCTCACATATGCAAACGGCCATGCTTAATATGGACTCTCTGATACTGGATCTGGCTTTCAGGAAAGACTCGCTTCAACTTGTCCAAAAGGTTGGCCGCTTCTCAGATAATGCCCGGTTAAACCTGGTTTTGAACTCCTCCCTGGCGGATTCGGCCATTCATATCTCTGTCGATGATTTTTTCCTGGGTAATAATACCTATGCGTGGCAGAGTGAAGCCACACCCGGTTTAATATACAACCGAAAGAATGAACTGTCTTTTAATAATTTCAGCTTTAAAAACCAGGATGAATATCTTGAGCTGAAGGGAACCCTCAGTCCCAATCGGGCGGATTCACTATCCTATATTATTCAGGATGTAAATCTGGAGCGGATTTCAGAACTCATAGGCGGGCGCGTCAGGTTTAGCGGAGCACTCAATGGCAACTTATTAACCCGCTCACTTACCCACAGGCCATCTGTGCAGGGGATGCTGAATGTAGATCGGTTTTCTATCCAGGACCGACTTATCGGAGATATCTCATTTTTAAGCACTTATAACCCCGACAGCCAGAGGTTTGACACTCAAATAAAGATTCTGACAGATCCGGCCAAATATCCGGACTATCTGAGCATGAATGACAATATCGGCCAGGATATCGTCTTGAATGGATATTTTATTACCCCGGATCCCGATGCAGTACAGGATACCCTTTACAACTTTGATGTTAATTTTAACAAAATTGATATGTGGGTGCTTCCTCTTATTGTAAAAATATTTGATTCTATGGAAGGGGAAGCCAGTGGGGAAGGGTATCTGAGAGGTAATTTTGAGGATATCGACTTTCATGCCGACTTCCAGACCAATCATGTGTTTGCAAGGCCCAAGTTTCTGGAAACCAACTACTTCCTGAACGGGCACGTGGTTTTAGATCGTCATGATGGCGTACTCATCGACTCGGTAGATGTTATTGATACTCAGGGGGGAACGGGACTTCTGTGGGGTACGGTGGATTTGAATGATTTCAATCCCATTACGTTTCTCGATCTCTCACTCAGGCTCAATAATCTGCAGTTTCTTAACAATGATTTTGATCCGGATACTCCGTTTTACGGAACGGTGGCCGGTACCGGACTTGTACAACTGACCGGCGCCAATACGGATTTATTTTTAAGGACAACAGAGCCCATTGCGGTTAACGCAGAATCTCAGCTTTCCATACCGCTTATAGAGGAGACAGAATTAAACCAGAACAATAGATTTATCCAGTTTGTAGATTCCTTTGATGTAAGCCGCAGAGGCCAGCTCAACCTCGTCAAAGAGAATGGTCAGAGCTCCTCTGTGGACAAAGGCAGGCTCGAAGAAGCTATAGACGATCTTACTTTTAATGAACGCTTTGACCTGGATCTTCAGTTTAACGCGCCTAACAACATAAACGTAGACCTTATTTTTGATCCGGTTACCGGAGAGATATTGACCGCTGCCGGCACGGGCCAGCTTCGGATTACCATGCAGGATGAAGAAGTACGGATGTTTGGCAGTTATAATATAACCGGCGGAAGTTATCAGTTTGTCAGTGGCGAAATATTTACGCGGAGGCTGGAGCTGGAAAACGGCGGCAGTATCTCCTGGCAGGGCGATCCCGATAATGCGCGTCTGGATATCAGTGCTGTTTATCGCGCGCGGCCCAATATTTCCACCCTTAACTACCAGGACACTGAGACCGGCTTTGAAGAAAGCGGGGGGCAGCGGGTTCCTGTAGACCTGATTCTGGAAATTAACGGTACCGTATCCAGCGTAGAAAATAACTACTTTTTCCGGTTGCCTAACTCGCTGGACCTCTCGTCCAATTCAACACTGTCTTTTGCTATCAATGAAATTAACAGAGATGAACAGGGAAAGTTGCTACAGGCTGCCAGCATACTGCTGACGGGTAACTTTATTCCGTCTCAATCCTACAATCAGGCTACTTCTACTCTTAGCCAAAACCTGGCCCGGAGTTCAACGGTGATAAATCCGCTGCTCTCGAATCAGGTTATAAGCCCATTACTTTCCAATCAAATGAATGCATTGCTTAACAGTGATGTTAGCCGTTTTGATATAGATTTTAATTTAAACGCCTACAATGAAATTGATCTGGGAATTGCATTGAGATTGTATAACGATAAGCTCATCTTTCGGCGGGAAGGGCAAATTACAGGCGGTAATCCAGAAAATTCCCTGGGAGACCGGATTGGAGATCTGAACGCAACGTACAGGATTAATGAAGGCCTTTCCGTTACAGCCTTTCACCGGCAAGACCAGACTATGGGGAATCTGTCAAACGGATCCCGGGCCGGCGATGTTACCCCAACTGTTGATGGAATCGGCTTAGAGGCAAAGGTGCAGTTTAATACCTGGAAGGACCTGGGCAAAAAAATCAGGTCAACCTTCATGAGCATCTTTGGAATTAAGCCTGAAGAACTGCAAATTGAACGGCCTTTGGCCTCGGATGACTAAACAGGGGAAAGTGAAGATAACGGGTTTAGTGGTTGAATGAAGAACCGGCAAAAAAGTCCTGCTTCGAAATGGAGAGCACTCCCCCCGGAAGATCTCAATCGCCAAACACGTACGAAAATAAGAATAACATATTATTTATTAGATGTCTAAAAGCAAAAGAGAAACTATTGAGGAAATTATCCTTGATATATTAAGAAACAACCCTGATTCCCACCTTCCCTTTGATGTACTTCAAAGCATATTGAAGGTAGACAATAAGAAAAAGAATCAGCGGCTAAAGAGAGCGATAAACAGTTTATTCGATCGGAATCTCATCGTCAAGAAGAAGGGAGGAGCCATACAGTTAGCAGCCTCTAACGGAGGCAAAGGTTCAGATACACCAGCCAATGTGGTGACGGGTAAAATCGACATCAGCAGAAGGGGCACCGGCTACCTGATAACCGACCGGTTTGATGAAGACGTGCGTGTGGCATCCCGGAATCTGGGAATGGCTCTGCAGGATGATGAGGTAAAAGTAGAGCTTTTTTCCGGAAGAGGAAGGGATAAGCGCAAAGAAGGCAAAGTGCTGGAGGTTCTTGAACGCGGCAGGGAGATTTTTGTAGGTACCCTGATCAGAAAAGGCAAAGAAAACTATCTCATTGAACCGGATGAGAAGTCGGCTCACACAGATTTCTTTATCCTCCCCGACAATATTGGCGAGGCTCAACCCGGCGATAAGGTTATGTTTGAACTGGTCGATTGGGTACACCCCAAATCTTTGCCGGAAGCCAGAGTTATTCAGGTGCTGGGCAAGGAGGGTACGAACGAAGCCAATCTGCTTTCCATTTTGGCGGAGAACCAGATCAAAGCGCCTTTTCCGGAAGAGGTAGAAGCTTATGCCAACGATATTCCTTTCGATATCCCCCGCAAAGAGATTAAACGGCGGAAAGATATCCGCGATAAGGTAGTGTTTACCATCGACCCGGAAGATGCTAAAGACTTTGATGACGCCCTTAGCATTGAAAGGCTGGATAACGGAAATTACTATCTAGGGGTACACATAGCCGACGTTACACATTACATGCCACGCGATTCCGTGCTGGATCAGGAAGCCTGGCGGCGCGGTACCAGCGTTTATCTGGTAGACCGGGTTATTCCTATGCTGCCGGAAAAGCTAAGCAACGGCGTGTGCAGCCTGCGTCCCCGGGAAGATAAACTGGCTTACAGCTGCTTCATGGAAGTTACACCTAAGGGCGAGGTAGTGAATTATTCTACCGAAGAGACGGTCATCCAATCAAATTACAGGTTCAGTTATGAACAGGCTCAGAAAGTAATAGATGGGGCAAAGAGCGAGTTTTCAAAAGAAGTGAAGATGGCGGCCGAACTTGCCCGTATTCTGCTGGATAAGCGCTTCAGGGAAGGGAGTATCAATTTCGAGACGCCCGAGCCAAAGTTCATTCTGGATGAGAATGGGAAACCGGTAGACGTAATACTGAAAGAGCGCCTGTTTGCACACCGCCTCATAGAGGAGTGCATGCTGCTGGCCAACCAGACCGTGGCCATTCATATCGACAATCTGAGAAAACGCTCCAACAAGAAAAAAACCAAGGATCTATATCCCTTCCTTTATCGTATACATGATAAACCTGATGTTGAAAAATTGAAGAATATTCAGGAAAATGTAAAACCTATAGGAATCGATTTCCGGATCGACAGTAAAACGATAAGCGCTCAGGCTATTAATACATTACTTAAACAGGTAGAGAATACTTCTCTGGAGCTGACGGTTAACGACCTAATGCTTCGCGCCATGGCCAAAGCAGAATACAGCCCGAAGAATATCGGCCATTTCGGGCTGGGTTTTAGGCATTATGCGCATTTTACCAGCCCCATACGCCGCTATCCCGATGTAATCGTGCACCGGTTGCTGAAAAAGTACAACAAAGCAGAATCAGGCTACCGTTATAATGAACTGGAAGAGCACGGCATACACTGCAGCGAGCGGGAACGGGCCGCTATCGATGCAGAGCGCGATTCCATTAAGCTAAAACAGGTTGAATATCTTAGCGAGCGGCTCGGACAGGATTTCGACGGCGTTATAAGCGGAGTAATGGATAAAGGTGTTTTTGTTAATCTCAAGAACATCCACTGCGAGGGGATGGTCAGGGTAAGTGATCTGAAAGATGATTATTATGTGTACGATGAGCGCCGCCACTGTTTGGTCGGGCGTTCGAAGGGTAAAGAATATCGGTTGGGGAAAGAAATCAGAGTCAAAGTCGTTAGAGCTAATATAGAGCAGCGTCAAATAGATTTACAGCTTGTTGAAGGTTGAAATATCACATGCCATCTTAAAACATATTATTATGAACCCACTTCGGTCTTCTCCCAAACTTCTGCTTGCACTGGCGTTGTCTGTTTTGATGGCCGCCACAGGAGTGAACGAGGCATATGCCCAATACTTCTCATTCGGCAAAAACAGAGTGCAGTATAAAAATTTCAATTGGCGGTATATCCAGTCTAAACATTTTGATGTCTATTACTATGAATCGAAAAACTATGACCTGGCAAACTATACAGCTATATCACTGGAGGCTTCTCTGAGGCAATTGCATGAAGATTTCGAGCATAAAATTGCCGACCGTATTCAGGTAATCATTTATGATTCGCACAACGACTTCTCTCAGACCAATGTCGTTCCCCTTCCGATAGATGCCGAGGGTATTGGGGGAGTTACGGATCTGTACAAGAACCGTATCACCATGCCTTTCAACGGAGACTACGCAGAGTTCCGCAGCACGTTACATCATGAGTTGACCCACGCGGTTATCAACGACATGTACTATGGAGGCAGCTTGCAGTCTATTATAAGCGGGGGGAACCAGCTGCAGATTCCCCTGTGGTTCAATGAGGGGCTGTCTGAGTATCTGTCTTTGGGCTGGGATACGAATACAGACATGTGGGTGCGTGACGCCGTCATCAACAACTATTTGCCGCCCATACCGCAGCTGGGCGGATATTTTGCCTACCGGGGCGGCCAGTCGGTTTGGAACTACATCGTAGAAGAGTACGGGCGGGAAAAGATTACCGAAATTCTTCAGGCGCTGAGAAGCCAGCGCAATGTAGAAATCGCTTTCAGGCAGGCCCTGGGCCTGTCGCTGGAAGAGTTGTCTAAGAGGTGGATAGACTACTACGAAAAACGGTACTTCCCTGAAGTGGCCGAGCGGGAAAAGCTTGAAAACTTCGCAAATCTGCTGACGCCCAGGGGAAAATACGGCAGCTATAATACCAGCCCCGCCGTTTCTCCCCAAGGAGACAAAATAGCCATGATTACCAATGCCCGCGGCTTTTTTGACGTCGTTGTTATAAGCGCGGTTACGGGAGAAAAACTAAAAACACTGATCAAAGGCTCAGACAACGTAAACTTTGAAGAACTCAATATCCTGAATCCCAATCTAAGCTGGTCGCCCGACGGCACCAAAATTGCCCTTTCTGCAAAATCCAAGGGCGCAGACAATCTGGCTATTGTCGATTATAACTCGGGAGATGTGCGCATGATAGAGTTCCCGAGGCTCGATGCCATCGGTTCGGTGGCGTGGTCGCCCGATGGTAAAAAAATCGCTTTTGACGGAAGTTACGGCCCGTTCCAGGATATCTTTTTGTATAACCTGGAAACTCAGGACTTTTCTAATGTGACCAATGACGTAATACCCGATTACGAACCGGCCTGGAGCAGTGATTCCGAAACCATCTTCTTCTCCTCTGCCCGCGGGGACAATGTGGAGTTGAACCGCTATAAAAATAATGCCTATCTGCTACAAAACGACTTTATCTACTCCACCGATATCTACGCCGTAACTCCGGGCGCCAGCCAGGCAACCCGGCTCACTAAAACCCCGGAGTGGAATGAGAGGCAACCCGCCACTACCCACACCGGACAGCTGGTGTATATTTCAGATCAAAATGGTATTCCTAATATATATCAGATGAATCTTGATGACAGAACGGTTGCTCCGCTTACCAATTTGCAGACGGGGGTCATGCAGATGTCTATAAGCGCAGATGGCAGCCGTCTGGCAGTAAACTCGGTGAATGAAGGGTATCTGCACGTTTTTTTAGTGCGTTCACCCTCCCTCAGGCAAAGAGATTCACAGCTTACGCCGAACCACTGGGCTCAGCGCAGAGCTAATGAGACAGAAGCACAGCGGGTTCCCGCTGTAGGCTACGTGCAGCAGATGCTCAGAACACCCGGCCTGGCAGATGAAGAGGCCGCCCGAAGCTTTGCCGCCACAGTAGACACCAGTCAACAGGATACCTTAGCCGCAGATACGGCAAGCCAGAGCGGTGACAGCATAGACTTCCGGAACTATGTCTTCGCCCCGGAAGTTCAGCAAGATTCTGTTTTTAAGGAAATGTATCTGGACGAGGCGAAGTTTGAACCTGACAACAATATAACCGAAGACGGGCGGTACCAGCCCAGAGATTACCGGCTGAAATTTTCAACAGATATTGTATATGCCGGCGGGGGTATTTCCACCTACTACGGAACGTATGGGTTAACCCAGATTATGTTCAGCGATCTGCTTGGAAACCACCGTATCGCATTTGGCAGTAACCTTGTATTCGACCTCCGCAACAGCGACTATTTCCTCCAATACGGGTACTTCAAAAACAGGGTTAACTGGCTGTTCAACTTCTCCCACTCATCCAGCGCCTATCAAACCTTTTCCGGGCAGCTTCTGAGGTTCAGATCATTCGGCGGGGGAGTCAACGCAAGCTATCCGCTGGATAAGTTCCGCAGGCTCGATTTCGGATTGTCCATGATCAGCCTTTACCAGGATTACAGCATTGCGGGGAGCGACTTCTCTCAAAACGAGAATTCTACATTCGCTTACCCGCAAATCATCTATACGCAGGATAAAACCCTGCCGGGATTCATTACTCCGCAAGCAGGCACCAGATTCTCGGTCAGCTTATCGGCAAGCCCTCCCATAACCAACGATACGCAGCAGTTTGTCTCGGTTTTGGGCGATTACAGAAAGTATTTTAATTTGGGATACGGATACACCTTCGCCCTGCGGGGTTCCGGCGCCGCCTCCTTCGGCAGAGATTCTCAGACCTTTTTTATGGGAGGTATGCTGGGTTGGATCAACCAACGGTGGGCCGGAAACTCCCTGCCGGTCGACCGGCTGGGCGACACCTTCTTTACGCTACCCGCACTGCCCTTGCGCGGCCACGAATATAACTCGATCTATGGCGACCGGTTTACACTGTTCAACGCCGAATTCCGGTTTCCGCTTTTTGCCGCGATCTTGCCGGGGCCTATCCCTATTTTACCCCTTTATAACCTGACGGGCGTGGCGTTTATCGATGCCGGGATGGCCTGGGGAGAGAGAATCCCCTTCTCTATCCGGTTTAATGACGGATCGGAAATCCCCTATGGAGAAAATGAGGCAGAACTGAACTTTAAAGTCCAGAAGAGAGACGAGCTGTTCTGGGATCGGGTGGAGCAAACCATCCTCGAAGAAGAACCGGCCGACCTGAATACCTCGGAAAACCGATATCAGCGGCTTCCATACCATACCGGAGATGTGTTGATCGGCGCGGGGTTCGGCATTCGCACCATCTTGCTGGGCTTGCCTTTCCGGTACGATATCGGCTGGCCGTACTACCGCGACGGTTTCGATGGCCGCCCGATTCACTACTTTACTATCGGCATAGACTTTTAAATAGCTCCGGATTTTTTAAAGCCCTGGAGGTTTCTAAAATCCTCCAGGGCCTTTTCCCGCCAGAATCCTTACTACACAAGCCCCTTGTGCTTACTATACACATCGCTCGTCCTTACGGTACAAGGTGCTTGTACTACCGCTACAAGATGCTTGTACTACCGTTACAAGGTGTTTGTACCGCTATTACAAAGTGCTTGTACTACCGTTACAAGATATCGGTCCTCATCGGTACAGGCCGGAATGACCCCTATATCCCCTAAAGGGACTTTGGAGAGATATGCTGGTTCAACAGATAAAAGCCTGTTCAGGTGGGGCACACCTCCAAGGTGTCCTACATCTTCTCCTGGCGAATCAACGAGCCCAACAAGCCCCCTTTAGGGGATTCAGGGGTGAATGACGGGCAACCTGCCTGTCCTGCAAAAAACCATCTGTCACATCTGCATCCATCTGTGGCTCGCCTCCACCCGCGTTCATCCGCGCAGATCCGCGGCTAAATACTTCATTTCCTGTCAATTACTGATTATCCGATCCACTTGAAGCAACCGGTCGTAGTTACGTGTGGGATCGCGGTAGTATACCAGTGTTATGTATTCCTGCGCGGAGGGGACAAAACTTTGATCGAGGCTGAGGTCGTCGATTGCCCCCCGTCTGAGTAGTACATATTTATAGGCATACTGCCCCTCTTTTATCAGCGCCTGGCCTTTCCACCATTTGGAGCGGGCATCATACCTCATGCGGTTGCGTTCATGGATCGTCCAGTTGTTAAAGTCGCCCACAAGATAGATTCTTTGTTGAGAACCGATGGCGCCGGTTGTCTCCAGCCTGAAGCTGACAGAAGCGTAAGAAGCATCACGTTCATCAGACGGGATACCGAATGGCGAGCCGGGGGGCAGGCTGAAATCCGGATCCAGATTCTGCACATCTCGCCGAAGAATGACCCGGGGTGGAACAGGCCCCTCTTCCACGCTCAGAATTTGCCCTCCGAAGGCGTTTAATGTACTGAGATCAAGCAGGTTGAAGGTATAATCGCTTACAAATGCCTGGTCCTGGCCCAGGTGAAAGTGGACCTGCCCGGGAGTGGATGTATCGAAGAATTCCACTTGCCGGGCCCGCCCCCAGAACTGGTTTGGTACGTACTGAAAAGAGAGATCAAACCGGGGAAACTCTACAAATTCCGGGTAGGTATACCGGCTGAAGAGCTGGCTCTGGCGCCGCAGATCCTGCCGGCGGGCAAAAACGCTTTCGATATTCGTATCCAGTATCCCTTCATTTTCAGTGATGAAAAAGGGAAGAGAAAAAAGCAGATCGCCGGAGTCATAATTATAGACGGATAAGAGGTAATTGCCACTGGCTTTAAATGATAGCTGCTGGTTTGGAAATGCATAAGTGAAATGAAAGTAGGAGGGAGGACGGCTCAGGCTTTTAAGTCCGCCGCTTAGGTAAGTTGTCTTGAAGCCCGAAAGGTAGAATCCCGGGGCAAGAGCGCTTTCCTCCCAATTCCTGTTCCGGTGCGTCACTTCTATGCGGAACTGCTTAGCGGCATCACCCAAATAATCGAATTCCAGAACGAGCTGTTCACTCTCTCCCAGCTGAATTATGGGGGGATTATCCGGCGAGCCGCTGCGGTATAGCTGAATGCTCTGAATGTACCGGGGTGCAGCAACCTGCGGCGCTACGGCAAAGGCGTTCTTCAGATTGGAGCCCGGTGAGCGGGTGGTATTGTCCAGAGTTGTTTGCTGAACGGTACAGCCGGTCACGCATAAGAAAATAAGGAGAAGAGGGAACAGGGAGTTCTTGAACATGACCTGAGTTTGGGTGGTGTGAGTTCGTGATAAGAAGCTTAAGGCGTGTGGACATTCAACGTGTGAGGCGTCTGTGGGCTGCTTTGGTGCATAGCGTGAACCCCGGGGGACGCTATGCCCTTTGCGCCATGCGCTCTGCGAATCACTCACTCCTCACTGATCCGATCACTCTAAGTGATCGGATCAGTAGAAGGATATTACGCAGCAGGCGGCAGAGCAAGATGTACTACATCTTAACCTGCCCGAATGATAGAACCAGCATGCAACCCAAAGTCCCCTTTAGGGGATATAGGGGTAAACGCTCACACATAAAAAGTTCCTTCAAACACAAAGTGAGCAGGGCCTTCCAGTTTGATATCGGTGTACGAAGCTGTTTCCGGCGTGTAGGTGAAGTAAACCTGTAGTGCTCCTCCGCTGGTATGGATTTCAACCCTGTTGTCGATCTCAACAGAACCTTGCCTATGGTGCCAGACCAGGGCTGAGGCTATGGCGCCGGTACCGCATGCCAGTGTCAGATCCTCAACACCTCGCTCATATGTATGTATAAACGGCTGTTGGCCTTTTCCGCCGTACATAAAATTTACATTTGTTCCACCGGGCTGGAACATGGCATGTTTGCGGAGTCTCCTTCCTTCAATAGCGAGCTGCTTTTCATCCTTAAGTAAAGATCCGGTAACCATTCGGACGATGTGTTCGGTTCCCGTATAGGCCTGATACAGCGTGGAGCCGTCATCATCCTGGAGTTCGGCGACCGTCACTTCAACGGGAAAAGCCACCGAAACCTGCTGTTGATCGTGAATCCGGGCCGAGTAGATATGTTCATGCACATTGAACGTTAAAGACGCTCCCAGTCCCAGCTGCGATGCATAGAGGGCAAGACACCGGGATCCGTTGCCGCACATGCCTGCATCGCTTCCGTCGGCATTGCGGTAGATCATGGTATAATCCAGGCCGGGCTGTTCCGGCGGGTTAAGCGCCATTAGCCCGTCGGCTCCCACACCGTATTTTCTGTTACACAAGCGGGGCGTATACTCAACAACTTCTTCCAGGGAATACTGGTTTTTACGGTTGTCGATAACAACAAAATCGTTGCCGCTACCTTGCATCTTAACAAACGGTATGGGTTCTCGCTTCATGATACTAATCTACAAAGGCAGGTAAATGTTTCCAGGGGTCTTTGTGTGCTATTTCCGGGTCCTCGCCTCGCATGAGGTTAAAAAACCGAAGGGCCAGGGTTGTGAAGATCAGCCTTGCCTGAACGTTTTGATAGATCAGCGGTTTGCAGCGGCTAATCTGTTCGATCATATCTTCCAGCCGGGCATCTGTGAGTGTTGCGCAAAACTTTTGTATGACATCCACCTGATCTGCATTGGTAATAAGGGCTGTGTTTTGGGTGTTCCGATATACCAACAGATCGCGGAGAAAAACCTCCATGACATTCAGCAGGGTTATCTGCGCCTCCAGGCTTCTGTTATTTTGCCAGTTTTTGGCAACTTCAATAATGTTGATGGCATCCTGAACATAAGCGTACCTGAGAAATTCGATGATCTCTTCCCGTGTAGCTTTCAGCGTTTTAACATCGAAGAAGCGGGTCATGGCATAATTCCCGCCGGATACACGGGCCAGATAACGGGCATCCTCTTCCGGCAACCCGTCTTGTTGAATCAAGGCCTGCTCAATCTCGCTTGTCTTCAGGGGCGTGAGCTGGATGTGCTGGCAGCGGGATGTGATGGTAGGCAGCAGCGCTTCTGTGTGTTGGGTAGTAAGCAGAAACATCAGGTTTTCTGAAGGTTCTTCCAGTAGTTTGAGAAATGCATTGGCCGCTTCCTTGCGCATATTCTCGATATCCGTGATGATGATGATGGTTTTTCGCCCTTCGTTTGGCTTTAGGTAAGAGGCCGGTTTGATCTCTTCCCGGAAATACTTTATCGGATAGAAAGCTCTCAGGTTCTTAGAGCTTTCCTCGTTCGAGAGCGACGGCCTCAGGCTGAAGTCTACAATCTCGTAAGGATCTTCTTTCAGAAGCTCCAGCCTGGAACGTACCTCCTCTACCGTAAACGTAGTGGGTACGGGAAGGAATACATGGATGTCCGGATGGGTGAACCAGGATGACTTTCTGGAAAAGGCCTGCTTGCCTATATTGGTCAGGTGATCGATGCCATTGATAATCTCTGCAAAGGCCAGTGCAAAAGCTTTTTTCCCCACGCCGGAAGGGCCCGAAAACAGATAGGCATGACTGATGCGGCCCGACTGTATAATGCGGGTTACATGCTCTTTGGCAAGTTGCTGCCCTATAAGCCTTCTGTCACCGAAGTTAAATCTGAAATCCTGATAGTTGGTCATTATTCTTCCCAAAGGTAATCAAAAAGCAGAAATCCTGCTGTTATAGTTACACCCGCGTATCCGACCAGAGCCCAGAAATCGTCTACATAGTTCTGAGTAATCCCTTCCATCAGAGCGGCCTTGGTTGTCTGAACCAGAATGAGAATCAGGGGGAACATCAGGGGAATGCCGAGTACAGAAAATATTGCCCCTTTTCTGTCGGCCTGCGAGACAATAGCTGCCAGCATGGTTGAAACTCCGGATAGCCCGGCCGTGCCCAAAATCAGCACAAGGGTAAGGGCCGCGAAGTCTGCCACGGGCAATCCAAGCAAAAAAATATACAGCACGAAAGTTATAAGATTGACCAAAAATGTAAAGGTGAAATTATAGGCCAGCTTGCCCAGGAACACTTCTGATGACTCACCATGCAGGCGCAGCAGGTCGTACGTTTGTCCATCAGCCTCTTTCACGAAAGAGCGCGAGAGGCTTGAAAGTGCTGCGAAGAGGATGATAATCCAGATGAGCCCGCTTTTGGGTGTGGGGGGCAGGCGATCGGCCTGAAGTGAAAACAGGGTAAGCAAAAGAGCCGCCCCGACAAATGCCAATACCGTATTGATGGCGTAACGGGTACGTAACTCTGTCTGTACATCCTTAATAAAAACAGCTGCTATTCCTTTGATCATATCCATGGGCCAAGTTTACAAAATTTGTTGCAGAAGAGATACACGGGACTGATAAGGATGCCTGCTTTGCTGCTTTTTAAGAATCCAGGCACACCAGGTGATCAGGTTCTGAAGAGACAGCCCATATCACACCCGCCTGCTCCCCTGAAGTCCGATAAGAAACTATTCTTAAATAAATTGTATCAAAACTGAAACGATGAGTATATTTGGCATGGAATAACTGTAATGATGAATTTGAAAAACCATTGAGATGAATATTGTAGGTTTGTTAGAGGAGAAAACAGTTTTACCTGACCTGGATGTAAAAAACAAAACAGAAATATTAAATAAGCTAATATCATCTCTTTCATCGAAAGTTACTGAAAAAGAATTGGAAGCGATTCGCAAGGCCGTATTTGAACGCGAGGAGATCATGTCTACAGGTGTGGGCAAAGGCCTTGCCATCCCGCATGGAAAAGCACCGGGTATCAAGGATAATTATGCGGCGTTTGCTCTTTTGAAGAATCCGGTACACTATGATGCTATTGACGGGGAACCGGTTTCGTTGGTATTTTTATTGGTAGGTCCGCAGTCGAACAATAGTTTGCATATCAAGATGCTGAGCCGGATTTCAAGACTTATGAACAACAATGAATTCAGGCAAAGATTGAAAGAGAGTACAACGGCAAAAGACATCATTGAGTTATTCAGAAATGAAGAACAGGCCCACTTCGGCAACTGACCCACTCTGTTACCATAATAATTGTTAAAGCTGGCTGATTATGAGCTATAAGCACTTCTCCAGGACCATTTTTATAGCTTTTATCTTAGTAATTTCGGTATTGCCGGAAGAAATATCCGGCCAGTCAGTCCTGTTTTCGCCCGAAATTATACAACCTGTGGAAGACAGCAGGGCCTCTGAGGCATTTTGGTCGGTAATAGTCCGGGATTCTTCAGGTACGATTTTAGATGGATATAATGTTAATAAACTTGTTCGTCCCGCATCTAACTTAAAACTGCTCACTACGGCTGCCATACTCGATGCATTGGGTGAAAATTACAGATACCGGACCTATATGTATGGGATGGGGTATCAGGAAGGGAACGTATGGAAAGGAGATATAATCATACGAGGGATGGGAGATCCCTCCATCAATGGGAAATTTTATAACGGAAATAAGTTTTACGTCTTTGAAAAATTTTATGCAGCTCTCGATTCTGCAGGCATAACCAGGATAGACGGAAATCTGATTGGCAACGACTCGTATTTCGATCAGCATCCCTACCCCAAAGGCTGGAGCTGGGATGATCTTTCGTTCTATTATGGAGTGGAAATCAATGCTCTTTCTTTCAACGAAAATGCAGTTGACCTACAGG
Organism: uncultured Balneolaceae bacterium; assembly: GCA_937982515.1. Taxonomy (GTDB): domain Bacteria; phylum Bacteroidota; class Rhodothermia; order Balneolales; family Balneolaceae; genus CALJMB01. Next base: position 24,462 of record CALJMB010000349.1, read on the forward strand.
TGTTAAGCGATAAAGAAGTAGGCGAGATTCCGGGCATCCAGTGGTTCCCGTTCGATACCGACTATGTAGAGTTCATAAATGAACAAGTAATTACCCCGCCCCAGTCCGGATACGATGAGTTTTACCAGCGTATTTTGGGTACCAACACTATTCTGCTACGGAGCAAGGTGCCGCAGAATTACTACGAAGAAGAATCGTTATCGATTATGAATGCTTCCTTATTCTTTATGGATACGTTCAGGAAGTATCTTGAAACCGGAGGCATCCACCTGTCTGGAAGAATTATTATTGACAGCCAGTCCCACGATTGGGAAAGCGACGCGTATAAGGTATTCAGGGTTCATCGCTCTCCACCCTTAAGGGAATTACTTAAAGAGGTAAACAAAGAGAGTAATAATTTCTACACTGAGATGTTATTAAAGACCGCTGCCGCCGAACATTTTGATACCAGAGGCAGTACTGAGCTTGGGTTGAGGCTGGTAAAAGATTTTGCACAAGCGATGGGTATGGATACTACACGCATAAAAATGACAGACGGGGCCGGAATGGCTCCTTCCACTCTTCTTACAATGGAAGATCTGAGTAACCTGTTGGTTCAAATGCAGCATCATGAGAGTTTTACAGCTTATCGAAACAGCCTTGCTGTTGCCGGAGTAGACGGCTCTCTTAAGTACCGGTTTCGGAACAGCCGGTTACGGAAGAATTTAGCGGGGAAAACGGGATATGTATCGGGGGTAAGGGCTTTAAGCGGGTATATGAAAGCATCCAGCGGAAAACCGCTGATATTCTCTGTCGCAGCTAACAATTATGCGGCAAGAACTTCGTATATAGATCGGATACAAGAATCAATATTACAGCAAATTTACGATAAGTACTAGAAACGGAATATGTCTGATTCCAAGGCAAACATTTTAATTACTGACGATGAAAGAAGCATCCGAAATTCTCTCAGGGAGATTCTGGAGTTTGAGAAGTACTGCGTTTGGGAAGCCGAAAGCGGAGCGCGCACCTTCGAAGTTCTGAAAGATACCCGTATCGATCTGTTGCTTCTCGATATAAAGATGAAGGATATGGATGGGATGGAAGTTCTGAAAAAACTAAAGGACGAAGGCCATGATTTTCCCGTCATCATGATATCCGGACACGGTACTATTGAAATAGCGGTAGAGGCAACAAAGCTTGGAGCATTCGATTTTATCGAAAAACCCCCGGATTTGAACAGGCTCCTGGTAAGCGTTCGCAATGCTCTGGATCGTTTTCAGTTGGTGGAAGAAAATAAAAGCATCCGCTCACGCCTGCCCAAAGTTCCTGAAATTATCGGTGAGAGCAAAGCCATTAAAAAAATAAAGGAGACCATCCAGAAAGTGGCGCCGACAAATTCACGAGTAATGATTACCGGAGAGAATGGAACCGGTAAAGAGCTGGTGGCCCGATGGATACATGAACAGAGCAAAAGGAGTACGGGCCCTTTTGTGGATGTCAACTGTGCCGCTATTCCCGCCGAACTGCTCGAGAGTGAACTTTTCGGCCATGAAAAAGGTGCTTTTACCGGCGCTGTCAGCCGGCGCATAGGAAAGTTTGAACAAGCGAACGGCGGAACCCTGTTCCTGGATGAAATAGGAGATATGAGCCAGGATGCTCAGGCTAAAGTACTGCGTGCATTGCAGGAGAGCGCTATAATAAGAGTCGGCGGCGTTGAGAAAATTCAGGTTGATGTCCGAATAGTTGCCGCCACCAATAAAAACCTTCAGGAAGAGATCCTCGCCGGCAACTTCCGGGAAGACCTGTACCACCGAATCAACGTCATTCCTATTCATGTGCCCCCTCTGCGGGAACGCCGCGAAGACATTCCCCGGCTGGCCCGCCACTGCCTGGCAAATCTGGCACACGAAGACATCGTCTTTTCAGGTATTGAATTTAAAGAAGACGCCCTGGAGGCTATGAAAAAGCATCCGTGGACCGGCAATGTGAGGGAACTGCAGAATGTCATTGAGCGGCTGGGGCTGCTGGTTAACGGTACAAAGATTACAAAGGAGGATATTGAAAACCTTACACTCACGAAGAGAAGAAATACCGGGAAACTGGATGAAATGCTCGAAGAAATACAAACCTTTCAGGATTTCAAAGAAGCCGCCGAACGGTTGTTTTTGCTGCGCAAGCTGGAAGAAAATGACTGGAATGTTTCTCAGACAGCGGAAACCATCGATATACAGCGCAGCCATATGTATAATAAAATGAAGAAGTACGACATTGAGCGATAAGGCTGCATGTGAAAGGCAGAAGCTGGAAATTGGAGGGCGGAGGTGGTAAATTCAACAACTCAACAAATCAATAAATCAACAAATCCATTTAATGTCAGCCAAAATTATTGATGGCAAAAAAGTTGCAGCCATAACCAGGGAGGAAGTCCGAAAAGATGTAGAAGACTGGGTAAAGGCAGGTAACCGTCCTCCTTTCTTGCAAGTTGTCCTGGTTGGTAACAACCCCGCCTCAAATGTATATGTGAATGCCAAAACACAAGCTTGTAAAGAAGTGGGTATCGCAACCGCCACCACACGCCTTCCCGATACTATTTCAGCAAAGGAATTAAAAAACACCATATGTAAGCTGAACAATAACGATGATGTCGATGGTATACTTGTCCAGCTCCCCCTGCCAAATCATTTATCTTCTCACGATGTCATTGAAGCTATCGACTACCGTAAAGACGTGGATGGATTCCATCCCATGAACGTAGGGCGGCTCACAGTGGGCGACCCTTGTTTCCGTTCCTGTACCCCGGCAGGAATTTTTGAGCTGCTCAAATATTACAGCATTCCCACAAAGAGTAAACATGCCGTTGTGGTAGGGGCAAGTAATATCGTGGGCCGCCCCGTTGCCAATATCCTTTCCAAAGAAGATGGAGAAGGTAAAGCTACTACAACAATCTGCCATAAGTATACCCGCGATCTCACCGCGCACACCATACAGGCAGATATACTCGTTGTTGCGGCGGGACAACCTAACCTGATCAGAGGAGAGATGGTTAAGGAAGGAGTGGTTGTCATCGATGTGGGGATCAACAGAGTAGCCGATGAAACGCTGGAAAAGGGATACCGCCTGACAGGCGATTGCCATTATGAAAGTGTTAAAGAGAAAGCGAGCTGGATCACACCTGTACCCGGAGGGGTTGGGCCTATGACCGTAGCGATGCTGATGAAAAATACACTGCTGGCCGCCAAAAAATCGATCTATCCCGATCGCCCGCTCGCTTCTGATACGAAACTCGTGTCATAAGCAGTAAGGAACAAGACTGCCAGGGATCCGGCGTGTAGCCGCAAGCCGGTAAGCCGGCGGCAGTGGCGGGAGGATATTACCTTTTTCAAGGTATAGTGCGAACGTCCGTTCGTGCTCCTGTCCGCGCTATTAACGCAAGTGTTTGGGACGACCTAATCAGGTATCTTAAGTAGAACTTAACAGCCCTGGGCGGCAGGAGAACCATCTTGTGGTATACATCCCGTTCAGGGCAACTAAGATATGCAGAGGGAAGTGGTGCTTCCCGACACTCTGCTATTAGCAGAATATATTAACAGATTGGGGTGACAAATAGGTGTCACTATGGGGAGTTATACTCTGGTAAAATTCAAATAAAACCGAGTTATCCATGAAAACCACTGTTAAGTCACCTTCAAAATTTAAGGCCTTTAATGTTGAACCTGTACTTCGCAAAGCATTTATAGAAGCTGAAAGAGAACATGGCAAGCTTCAGCAAATGTTTAAGCTGATGGGGTGGGGCCATCTTCCCGATACCCTTAAGGTAGAAATAAAAGAAGACGTTTCGGCTATGGTTGATGAGTTACAGGGACAGTATTCCAGCTGCGATCCATATGTAGAACAGCGGCGCAGAAGCGTTACCTATTGGATTAGCTGTTACGAAGATGGGATTTGCTCGCTGGATACGGCAGTGAAGGCGCTGAGAGTGAAAAGACTCTGATCTCCCAACTTACATGAAAGCCATATCTTCTAATACAGACTCCATTTCTTGGTAGCAGCATATATACCAGGGTAGGCTGCCTTCTGTGTTCAAGCCAGAAAGTTACCCATTGAAAGCAGAGCCGTTGCGTTCTCGGCAATTTTCCTTTTGCCGGCACGGCCCCTTTGTATAAAGGAGCCAGGTCTGGATAACTCTGACAGGGTTTCGAGCCCTGCCAGAGTTATACCGGAGAGCCAGGCTATCACCAAACTGAACGTAACAGCTCTGTCCACTGCCCGGATTGACAGGCCTTTCTAATAAAATGTGCAGTGGAATCATACAATCACCTTCTGGCGGATGAGTAACTATTCACTTAAAATTCCATTAAGCACTTCGTTTACATTTTTTTTATCTTTTCCCAAATAAGACTCAAAAGCACCAGGACCTATACGATGCAAAATACCTCTCCATTTGAACGAATTACACGGCAAGGCCTGACGTACGACGATGTTTTGCTTGTTCCAGCCTATTCTCAGATCCTTCCCCGTGATGTCGACACCAGCACACAGCTTACTCCTACCCTCAAGCTTAACATTCCAATTATGAGCGCCGCCATGGATACGGTATCGGAATACCGGCTGGCTATAGCATTGGCCAGGGAAGGAGGTATTGCCATGTTACATAAAAACATGACTATAGAAGAACAGGCAGATCATGTACGCATGGTAAAGCGGAGTGAGAGCGGAATGATTGTCGATCCGGTTACTTTACACAAAGATGCAACTGTCCGCGAGGCCAGGGCCCTGATGAGAAAGCACAAGATCGGTGGAATTCCCATTGTAGCCCGGGACAACATGCTGGAAGGAATCGTCACCAACCGGGATCTTCGGTTCGAGCATTATGTGGATAAGAAACTGAGTTCCATCATGACGCGCGACAATCTTATCACAGCGCGCGAGGGCACAACTCTGGAAGAGGCTGAGGAAATATTACAGCAGCACAAAGTAGAGAAGCTTCCGATCGTTGACAAAAATAATAAGCTGGTTGGGCTTATCACGTTTAAGGACATTGAAAAGAAAATGAACTTTCCTTATGCCTGTAAGGATGATCTGGGGCGGCTCCGGGTCGGGGCAGCCGTAGGGGTGACCCCGGATACGATGGACCGGGTGGACGCACTTATAGAATCAGGCGTAGATGTGATAACCGTAGACACGGCACATGGCCATTCGGATGGAGTGTTGAAGATGGTTCAACAAATCAAACAAACATATCCTGATCTCAACCTTATTGCAGGAAATATTGCTACCAGACAGGCTGCAGAAGCACTTGTAGATGCCGGAGCTGATATTGTGAAAGTGGGTGTCGGGCCCGGATCTATCTGTACCACGCGGATTGTTACCGGAGTAGGCGTACCTCAGCTCAGCGCTATAATGGAAGTAGCCGAATATGCCCGTAAAGCAGGTGTCGGAATTATTGCGGATGGGGGAATTAAACAGACAGGCGATATTCCAAAAGCTATTGCCGGCGGAGCTGATGCCGTAATGATGGGGTCTATGTTTGCCGGAGTGGATGAAAGTCCGGGCGAGACTATCATTTATGAATCCAGGAAGTACAAATCGTATCGTGGTATGGGCAGCCTTGGAGCCATGGAAAAAGGCTCCAAAGACCGGTATTTCCAGGATGTAGAAGATGACATTAAGAAGCTGGTACCGGAAGGGATTGAAGGAAGGGTACCCTACAAAGGGTATTTGCACGAGGTTGCCTATCAAATGGTAGGAGGGCTGAGAGCTGCAATGGGTTATGCGGGCTCCGCTAATATTGAGGAGCTGCAACAGGCGGAATTCGTTCAGATATCAGCGGCCGCCTACAGGGAAAGCCATCCCCACACGGTACAGATAACCAAAGAGTCTCCCAATTACTCAGTGTCATAAGAAGGCAAAATAATCCCGGAAGCGCGGACACTGCATCGGGTCTCTTTCACTGATCCAATCACCCGGAGTGGTCGGATCAGTAAGGTGAGCCGGTGAGCACCGATGATGCATCGAATATCATGATCGGCAAAGACCAGCCTCATTCGCAATATCCGCGTTCCCTTCTATGCAACCGTTGATCACGGACCCGGCACGAGTTAATGAGAAAAACAGGTTAACTTTCTGTTGATACCGCTGTGAAAGCAGATTATTCCCAGTTCCTAACTCTCTGCCCGCTACTTCCGAACGCCGATGAGCAAACCAATTCCCAATAGAAAGAACAACAGATGAGGGAGAAATGCTGCTATGGTAGGAGACATAGCTCCCTGGGCTCCAAACGGCTCAATGACCTTCATAAAGGCCAGGTATAAAAAACTGATAGTGAGGCCAGAGGCGATATGAAATCCTTTTCCACCCGGGCGGCGTACCGATGCGATGGCAAAACCTACGATTACGAGTACCAGGATAGAGACGGGGTACGCCAGTCTTCCATAGAACTGTATCTTTGGTAACTCGGAACCACTGGCGCCACTTCGTTCAATAGCTGCAATATAATTGACGGCCTGTGGATATGTAAGTTGATAAATATCTGAAGTAGTGCGGGCGAGATCCCGGGGAAGAATGTTCAAGGTGGTATCGGCAGAATCGGAATACTGGTAGGTAAATCCCATGGGTGTAAAAATGCGTTCTTCTACATCTATCAGCTGCCATTTGTTTTCATCCTGCTGCCAAACCATTCTCTCGATATTCATCGTCTTGCTTACCGAATCACCCTTAAACTCAACTACCTGTACCCGGTAAGCTGTCTGACTGTTTGCATCGAAGCTGTTGATATGAAAGATAGAGTTCTCCGATTCCTGGCGATATACTCTGCTGCGGTCCACTTTTTCAGTACGCTTTCTCAGGTACTTGTTTTCAAAGGCTATTCTCTCGGAATTGGCCTGAGGTATAACAAAACCATCCAGATAGCTGATTATGCACACCAACAGAAGAGCAAAGACAATATAGGGCATAATAAGGCGGTACAGACTTATGCCTGCGGCTTTGAGGGAGATAATTTCGAACCGGTCGGCCATCTGGCCGGTTAAGTACAGGCAGGCTACAAAAGCGGCTAATGGAGATACCAGGCGGATCATTTCCGGTATGTAATTCAGATAGTAAGTGCCGAAGATTTCGGCCATTGTGGCGCCCTTATCTGTAAAGTCGTCACTGTTTTCGGAGAAGTCGAGAACGAGGAAAATGAAAATGAGCACCATCAGCACAAAGGCAGTGATCGTCAGCAGTCTGAAAAAGATATACCGGTTTAATTTTTTATTCACTTCTCTTCCAGAGGTTTGTTATTCTAAAAGACGTGCAGAGCCTGATTACCAGGTAACCGCCAACAAGTGTAAGCAGTACGTTAGAAGACCACATCCCGAATGCAGGTGAAATATACAGCCTGTCAGCCAGTTTTTCTCCCTGAATCAGGGTAATCCAGTAGAATGTTAAAAAGAAGGTACTTATTAATGCGGCATATCCCAGGTTTCCTTTTTTGGTATACATGCCGATGGGCGCTCCGATCAGTACAAATATGATACAAGCCAGGGGAATGGAGAATTTTTTGTGTACCTCCACCATATAGCTCGCTACCCGGGAGATCCGCCAGCTCACATTCGTATTTAGATTTTCGTACGAGCTCGAATAATTTCTTAGAGTGCTTAGCGCCAGGCTGTGGGTCCGGTTCTGGATAGATCCGTTAGGCATCGTATTCAGAGCGATATAAGCACTGTTATAAGGTATGTCTATTGAATCCCTTTCCAGAGAATATATGGAGGCCGGGCCTGTTGTGCCTTCAGCCGTGTCTGCCTGAGAAACAGGCAGAATGTAACTGGCGTTATTATACACCTTCTGTTTTTCTTCCCTGATTTCCCGCTTAAGAGTATCTACAACCGCCAGCATAGTTCCAACTTTCATGGTCCGGTCATTACGCGAGTGCTGGTCCGGGTTTGAGCGGGAAAAGGCCAAGTCCGAAAGATCAAAACTTATGCGATACTGATCAAAATGGGTTTCTTCCAACACCTCGATCCTTTTCGCCCCCTCCCGCCGATTCAGCGATCTGAGAATAGAACCGTCTTTTAATATAAGCGTAAGGGTCTGGCCGTCACTTTCGCTATGTAAACTTCCCCGGTCGGCTTTAATATACGCTCTTCGCCTGCTGGAGGTAGCTTCCTGGAATAAGGTAACATTATAGAGTGAATCCGAATTACTGTCCACCCGCTTAACCAGAAAGGTATAGCCATCGATACCATCATAAAACTCATTGGGCTTGAGGTCAAATCCCGGCTTTTTTAATCGTATGTCGATGAACAGAGAGCGGGCGCGCTGGTTAGACTCAGGCAGTACATCATTGGCAAACCATGTAAGGAACAGGCAGAGAATAGTGGCTGCTGCCAGCACCGGGTTGATGATATGAATAGGGTTTACTCCTGCGGCCCGGAGGGCGGTAAGCTCTTGCAGCTCGGTAAATTTGCCAAACGCCATGAGACAGGCAACCAGCACGGCCATCGGGGCCGACATAACCACCATGGCAGCCAGATTTGTGAGAATCAATTCAATAATGACCCCCAGCGGCAGGCCCTTGCCCACCAGCTTATCTATATATAAAATAAGGAACTGCATAAGCAGGATAAACATCACCACGAGAAAGCAGAAGATGAAAGGGCCTGCATGCCTCTTCAGAATGTCTATTTGCAGCTTATTAAGTAATTTATTCATGGGGGATGATGTGGTTTGAACAACCCTTAAATTAGGCCTATACTATATTTTTACAAAATAACTTCTGAGCAATTACGCGGCCGGGGCGGATAAGTGACATGCTGTTAAAAGCAGGCGATGCGGCCTATGCTCTTGCTTCCTTAACATTGCGTACAAGCAGATGATTTTTTTATTGATTTCGCAAATGATGTACAAACATATTTGTATTTTCAGGCCGGGATAGCTGAAACACTAAGAAACCAACAGGAGCTGCTTATCATACAGAGTTACCGTAGGGGTTTACACCTCAATGACTGAAGGATTTACCATGCCTTCAAACCAAGGCGAAAATTAACGATACGGGTTACGTGCAGCTCACAGTAAATTTCAAAAAGCTGGCTATAAGTATTCTTTGTGTGATTGCGTGGATAGCAGGCCCGATCTGTGGTTTTGCTCAGATCCGGCCTGACGTCGCCGGTTTCAGTTTTATACCGGCCACCGGAGACAGTCTGCCGGTTTTTATTAAACCCGACCCGGTTTCCTATCCATTTTCTCATCAACGTTCAGGGCTTTTTTATATTACTCTGCCGGGAGAGCAAACCCATATCCTGCGTGACTCATCAGGCGCCTACATCAGCCGGAGAATGCTGGACGGGGTGCCGCTTGCTCTGCCTTTCAGAATGAATTTTGAGGAATACTCGTACCGAAGCCGCCGCCACTCGCTTGTTGAAAACTGGCACGTTTTGATTTCGGAATACGAAAGAAGCGGGGAAAGTGTCAGCAACCTGCTGGATTTCAGGTTCAATATACCGGGGGCACGCCAATCCGTATTTACTTCTATTTTCGGAAAGCCTGAAGTAAACCTTCGCGTTAACGGTACCGCCAACATGAACCTGGGGGCTTCTATCCAAAAAACAGAAAACCCCATACTGCCGCCGGATCAGCAAACACAGATCGATCCGACGTTTGAACAGAATCTGAGACTGAACATCCAGGGAACCATCGGCGACAAATTATCCATCCGGACAGACTGGGATACCGAAGCCGCATTCGACTTCCAAAACCGCCTGAGCATCGTCTATCAGGGGTATGAGGACGAGATTTTACAGCGGGTGGAACTGGGCAACGTGACTATGGAAACCGGCAATACCCTGATCCGGGGTGGTAATGCCTTGTTTGGGATCAAATCCATAGCACAGGTGGGGCCTCTGAGGCTTACTTCCGTTCTTTCTCAGCAGGAAGGTGAAGGCCAGACCGAAACCATCAGGGGTGGTTCGCAGGAACAGGAGCTTTCACTGCGTCCGGCCGATTATGAAGAAGACCGTCACTTTTTCATAGACTTCTACAACCGCCAGCAGTTTGAGGAAAATATGTCTAACCCGCAACAGCTGGGGCA